>NZ_JAUETR010000002.1:1200000-1500000 GCF_032484785.1 Bradyrhizobium sp. SZCCHNS1050 | reverse complement strand
CATGGCCGGTGACTGGGAAGCCGACGCGCCGTGGCGGAAGGGGCGGTGAAGACTCCAAATCGGTGAGGTCGCCCACGGGCGGCCTCCTGTTGACGGGGCGGCAGGCGCCGGAGGTGATCAGCGGCCGCGTGGCCGCCGGTTCATTTGGCGATTGCGCATGGCCGGGCCTTCCATCATCCTCAGGCTGTGAAGAAGGGGGGAGACGCGATGACGAGCCTGGATGCGGGTGCAATCGGGCCGAAGCGCGAGCCGTGGTGGGCGATCGCGGCGATCTTCATCGCGGGCTTCGCGCTGCTGAGCCTGCTGCTGGCCTCGCCGGTGCTGATCCGCTCCTTCCTGTATCAGCCGTTCAACATTCCTTCATCCTCGAACATTCCAACGCTTCGCGTCGGCGATGTCTTCTTCGTGTCGAAATATCCCTACGGCTACAGCCGCTTCACTTGGCCGTTGTCATGGCCTTCCTCGTTGCCGCCGTCGGCGCGTATCTGGGGCGCGACACCTGCGCGCGGTGATGTCGTCGCGTTCTTCCTGCCGAAAGACAATGCGACCGTCTATATCAAGCGCGTCGTCGGACTGCCCGGCGATCGCGTCCAGATGAAGGACGGAGTGCTCTACATCAACGATACGGCCGTCGAGCGGGAGCGCGTCGAGGATCTGACCGGAGAGGCGGCCTGCGGGGGCGATGCGAACGAGCGCGTCACGCGCTGGCGCGAGACCTTGCCGAATGGCGTGAGCTACGAGACGCTGGATTGCGTCAGCCACGGCTTCTTCGACAACACCAACGTCTTCGTTGTGCCGGACGGCCGGCTGTTCATGCTCGGCGACAACCGCGACAACTCGACCGACAGCCGCGTCCTGTCCCAGATCGGCTATGTGCCGATCGAGAACGTGATCGGCCGCGCCGCCATGATCTTTTTCTCCGCCGCCCGCGCCGAGAAAGGCGAGCCGGGCCGGATCCGTTTCGAGCGGATCGGGACGATGGTGAAGTAGGGCGGACGCGAACCCGTAGCCCCGCATGAGCGAAGCGACATGCGGGATCACCGGCGCGGTTCGTGAGACCCCGGATGTCGCTTCCGCCCGCGCCCTTCGGGATGCGGCGTGCGCTCATCCGAACTACGCATTGAATGCATCGGGGCACGAGCCCGAAACCGAGGCTGGCGATTCGACAATTCCAGTACAAACGAAAACCCCGGCATCGCTGCCGGGGTTTTGCAATTGTCGTCTGCGACGAAGCGTCGGACTTAGAAGTCCATGCCGCCCATGCCGCCGCCCGGAGGCATCGCGGGGCCGCCGGCGTTCTTCTTCGGCAGCTCGGCGACCATGGCTTCGGTCGTGATCAGCAGCGCAGCCACGGAGGCGGCGTTCTGGATCGCGGCGCGAACCACCTTGGTCGGGTCGATGATGCCCTTGGAGACCAGGTTGCCGTACTCGCCGGTCTGGCTGTCGAAGCCATAGGCGTACTGGTCCTTCTCCAGGATCTTGCCGACGATGACCGAGCCGTCCTCGCCCGCGTTGATCGCGATCTGGCGGGCCGGGGCGGAGAGCGCCTTGCGCACGATCTCGATGCCGGTCTTCTGGTCGTCGTTCTTGGTGCGCAGGCCCTTGAGCTGCTCGGACGCCCGGAGCAGGGCGACGCCGCCGCCCGGCAGGATGCCTTCCTCGACAGCCGCGCGGGTCGCATGCATCGCGTCATCCACGCGATCCTTGCGCTCCTTGACCTCGACCTCGGTCGCGCCGCCGACGCGGATCACCGCGACGCCGCCCGCGAGCTTGGCCAGACGCTCCTGCAGCTTCTCACGGTCGTAGTCCGAGGTGGTCTCCTCGATCTGCGCCTTGATCTGCTGAACGCGCGCCTCGATGTCGGCCTTCTTGCCGGCGCCGTTGACGATCGTGGTGTTCTCCTTGTCGATCATCACCTTCTTGGCGCGGCCGAGCATGGAGAGGTTGACGTTCTCGAGCTTGATGCCGAGATCTTCCGAGATCGCCTGGCCGCCGGTCAGGATCGCGATGTCCTGCAGCATGGCCTTGCGGCGATCGCCGAAGCCCGGAGCCTTGACGGCCGCGACCTTCAGGCCGCCACGGAGGCGGTTGACGACGAGCGTAGCCAGCGCCTCGCCCTCGACGTCCTCGGCGACGATGACCAGCGGCTTGCCGGTCTGCACCACGGCCTCGAGCAGCGGCAGCAGCTCGTTCAGCGACGACAGCTTCTTCTCGTTGATCAGGATGTAGGCGTCATCCATCTCGACGCGCATCTTGTCGGCGTTGGTGACGAAGTAGGGCGAGATGTAGCCGCGGTCGAACTGCATGCCCTCGACGACGTCGAGCTCGGTCTCGAGCGACTTGGCTTCCTCGACGGTGATGACACCCTCGTTGCCGACCTTCTTCATGGCGTCGGCGAGGAACTTGCCGATCTCGGCGTCGCCGTTGGCGGAGATGGTGCCGACCTGGGCGATCTCGTCGTTCGACGTGACCTTCTTGGAGTTCTTGACGAGGTCGGCAACGACCGCCTCGACCGCGAGGTCGATGCCGCGCTTCAGATCCATCGGGTTCATGCCGGCGGCAACCGCCTTGGCGCCTTCGCGCACGATGGCCTGGGCCAGCACGGTCGCGGTGGTGGTGCCGTCGCCGGCCGCATCAGCGGACTTCGAGGCGACCTCGCGCACCATCTGCGCGCCCATGTTCTCGAACTTGTCGTCGAGCTCGATCTCCTTGGCGACGGTGACGCCGTCCTTGGTGATGCGCGGCGCGCCGAACGACTTGTCGAGGACGACGTTGCGGCCCTTCGGACCGAGCGTGACCTTGACGGCATTGGCGAGGATGTCCACGCCGCGCAGCATGCGGTCGCGAGCGTCGACGCCGAACTTTACGTCTTTTGCTGACATATTGGGTTTCCCTGAGTTGAATTGGTCGTCTCACCCTGGACAGGGCGCCCGCAGGCGCTCCTCAGGGTGAGCGTTGAGCGGGTTGGCTTAGGCGGCCTTCTTCTTCGACGCGGTGTCGGTGAGCACGCCCATGATGTCGCTTTCCTTCATGATCAGCAGCTCGTGGCCGTCGATCTTGACCTCGGTGCCCGACCACTTGCCGAACAGCACGCGATCACCGACCTGGACGTCGAGCGGGACCAGCTTGCCGCTCTCGTCGCGGGCGCCCGGGCCCACCGCGATCACTTCGCCCTGCGAGGGCTTTTCCTTGGCCGAGTCGGGGATGATGATGCCGCCAGCGGTCTTCTCTTCGGCGTCGATGCGCTTGACCACGACGCGGTCGTGAAGCGGACGGAAAGCCATACAGTCCTCCTAAGCTATTGAGGCGATTGTCAGTTTCTGGAAATTTGGCAGTCGGCGCCGGCGAGTGCCAGCACGCAGGCTGGATTTAGGGGAGAGCATTCAGCCGGGCAAGGGCTTGTAGCAGAAAAATTAGCAGTCAACTGCGGGCTCTGCCAAAGCGTTCCGATAGCGTTAACGGGAGCGGAACGAACCATGAAACCCCGTATTAGCACCTGGGCTAAGTGGCTGCTAATGCAGCATTTTTCAACATGTCGTTAAACATTTAAGCTTGAGATGGGTTGAGGACATGCGTCACATTTCTAGGCAGTGAGCGCATCTTTGCCGGGTGGCTCCATCCCGGATAGCCACACGGACATGCGCTCCAGAAACGGAGGTTGGCATGGTGTCGAAGGTTGAGGTTTCCGAGGACTTTCGGAAACAGGTGCTGGGTTACGGGCTGACGACGGCGCAGATCCTGTATCGGATGCCGGACCATCGCTCGCTGCTGCAGACCTATGTCTGGCAGAACTACGACCTGTTTCCGAAATTCCCGGCGCTGCAGGACTTCCTGGCGTTCTGGCAGGAGAAGATCGAGGGTCCGCTGTATTCGGTCACGGTGGCGCATTCCAAGCTCATCAAGCCGGCCGAGCTGCGTGCCGTCGACGGCGTCTTCCGGCTGCATTGAGGCTGACAGCCACCGCTGCCGCCTCATGACCGGTGTCATTCCGGGGCGCGCGAAGCGCGAGCCCGGAATCCATCGGGCGGCAGAACGCGCGGAGGAATGGAATCCGGGCTCGTGCTTCGCACGCCCTGGAATGACGACCTTTGTTGGAGCGGCTGCTGGGACTCTCCAATATGTGCTACCCTCGCGACGAGGATACGCAGGGAGAGCACCATGGCCACCAAGAGCCGGACGACCAAGCCCGCATCACGCGCCGCCGCCAAGTCAGCGGCGCTGAAGACCGGCAAGAGCAGCAAGGCGACGGCGAAGGCCGTTACGAGAACTAGCGCCAAGCCGCTGGCGAAGACGCCCGCCAAGCCGGGCCGGGCGGCTGCGCCGTCGGCGCGCAAGGCGCTGGCGAGCAAGGGGCGACCAGCGCCGGCGCCGCGCCGCCGCAAACAGAAGGTCGCGATCAGCCATCACCGCGAGGAGGACTTCAAGGCCGACGGCCTGCGCGCTTATGCCCATTACCGCGACCTCGGCATCGCTGACGCGACGCACGGTTTGGCGCGCGCGCATGTCATCCGCATGCTGCCGCCGTGCAATCCGCAGGAAGTCTCCAAGCTGCACACCCATGCGGTCGACTTCCAGATGGTCTATGTGCTCAAGGGCTGGGTGAAGAGCTACCTCGAAGGCGTCGGCGAGACGCTGATGCAGGAGGGCAGCTGCTGGACCCAGCCGCCGAAGATCCGGCACATGATCCTCGACTATTCCGACGACGTCGAGCTGCTGGAAGTGATCCTGCCGGCCGACTTCAAAACCGTCGAACTGTCGACGTAAAGCCGACAGAAATGGATGGAAACATTTGCGTGCGATGGACGGCGGTCCCATCGCGCGTGTGTGTTGACATCCGGTCTCGCGTCACTGGGACGGATGGGCCGGCGACGAATCCGTAAGAGGTGTTCGCCGCGGGCTTGCGTAAAGGCGTACCCGTCCCGTTGCCGCGCTTCGTCGTCCAGTTCGCTCCCACGATCCCGCGCGCGCCTCGCACGCGCGCATCGACGCAGCCCCGCTTCGCCAGCGCGGGCGCCGGCTCGGCTTCGGGTGTAGGACATCGCGAGGACATCGACTGGCTGCGCGCCATCGCGGTGCTCTCCGTCGTCGCATTCCATTTCGAGGCGCCGGCGATCTTCGGCGGCTTCGTCGGCGTCGACATCTTCTTCGTCATCTCCGGCTACCTGATCACCGGCATCATCGCCGCGGAGATCGGGGCGGGCCGCTTCTCGTTCGTCCAATTCTACGAGCGGAGGGGGCGGCGGCTGCTGCCGGCGCTCTACGCCATGGTGGCGTTCGCGGCGCTCCCGGCGTCGCAGGACATGCTGGGCTCCGAGCGCGCCGAATTCTTCCGTTCCGCGGCCGCCGTCGTCACCTTCACTTCGAACGTCTTCTTCTGGCAGCAGTCGGGCTATTTCGACCACGCCGCGGTGGAGAAGCCGCTGCTGCACGCCTGGTCGCTCGCGGTCGAGGAGCAGTTCTATCTGGTGCTGCCGATCGTGGTCTGGGCCGTGTTGCTGATAGCGCGCGGCCGCAGGCTGGCGCTGACTTTCACGCTGGCGCTGCTGGCTGCCGGCTCGTTCGCGCTCGGTTTGCTGCTGATGCGCGAGGGCGCGTCCGCGAGCGCATTCTTCCTCAGCCCGCCGCGCGCCTGGGAATTCCTGCTCGGCAGCCTGGTCGCGATATCCGGCCTTCGCGCACCGCGGCCTGGTCTCGCACGGCGCGGCGCCCGCGCGCTGTCGCTGCTGCTGATGGCGGTGCCGATTCTGGCGCTGCGCCCCGGACCGGGTTTCCCCGGCGTCGACGCGCTGGCGCCATGCCTTGGTGCCGCGCTGTTCCTGTGGAGCGGCGCCGGCGTGGCCAACGTGCCGCGTAGCCCGCTATCGCCGCTCGGCGTGGCGGCGTTCTTCGGCCGCATTTCCTATTCGCTGTATCTGTGGCACTGGCCGTTGTTCGCCTTCGCGCGCTTCGCCAAGCCCGGCCTCGCGCTCGACGGCTGGGAGCGGGTGGCGTTGTTCGCGCTCACGGTCGCAGTCGCCACGCTGTCCTGGCGCTTCATCGAGCAGCCGTTCCGCCATCGCAAACTCGCAGTGACCCCGCGCGCGGCCTTCGGTCTTGCGGCGCTGGCAAGCCTGCTGCTGCTGGCCGGCAGCGGCGTGGGTCTGTTGCGCGCCGGCGCCGTGTCGGACGCCGACCGCGCGGCGCAGCGGCTGGACGCCTACAACGCCTACGACATGAAGCCGGTCTATCGCTACGGCACCTGCTTCACGACGCCGGACGGGCGCGTGCCCGAGGATTGTCTCCGTCCAGTGCCTGGCAAGACCAACTTGCTGCTGTGGGGCGACAGCTTTGCTGCGCACTACTACCACGGCCTCAAGGCCGAGCTCGATCCGGACACCGTCAACATCATGCAGGCGAGCCAGCCCACCTGCATGCCGACCTTCAACGCGGAGACGCAGGGCGTGGCCGCCTGCCGCGCGCTGGCGGCCCAGATGCGCGACTACTTCGCGGCGCACCGGCCCGATCTGGTGGTGATGTCAGCAGATTGGCTCGAAGATGCCCGATCGCCGCGCTTTGCCGGAATGGTGCGCGACCTCAGGTCGACCCTGTCTCGGCTCAGTGATGCCGGCATTCCGGTGGTGCTGCTCGGTCCCTCCGTGCAATTCCGGGCGCGGCTGCCCTCGATGCTGGCGCGCGCCACCTTGCGCGGCATGGCGTCGGATCCCGTTGCGTTCGTCCGATCCGATATCTTTGCGCTGGATCAGGCGATGCAGGCGGCGCTGTCGACGAGCGAAGGCCTGTCCTACATCTCGATCCTGTCGGCGGTCTGCGAGAACGGACGCTGTCCGCTCACGGTCGGAGACGTCCCGCTGTCGTTCGACCACGCGCATCTCACGGCGGCGGGCTCGCAGCTCGTGATGGCCTGGATCGCGCCGCTGCTTCTCCCGAAGACGACCGAGCTCAGCTCACGTCAGCAGGCCGACGATCGCACCCATCAGGCAGGTGGTGAGGGTGCCCGAGACGATTGATTTCAGGCCGAGCGCGTTGATCTCGTCGCGCCGGGTCGGCGCCATGGTGCCGAGGCCGCCGATCATGATGCCGAGGCTGGCGAAGTTGGCGAAGCCGCACATCGCGTACAGCATGATCAGCCGCGCGCGCGGATCGAGCGCGCCTGCATCGAGCTTGGCCAGCTCGACATAGGCGATCAGCTCGTTCAGCACCGTCTTGGTGCCCATCAGGCTGCCGGCCGTGACGGCCTCCGACCACGGCAGGCCCATCAGCCAGCACACCGGCGCCATCACGAGGCCGAGCAGCCGCTGCAGCGAGATGTCGGCGCCGCCGATGGCGGGCAAGAGCGACAGGATCGCGTTGGCGAGATGCACCAGCGCGACCAGCACCAGCAGTAGCGCCACGATGTTCATCAGGAGTTCGAGCCCGGCGCTGGTGCCCTTGACGATCGCGTCCATGGTCGAGGTAGCCTGAGTCCCGGGATCGCCGAGCGCGCCGCCGGTGAGCTGCTTCGACGTCTCCGGCACCATGATCAGGCTGACCAGGATCGACGCCGGCGCGCCGAGCACCGAGGCGATAACGAAATGCGCGGCGGCATCCGGAATCAGTGGCGCCAGCAGCGTGGCGTAGAGCACCAGCACGGTGCCGGCGATGCCGGCCATGCCGCCGGTCATGACGAGAAACAATTCGCTGCGCGTCATCTGCGCCAGATACGGCCGGATGAACAGCGGCGCTTCGACCATGCCGAGGAAGACATTCGCGGCGGTCGACAGGCCGACCGCGCCGCCGACGCCGAGGGTGCGCTCCAGCAGCCAGGCCATGCCGCGCACCAAGGGCGGCAGCACGCGCCAGTAGAACAAGAGCGTCGTGAGCACGCTCATGACCAGCACGATCGGCAGCGCCTGGAAGGCGAGCACGAAATCGGCACCGGGTGCCTTCAGCTCGAAGGGCAGGGCGCCGCCGCCGACATAGCCGAAGACGAAGGAGGTGCCGGCCCGGGAGGCCGACGAGATGGCGCCCACGACGTCGTTGATGGCGCCGAACGCGCGGGCGACCGCAGGCACCTTGAGCAGGACAATGGCCGTCACGAGCGTCACCACCAGCCCGAGCCCGGCCTGCTTCAACGACACCGCGCGCCGGTTTTCACCGAGCGCCCATGCGATCGCGAGCAGTGCGATTATCCCGAACGCCGATTGCAGCTGAAGCATCAGATCCCCCGAACCCCGTTTCATTATGGGCGCAGGGAACTGCCGCGTGCAATGCCGCGCGGCCATGCGGGGCCCGCGATTGACAAGCAGTGAGGGCTGCGTCACGCAGGCGCCATCATGTCGTCCACCGTCCCGATCGGCGCGCGCGATCTCTTGAAGCAAAGCGCGTTCCTGTTCTTCCTGTCGTCCCGCAGCCTGTCGCGCTTTGCGAGCCAGATCGCGGCGGTGGCGATCGGCTGGCAGATCTACGATCTGACCGGGCGCGCCTTCGATCTCGGCATGGTCGGGCTGATCCAGTTCCTGCCAACGGCACTGCTGGTGTTCGTCGCCGGCAGCGCCGCCGACCGATTCCAGCGCAAGCGCGTCGTGCAGCTCTGTCAGCTCGTCGAGGCGCTGACGGCGCTCTATCTGTGCTGGGGCGCTTACGCCGGTCAGCTCGGCGAATTCCAGCTGTTCGCGGCCGTCTTCGTGCTCGGCATTGCCGGCGCCTTCGAAAGTCCGGCCACGGCGGCGCTGCTGCCGCTGATCGCGCCGTCCGGCACCTTGCAGCGGGCCAGCGCGCTGTCCAGCGGTGCAGCGCAGCTCGCGACCATCGCGGGGCCTGCGATCGGCGGCTTCGCCTATGCGGTCGCGCCCGGTGTGCCCTACGGCATCATGATGCTGTTCTGGATCGGAGGCATGGCCCTGACCGGCCTGATGCAGGTGCCTGATGACGTGCCGGCCGAGCGGCTCGAGGGCAGCAAGGACGATCTGTTCGCCGGCGTCCGCTTCATCCGCGCCAATCCGGCGATCCTCGGCACCATCTCGCTCGATCTGTTCGCGGTGCTGCTCGGCGGCGTCACTGCGCTGCTGCCGATCTACGCGCGCGATATTCTCGACACCGGGCCGTTCGGGCTCGGCGTGCTGCGCGCCGCGCCAGCGGTCGGCGCGCTGGCGATGACGGCGGTGCTGGCGCGCTACACCATTCGGCGGCGCGTCGGCCTGCGCATGTTCCAGGCGGTCATCGTGTTCGGTGCGGCGACGGTCGTGTTCGCCGTCTCGCATGTGATGTGGATCTCGGTCGCTGCGCTCGCCGTTCTCGGCGCCGCCGACACCGTCAGCGTCGTGATCCGCTTTTCTCTCGTTCAGCTCGCCACGCCCAACGAGATGCGCGGTCGCGTCGGCGCGGTGAACTTCCTGTTCATCAACGCCTCCAACCAGCTCGGCCAGTTCGAGAGCGGCGTCACCGCCGCGCTGCTAGGGGCCATGCCCGCCGCCATCCTCGGCGGCGTCGGCACCATCGCGATCGCGCTGGCGTGGATGAAGCTGTTTCCCGAGCTGCGGAAGGTGGAGCGGTTGGAGTAGGGCGAGCCGGCCGCGCTCTCTCCGTCATTCCGGGGCATCGCGCAGCGATGAGCCCGGAATCCATCACCATGAGACGTCGTGTGACGAAGATAAATGCCACATCCATCTCGCGCCACACCACCGCGTGTGGCTATGGATTCCGGGCTCGCGCTTCGCGCGCCCCGGAATGACGAGTGGAGAGAGCAGGGAGCGGGATCTGAAAGAAGTGATCACCCCCGTCCCACGAATGGCATCTTCGTCGCCATCACCGTGATGAACAGGACGTTGGCGTCGAGCGGCAGGCCGGCCATGTAGGCGACGGCGTCGCCGACCGCCTTCACGTCCATGCGGGGCTCCGGCATCATGCGGCCGTCGGGCTGCAGCACGCCGCCGACCATGCGCTCGGTCATCGGCGTCTCGGCGTTGCCGATGTCGATCTGGCCGACCGCGATGTCATAGGCGCGGCCGTCGAGGTTCGACGCTTTCGTCAGACCCGTGATCGCGTGCTTCGTCGAGGTGTAGGGCGAGGAGAACGGCCGCGGCGCGTGCGCCGAGATCGAGCCGTTGTTGATGATGCGGCCGCCGCGCGGCGATTGATCCTTCATGATGCGGAAGGCGTGCTGCGTGCACAGGAACGGCGCAGTGAGGTTGGTCGCCACCACCGACTGCCATTGCTGCAGGGTGAGGTCCTCGAATGGCACCGGTGGCGCGCCCATGCCCGCATTGTTGAACAGCACGTCGAGCCGGCCGTAGGTCGACTTCACGGTGTCGAACAGCCCCGCGATCGAGGCGGGGTCCATCATATCGGCGGAGACGGGGAGGCTCATGCCGGCTGGGCCGAGCTTGGCGGTCTCCTCCAGCATCTCCTTGCGGCGACCGGCCAGCACCACGGTGAAGCCGGAGTTCATCAACGCGAGCGATGCGGCGCGGCCGACCCCCGTGCCTGCGCCTGTCACCAGCGCGATCTTCTTTGCCGCTTCAGCCATGTTTCCTCACCTTCAGTTCAAGTGTTTTGCAGTTTCAGTGTTTTGACTCGCTCTGAGTCTTATAGGGCGGCCTTGGAATGTTGTTATGCGCAGCGCGCAGGGCCGCCGACCAGCGCGAGCGGAGATCGTGGAAATAGGGCTCGCCGGCCTCGATGCGATGATTGAGGTCGGCCTCGCAGGCCTCCGCGCGCACCACCAGCACGTCGATCGGCAGGCCGACGCCGAGATTGGAGCGCATCGTCGAGTCCATCGAGATCAGGCCCGTCTTCAGCGCCTCGTAGAGCTCGACGTCGTAATGCATGGCGCGGTCGAGCACCGGCTTGCCGTATTTGTGCTCGCCGATCTGCAGATAGGGCGTGTCGGTGGTGCATTCGATGAAGTTGCCGGCGGTGTAGACCATGAACAGCCGCATCCGCGAGCCCTTGATCTGGCCGCCGAACAGGAAGGAGACGTCGAACGAGATGTCTTCGGCCTTCAGCGCCGGGCCTTCGGTGGCGTGCACCATGCGGATCGCCTTGCCGATGCGCTGTGCGGCCTGAAACATCGTCGGCGCGTTCATCAGCGTCTCGACCTCGCCGGTGTCGGGGTCTTCCATCCCTTCGGTCAAGGTCGATAGGACGGACTGGCTGATGGCGAGATTGCCGGCGCTGGCGACCGCCACGATGCGCTCGCCCGGATTGGAGAAGATGTGCAGCTTGCGGAAGGTCGAGACGTTGTCGAGACCGGCATTGGTTCGGGTGTCCGCGATCATGACGAGGCCGTCACGCACCAGAATTCCGCAGCAATAGGTCATCTCAGTCCCCTCGAGCCATTGCGCGAATTACTAGCGAAAATCGGCCTCCCGTCCACCCCCGCCAATGTCGAAGCCGGAATGAGCGGTCGCTCCACAAAAGGTCGTCATTCCGGGGCGGAGCGAAGCGACGAACCCGGAATCCATCGCTCCGTGCATTCTGCCACCCGATGGATTCCGGGCTCGCGCTTCGCGCGCCCCGGAACGACACCATGGGTGGAGCGCGCGTTCCAGAATTCAGGACTGCCGCTGCGACTGGGATTGCGACGGACCGCCGCGGCCGACCTGCTCGACCTTCACTTTCACGGTGAGCGTCTCGGTGCCGCCGCCATAGCGTGTGCCGCGCACCGGCGCCGCACCGAGATAATCGAGCCCGATCGCGACCCGGACATGAGCGTCGGTGGTGCAGATGCAGTTGGCGGCGTCGAAACCGACCCAGCCGAGATCCGGTACATAGGCTTCCGCCCAGGCATGGCCGGCCTCCTGGTGCGCTGCACCATCGGAACGCAGGAAGTGGCCGGATACGAAACGCGCGGGAATGCCGGCGGCGCGCGCGCAGGCGATGAAGATATGCGCATAGTCCTGGCAGACGCCGCGCTTCAGCACGAAGGCTTCCGCCGCCGAGGTGCCGCTGTGGGTCGGATCCTCGTCGAAGGTCATGTGCTCGTAGACCTGCATCATCAGCGTGTGCAGGAGGCCGAGTACGTCGCTCTCCGACTCCGCGCGCAGATCGCGCACGACGGCGGCCATGGCCGCATTTGCGGCCGTGAGCGGCGTCTGCCGGAGGAAGAAGCTGGGCGGGAAGCGTTCGTCCGCTCCCTTCAGCACGCCGCCGGTGTCGTGGGTCTCGACCAGTCCTTCGGCGGTGATCGTGAGGTCCTCGAGCGCGCCATGCGTGATCACGTGGGTGACGTTGCCGAATGCGTCCTCGTGCATGTCGAGGCGGGAATCGGTCGACACGTCGATCTGCCACTCCGCCACATATTGGCCGTCATTGCTGCCGGGCGTCATGCGGATGATCTGGATCGCGCCGGTCGCCGCCGGCTCGTAGCGGTAGGTGGTGGAATGGGAGATACGCAGGCGCATGGCGGTCGACCAGTCTTCGTCAGATGTACTGTCCGCGGTAGCTCGTTTCACCTCTCCCTGAAAGGGGGAAGGAGGATCCCTCGGGCGGAGGGCAGGGGCCGGGTGCCGGACGTGGTCTCGCAGTCACAGTCCGACGGCCGCCCATCGCCGTATTCGCCGCGCTCCAGGCGCTCAGATCAGATACTGCTTGGTGATGATCTCTCCGAGCCGTGAATTGTCGGCGATGAACTCCTGGATGAACTCGTGCACGCCGCGCTGGAAAATGTCGTCCATGTTGGAGTGGTCGAGCCGGTTGCGGACGCCGCGGGCATGGCGCTGCGCGGCCCCCTGGCGGCCATAGGCGACGCCAATCTGGTCGAGATTGCGGACGAGGTTGCCGTAGCAGCTCGCCAGCGAGCGCGGCAGCGTGTCGTTGAGGATCAAGAGGTCCGCGATCAGCCAGGGCTTCAGCGTCTCGCGATAGACCCAGTGATAGGCCGTGAGCGCCGAGACCGAACGCAGGATCGAGGTCCACTGATAATAGTCCAGCGGGCCGCCGACATGCTCCTCCTCGGGCAGTAACACGTGATATTTGACGTCGAGGATGCGGGCGGTGTTGTCGGCGCGCTCCAGATGCAGCCCGAGCCGCGAGAACCAGTAGGCGTCGTTGCGCAGCATGGTCCGGTAGGCCGAGCCGTCGAAGCGCAGCGAGGTTTCCTGCACGAAGCGCAGGAAGCGCGCCAGCTCCTCGCGCGTCTTGGTGCCCTTGCTCCAGACCTCCTGGAGCTCGATCCAGGAGCCGTTGAGGGTGTCCCACATCTCCGACGTCAGCGCCGTCCGCACCGAGCGGGCGTTGAGGCGGGCGGCCTCGATGCAGTTCTTGATCGAGGACGGGTTCGACTGGTTGAACGAGAGATATTCGACGACGTTCTGCTCGTTGGCCTCGGAGTAATGCTCGTAGAAGCTGACATTGACGCCGGCGGTCATCAGCGCCGATTCCCACTCATTGGTCTTGCCGATATAGGCCGCGGGAAGCGCCGTGACGCGCAGGGTGGCGTCGATGGTGCGGGCGAGGTACTCGGCGCGCTCGACGTAGCGGGCCAGCCAGTACAGATTTTCGGCGGTGCGCGACAGCATGGGCAATCTATGAGGTGCGATGTGAACCCGCCCCTGCGACGGGGAAGGCATGCACGGGAACGAAGCGCGTGAAGCGAGGGCGGCGAGGCTTACTCATCCAGCACCCATGTGTCCTTGGTGCCGCCGCCCTGGCTGGAATTCACCACCAGCGAGCCTTCCTTCAGCGCCACGCGGGTGAGGCCGCCGGGTACGATGGTGGTGCGGTCGCGTCCCGTCAGCACGAACGGGCGCAAATCGACATGGCGCGGCGCCAGGCCAGACGCGACGCAGGTGGGGCAGGTCGAGAGCGCCAGCGTCGGCTGCGCGATGAAGCCCTCCGGCTCGCGCTTCAGCTTGTCGCGGAACGCCTCGATGGTCGCCTTGGTCGCGGCCGGGCCGATCAGCATGCCGTAGCCGCCCGAGCCGTGCACCTCCTTGACGACGAGCTCGCCGAGATGGTCGAGCACGTAGGACAGATCCTGCGGCTCGCGGCAGCGCCAGGTCTGCACGTTCTTCAGGATCGGCTCCTCGCCGAGATAGAACTTCACGACATCGGGCATGTAGGAGTAGATCGCCTTGTCGTCGGCGATGCCGGTGCCGACCGCGTTGGCGAGCGTCACGTTGCCGGCGACATAGGCCGACATCAGGCCGGGCACGCCGAGCGCCGAGTCCGGGCGGAAGGTGAGGGGGTCGAGGAAGTCGTCGTCGACGCGGCGGTAGATCACGTCGACCCGCTTCAGCCCCTCGGTGGTGCGCATGAACACCTCGTCGTTCTTGACGATGAGGTCGCGGCCCTCGACCAGCTCGATACCGAGCTTGTCGGCCAGGAACGAGTGCTCGTAATAGGCGGAGTTGTAGATGCCCGGTGTCATCAGCGCCACCGTCGGCTCGGCCGAGGCGCTGAGCGGCGCCACCGAGCGCAACGCCGACAGCAATTCGTCCGGATAGCGCTCGACCGGCGCGACGCGGTGGCGCGCGAACAGGTCCGGAAACAGCCGCATCATGATCTCGCGGTTTTCCAGCATGTAGGACACGCCCGACGGCGTGCGCGCGTTGTCCTCGAGCACGATGAAGTCGTTGGCGTCGACGCGCACGATGTCGATGCCGGCGATATGGACGTAGACGTCGTGCGGCACGTCCTGGCCGTTCATCTCCGGGCGGAACACCGGGTTCTGGAAGATCAAGTCATCCGGGATGACGTTGGCGCGGAGGATGTCCCGGCCATGATAGATGTCGCGCAGGAACATGTTCAGCGCCTTGACGCGCTGCTTCAGTCCCTTCTCCAGCAGGGTCCATTCCTTGCCCGAGAGGATGCGCGGGATCACGTCGAACGGGATCAGCCGCTCCTGCGCCTCGGCCTCGCCGTAGACCGCGAAGGTGATGCCGATTCGCCGGAACAGCAGCTCCGCCTCGTGGCGGCGATACTCCAGCGCCTCCGGCGGCGTTTCCTTCAGCCACCGCGACAGCTCCTGATAAGCCTGACGGACCTCGCCGCCCGGCCCGTTCATTTCGTCGAACGCAACTGCCATAGATGCCCGTGTGTCCCAGCCTCGCCATACACTGCATGACTCCTCGGGATGGTAGCAAGGGCCGGGCCAGCGCGATATGCATTCTCCTGCGGCATTTCGTGGGGGGTGCTAAGGCCGTGCCCGAAAAACCGGCTGCGTGGTGCTCAAATCCGCGGCATAGACTGCGACGTTCCGGATGACATTGGCGCCGTGGCGGGCCAAAAGAGACGACAGATGCGAGGAGAAACCATGAGCGAGATCGTCACCGCGGGGTTGCTGGTCATCGGCGACGAGATCCTGTCCGGCCGCACCAAGGACAAGAACATCGGCTTCATCGCCGAATACCTGACCAATCTGGGCATCGACCTCAAGGAGGTCCGGGTGGTCTCGGACGACGAGCCGGACATCATCGCGGCGCTCGATGCGCTGCGGCACCGCTACACCTATGTGTTCACGACCGGCGGCATCGGTCCGACCCATGACGACATCACCGCGGATGCGATCGCCAAGGCGTTCGGCGTCGGCATCGACCACCATCCCGAGGTGGTGGCGCGCTTCCGCGAGCGCTGGAGCGAGCAGGAGCTCAACGAGGCGCGGCTGCGCATGGCGCGCATCCCCGACGGCGCCGAGCTGATCCAGAGCGCCACCATCCTGGCGCCCGGCTTCAAGCTCGGCAACGTCATCGTCATGGCCGGCGTGCCGTCGATCATGCAGGCGATGATGGACATCGTCGCGCCGAAGCTGAAATCGGGCGTGCGCATGCTGTCGGAGACTGTGCGCGCCAATGCCCGCGAGGGCGACATCGGCGGCCCCCTGCGCGAGATCGCCAAGGCGCATCCGGACACCATCATCGGCAGCTATCCCTTCATCGACGAGGACCAGAAGCCGAACACGCATCTCGTCGTGCGCTCGCGCGACCAGGACAAGCTGTCGGCCGCGATGGCAGCCGTGAAGGAGATGCTCGCCGGGCTCGACGTGACGCGCTAAAGCAGGTGCAGCTGTCGAGAACTCACGGACGAGATGAGATGCCAGACAAGACTTTGAGTGCAGAGGAGCGCGCGGGCCGGGCCTTCCCGGTGTCCTGGGACCAGTTTCATCGCGATTGCCGGGCGCTGACCTGGCGGCTGAACGAGATCGGGCCGTTTCATGCCGTCGTGGCCATCACCCGCGGCGGACTGGTGCCGGCGGCGATCGTGGCGCGCGAGCTTGGCGTGCGCGTCATCGATACGATCTGCATCGCGAGCTATGACCACACCAAGCAGGGCGAGCTGCAGGTCCTGAAGGGCATCTCGGCCGACACGGCGCAACTCGGCGGCGGCACCGGCAAGGGGCTCCTGATCGTCGATGATCTCGTCGACACCGGCAAGACCGGACGCATGGTCCGCGAGATCCTCCCCGACGCCCATTTCGCCACCGTCTACGCCAAGCCGAAGGGCCGGCCGCTGGTCGACACCTTCATCACCGAGGTGTCGCAGGACACCTGGATCTTCTTCCCCTGGGACACCGCGCTGTCGTTCGCGCCGCCACTGCGCGACGGGGCGGCGTAAGCCCGGAGAGTGGCGAATAGGGAGTAGCGAATAGGGAATTCGGGTGGGCGAGGCGTTCGCTATTCGCTACTCCCCATTCGCTATTCGCCAGCCGAAGGCTCGCCATGCCGCTGCAGAACCGCGTCACGCCGATGGGCGATATCGTCGCCGCGCCGCATCGCGGCCTCTTCACCGGAAATCGCGGCATCATCCACGACCCCGCGACGAAGACGCTGCTGAACCGGCGCTGGTCGAGTCCCGCCTGGCTGGTCTGCCTGTGCGAGTTTCGCGGCAAGCGCCGCAAGGTCATGGCAACGCAAAGCTGGACCGAGCTGTTCTTCCTTGACGAGGCGACCGCGCTCGCCGCCGGTCATCGCCCCTGCTTCTACTGCCGCCGCGACGACGCCAAGAGGTTTCGCACCGCATGGCAAGAGGGCAACGGCGTCGGGGCTCTGCGCATCTCCGAGATTGATCGCGTGCTCCATCGCGAGCGCCTCGATCGCGGTCGCAAGCGCCTGCATCCGCTGCCGACGCCGCTCGCCGCCTTGCCTGACGGGGCCATGGTGCAGGCAGGCGAGGAGAGCTTTCTGATCCGAAAAGGCAGGGCGCTGCCCTGGTCGGCGGCGGGCTATGACGCGCCACGCGCAGGGATCACCGACGCGTTGCTGCTGACCCCGCCCTCGACGCTGCGCGCGATCCAGGCGGGCTATGCGCCGGTGCTGCATCCGAGCGCGATGACCTGACCGTCGGGTGATCGGGGCGCCGCGCGGATGTGCCGCGCGGAGCTCCGCGCGTCACCACGTGTAGCGCACGATGCCCTTGCCGGCGTAGCTGCGGGTCACATCCGAGAACTCGCCCTCGAAGCTCGCGGCGGCCGACCAGCCATTCCGCCACTTCATTTCAGCGGAGACCGTGGTCAGCGCTGAATTCTGCGCCTGCCGCGCGCCGTTGACGACGAAGGATGCGCCCGGAAGGGTCTGGAACGTGGCCCCGGCCGACCGGCTGGGGTTGAAGTCATAGGCCCAGGCGAAGCGGCTGCGCAGCGTGAAAACGCCATCAGCCAGCGCATAGGCCTTGTCGGTGCGCAGGCCCAGTTCCGACCGCGTATCGGTGACGTTCTGCGATCCAAAGCGTAGCGCGAAGGTATTGGCGCCGGAGACCGCATTCTCCGCATAGCCCGGCAGGCTGAACGTCGTGAACTGCGCCGCGGCGTAGGGCGTGATCCCGAACCCCATCCAGGGCGACACGAAGCGATAGCCGCCCTCGACCCGGCCGGCAAAGGTGTTGGCGTCGAAGTTGGCGCGCAGCTGGTCGACGCCGGCCACCGTCACGGTGCGGTTGGTGGTGATGTTCTGCCAGCCATAGGCCAATGCCGCGGAGATATAGGCCGGGCCGACCGTGTGCCGGACGAAGGCGCCGGCCTGGAACAGGTCGGACCGGCCGCTGCCGCCATTGGCGACGCTGAACGTGGTGCCGCCGCCGGCCATCGAGAACCCGGCGATCGTGGACGGCGAGAAGCGGTAGTCGGCGCCGACGGCCGTGCCGTAGATGTTGCTGGTGGTATTGTTGGACCCGAGCGCGGTGTTGCCATCGGTGGTCTGCGAGCCGCCGAAGCCGGCTGCCCACACGCTCCAGCCCGGCCTGGCCACGGGCGCGGCCGGCGCCTTGGTGTAGATCGCGGCCAGCGCGTCGTTCGGATTGCGCTTGGACGCAAAAGCGAGCGTCTCCTCCGCGTAGCCGATCGCGCCGCTGGGCGCAGAGCCCTGGTCGCCGCGGCCGCCGACGAACGGATCGGTCATGACGCCCATGAATTGCGTCATCGCATTGAACGTCGTCTGTTGCGAGCCGGTCGCGGTCTCGCCCGAGATCTGCGTCAGCCCCGCTGGCGTCAGCCCGGTGAAGACGACGGGAATGCTGCCGTTCGTGTTGAAGTAGTTGCTGAGCGCGTTGCTGACGTTCTGCTGGTTGATGTTCCCCGACGAGCTCATCGTCAGATTGAGGAAGGCGTTGTTGGCGTCGTAGCTCAACGTCGCGCTGAAGCCCGCCGGCAGGTTGGTGTTGGTGACGCCGCCGAAGGTGCCGCTGACACCGCCGGTGGCGGTGAGAATGGTGTATTGCTTGGAGATGTAGCTGCCGTTTGCGAAGGTTGCGGTGACGGCGGCGCCCCCGAGCGTCGCAGTGCCGGTGACGGTGGCGAACGACGCCGTGCTCGGATTCACCTGCACCAGGTATTGCGCGCCCGACTGGAACGCGAGGTTGCCGACGATAGCCATGGAGGACGCCGGGGTGCCGTTGCCCGGCGCGAACGAACCTGAGATCGTCGCGTTGGCGCCGGTGACGGTGCCATCTCCGCTCAGCGTGCCGAACGTCTTGTTGAAGCCGTTGAGATCCAGCGTGGCGCCGGACAGCACGCTGAACACCGTGCTGGCGCCGAACGCGCCGGCCGAGGCCGCGCGCAGCGTACCGGCGTCGACATTGGTCGCGCCGGTGTAGGTGTTGGTGCCCGAGAGCAGCAGGATGCCGCCGCCCGCCTTCACCAGGGTGCCGGCGGACGCGCCGTCGCCGACGATGCCTTGCAACGTGGTCGTGGTCGCGCCGGCTACGTCGATCGTCGACAGCCCGGCAATCTTGAAGTCGCGGCCGTTGGCGAACGTCGTCGTGCCGGTGACCGCCAATGTGCCGCCATTGGAAATGATCACGTCGTTGGCGACGTTGCCGAGATTGGCGGTGGCGCCGACCGAGAGCGTGCCGGCGCTGATGTTGACGTTGCCGGTGAACGTATTGGTCGCCGACAGCACCAACGTGCCGATGCCGGTCTTGTTGATCGCCGTGTTGACGCCGCCGGTCGTCAGGCCGGTGCCGCCGATGGAGTCGCCGTAGGTCACGGTGCCGCCGGACACGCCGATATTGGCCGTCACGCCGCTCAGGAAGATGCCGGCGCCCTGCGCTGCGCCGGCCGCTGCCGAAAATCCATTGATGGCGCTTGGCCCGATGCCGATGCCGGGGGTGCCGGCGGCGCCACCGGTGACGGTGTTGCCGGAAATCGGCGAGTCGAGAATCGTCAGCGTACCGCCGGTGGCGACGTAGATGGCGCCGCCATTGCCGGCGCCGCCATTGCCGCCGGCGCCGCCGTCGGAGCCGGGTCCGGGACCGCCCGCGCCGCTGGCGTTGGTGGCGCCGTCGCCGCCGGTGCCGCCGTTGCCGCCATTGGCGTTGCCGCTGCCGCCGGGATTGTTGTTGGTGTAGGTGTTGCTGTTGGTGGTGCCGGAGCCGCCGCCGCCACCGCCGCCGTCACCGAGCGCGGCGCCCGCGGTGCCGGCCGTGCCTTGCGTGCCGGTATGTCCGCCCGTGCCGCCCGCGCCGCCGCCGCCGCTGGCGCCGCCGTTGTTCGCGGCACCGCCCGCGCCGCCGTTGCCGCCATTCACCGGGTCGGCCGCCGCATTCTGTGCGCTGCCGCCATTGCCGCCGGCGCCACCGGTGGCGCTGTTGCTGGTGAAGGTCACCGCGGCGATCGTGACGTTGGCGCCGCTGCCGACCAGCAGGCCGCCGCCGGCACCGAGACCGCCACCGCCGCCGCCGCCGGAGCCATAGGCCAGGCCGCCGCTCTAATAGCCGTTCTGGCCGTTCTGGCCGTTGCCGCCGATCGCGGCCGTGTTGGTGATCGCCAGGCTGGAGATGTTCACGGTCGGCGCGTTGGCACCGTTGACGACGATGCCCTGAAACGAGGAGGCGCCGTTGATCGTCTGGCCGTTGCCGGTGATGTTCACCGTGACGTTGCTGTTGGCGGCCTGCAGTTGCGCAAGCGAGCTCGACAGCGTGAAGCCGCTGGTGATGTTGATGGTGACGGTCGAGTTGGCGCCGGCGGCCGCGACCGCTGCCACCGCCGTATTCCAGTCGGTCTGGTTGGCGACGTCGATCGCCAGGGCCTGGGTGCTCAACATGGTGCCCGCAAGAAGAACCGAGAGGGTCAGCCAGCGCCGCGACTTCGGCGCAGCAAACATCGTTCTCGCAAGGCAAGCCATTGCATTCCCCAATAATGAAAGCGGAGGTCAGATACGAATTGGATTAAGCAGCAAAAAATTCACGCCACACTTGTGGCCAAGAAATGAAATGTTAGGACACATACTGTCAAGCGCAGCAAAGACACACAGCGTCGGGAATGTTGTGCGTCTGGTATTTTGCTACCAAGGATAGATTTTCCCCATCCGGCGACCGTGATCGATGATCGCTGCGATCTGCCGCAAAACACAGAGCAGTGCATATGAAAGGCTGACGTGGCCATCGCGGCGGTCGTGCAGGGGCAGCAAAGGCGCGGCCGTGCTGTTGCGGCGAATCGCGCGTGGTGAGGCCGTGCTCACCTCGGATGCGCTCTTACTTTGATTCCAGGCCCGTGTGCGTGTCGCCTCCCGGCGCGATCGCGATTGAGCCAGGGCCCCGAGCGCGATGCCTTGGGGGGCGGCGAGCCGTCGACGCCCTTGCCTCGGGTCTGACCTGACATCTGAGTCAGGCAAACCTTTGCCGTGCCAGCTTTGCGCCGGTGCCGAGCGCCATCAGCTTGGCCTCGGCGATCTCGCGCCGCATCGGCGCCATGCCGCAATTGGTGGTGGCGATGATGTTCTCCTTCGGCACCACCTTCATGACGTCCTCGAGGGTCTTGCAGACGTCCTCGGCGGTCTCGATCGCGTCGCTGGCGACGTCGATGACGCCGGCCTGCACGATCTTGTTCTTGAGCAGGCCGAGCAGCTCGATCGGCACCTTCGAATTGCGGCATTCGACGGCGACCTGCTGGATGGTGCTGGCGTCGATGACCGGGAAGGTCTCCTCATACTGCCGCCACTCGCCGCCCAGCGTCTCCTTCCAGTCGGTGTTGGCCTTGATGCCGTAGCCGTAGCAGATGTGCACGGCAGTCGGGCAGGTCAGCCCTTCTGCGGCGCGCTCCAGCGCCCTGATGCCCCAGTCGCGCACCTCGTCCATGTAGACGTTGAAAGCGGGCTCGTCGAACTGGATCATGTCGATGCCGTCGTCGTGCAGCGCCTTGGCCTCCTGGTTCAGCAGCTCGGCGAAGGCGAACGCCATCTTCACACGGTCGCCGTAGTAATTGTCGGCGATGGTGTCGATGATGGTCATCGGTCCGGGCAGCGTGAACTTCAGCGCGCGCGTGGTGTGCGTGCGCGCGATCCGCGCCTCGTCGCCATGGACGCGGCCCTTCAGCGACAGCGGCGCCACCACCTGCGGTACCATCGCCTTGTAGCGGTCCTTGCGGATGCCCATCTCGACCTTGTGGGCGAAGTCGATGCCCTCGACACGTTCCAGGAAACCGTGCACGAAATGCTGGCGCGACTGCTCGCCCTCGGTGAGAATGTCGATGCCGGAATCCTCCTGCAGCTTCAGCGCCAGGATCGTCGCATCGCGCTTGGCACGCGCCAGCTCCTCGCCCTTCGACTTCCACGGAGCCCACAGCACGTTGGGCTCGGCCAGCCATTCCGGCTTCGGCAGCGAGCCTGCGATGGTCGATGGAAACAGCATGGTCGAACTCTCCAGCATAAAGGCGGTCAGGCTTGAGCGCCTGTCTGCCATGGCTTACCCTTTAGGTACAGAAGAACGAAGCCGCCTCGCGTGTTCCGCAGCGCGGCATAATGGTCCGGGGAAGGAATCGTGGAAGGATGATCGATCTCCATTATGCGCCGACGCCGAACGGCTGGAAGATCTCGATCATGCTCGAGGAACTCGGGCTGCCCTATACCGTCATTCCCGTCGACATCCGCGCCGGCGACCAGTTCAAGCCGGAGTTCCTGGCGATCAGCCCGAACAACCGGATTCCCGCGATCGTCGATCACGCGCCGGCCGATGGCGGCGCGCCGTTCCCGGTGTTCGAGACCGGTGCCATCCTGATCTATCTCGCCGACAAGACCGGCCGTTTCCTGCCGCAGGAGACGCGGGCGCGCTCGCGTGTCATCCAATGGGTGATGTGGCAGATGGCCGGACTGGGACCGATGATGGGGCAGCACGGCCATTTCGCGCTCTATGCGGCTGAGAAGATCCCTTACGCGATCCAGCGCTACCGCGACGAGGTGGCCAGGCTGTTCCACGTGCTCGACGTGCAGCTCGGCAAGACCGGCGCCTATGTCGCCGGCGACGACTATTCGATCGCGGACATCGCCTGCTTTCCCTGGATGATGACGCACAAGGCCCAGGGATTCACGCTCGACGACTATCCCGACATCCAGCGCTGGTACGCGGACCTGCGCGCGCGGCCCAAGCTGCAGGCGGGGCTGGCGATCGGCAAGTTCGTCAAGGAGCCGTTCAACGAGCAGTCGCGTCATGTGATGTTCGGCGCGCGCGCGAAGGAGATGACGGGGCGGTCGTGAGCGAGCTCCGCGGCATCGCGAGGAGCATGGGGATCAGCCATCCAGACCGTATGTTGCAGCCCCTGGATTGCTTCGTCGCTACGCTCCTCGCAATGACGGAGAGAGTGGTTTGCACCAACTCTCTCCGTCATTGCGAGCGAAGCGAAGCAATCCAGGGCCACGACCACACTCCGGATTTTTGCGCGCGCAAAGGCGAACTTATCGAGACCTTGAGGAAACACACATGATCGAATTCTTCTTCGACTGCTCCAGCCCCTGGACCTATCTTGCCTTCCACAACATCCAACCGCTCGCGCAAGAATTCGGCGTCGACATCGTCTGGCGGCCGATCCTGGTCGGCGGCATCTTCAACACCGTCAATCCCAGCGTCTATGCGCAGCGCGAGAAGCCGGTGCCGGCCAAGGCGGCCTACACGCTGAAGGACCTCGACGACTGGTCCCGCTCGGCCGGGCTCAAGATCAAGATGCCGCCATCGGTGTTTCCGGTGAACAGCGTCAAGGCGATGCGCGGCTGCATCTGGCTGGGCCAGGACATGGTGCCGTTCGCACGGGCCGTGTTCGAGATCTATTGGGGCGAGGACCAGGACATCTCGCAGGATGCGGTGCTGACCGAGGTGTGCCGGCGCGTCGGCGTCGATCCGAAGGCGTTCTTCGATGGGATCGCGCAGCAGGGCATCAAGGACCAGCTGCGCATCAACACCGAGGAGGTCGTCAAGCGCGGCGGCTTCGGCTCGCCGACCATCTTCCTCGACGTGACCAACATGTATTTCGGCAATGATCGGCTGCCGCTGATCCGCGAGGCGCTGGCGCGGGCGAAGGGGCGCGCCTGATGCCGCGTGCGATCGTCTGCCGCGAGCTCGGTCCGCCGGAGACGCTGCGGCTGGAGGCCCTACCGCCGCGCTCACTCGGTGACGGCGAGGTGCGGGTGAAGATCCGCGCTGCCGGGATCAACTTCCCGGACATCCTGATGGCGGCCGGCGAGTATCAGCTCAAGCCGGAGCTGCCGTTCACGCCCGGCGTCGAGGCCGCCGGCGATGTCGTCGAAACCGGGGCCGCCGTGACCGGCCGCGCCGTCGGCGACAAGGTGATCGTCCGCATGCGCTTCGGCGCCTACGCGGAGGAGGCGGTGGTGGCAGGGAGCCAGCTCACGCCGCTGCCGTCGACTTTCGACTACGCGGAAGGCGCGACCTATCTCGCCGGCCACGGCACCGCCCATCACGCCCTGGTCGATCGCGGCCAGCTCAAGCCCGGCGAGACGCTGCTGGTGCACGGCGCCGGCGGTGGCGTCGGCCTCGCCGCCGTCGAGATCGGCAAGCTGCTCGGCGCAACGGTGATCGCGGCGGCGTCGTCGGAGGAGAAACTCGCGGTGGCACGCGCGCGTGGCGCCGATCATCTCATTCTGTATTCACGCGGGCCGTTCCGCGACGCCGTCAAACACATCACCGATGGCCGCGGCGTCGACGTCGTGTTCGATCCCGTCGGCGGCGAGGTGTTCGAGAACAGCGTGCGCTGCATCGCCTGGGGCGCGCGGCTGCTGGTGGTCGGCTTCACCGGCGGCATCGGGCTCGCACGCACCAATCTGATCCTCATGAAGGGCGCAAGCGTGCTCGGCGTTCGCGCCGGCGAGGCGGTGCGGAAGGATCCCGAGCTGGGCGAGCGACGGATGGCTGCACTGCTCGCGTTCGCCGAGCAAGGCAAGCTGCGGCCCAACGTCTCCCACCGCGTGCCGTTCGACAATTACGCATCGGCGATGCGGCTTCTGATCGAGCGCAGGGCCATCGGACGCGTCGCGCTGGTGATGGATTAGTTGGCAGGCGTCTGCCCAAAAATTCGGCGGATGGGGCTGTGTATTTTTTTACCACTGGATTCATAGAGTGATCGGACAGGTCGAGGCCGATCATGTTGAAGACGTCGAAGATACTTCACCGCATAGCCCTGTCTGCATTGCTGCCCATCGTCACACTGGCCGCGTTGGCGGCCTACGAGATTTCCACGAAATGGGCGGTGCGTGTCGAGATGACGCGCATGCAGCCGGCGGCGGACGCCGTCGCCAGGCTCAGCCGCTTCGTTCATGAGCTGCAGCGTGAGCGCGGCATGTCGTCGGCATTTCTGAGCAGCAAGGGCACGCAGATGCGTGCCGAGCTGGATCAGCAGCGCAAGCTGACCGATGGCGAGCGCGCGCACGCGGTTGCCGCGCTGGACGGGCTGCGCCGGAGCGCCGCACTGGCCGAGGCGGCGCAGGCGGGCGAACAGGCGTTGACGCAGCTCGATCGCCGCCGCGGCGACATCGATGCCCAAGCCGTCACGCCGGCGGCAGCGGTCAGCTCGCTCAGCGAGATCGTCAGCCGGCTGATCAGCCTGATCAGCGGCATATCGAGGCTCAGCGATGACGACGATATCTCCAAGGCGATCATTGCCTATGGCAATCTGACCGAAGGCAAGGAGCGCGCCGGCCTGGAGCGCGCGGTCGTGGCGGGAGGCCTTGCCGCCGGTCGCTTCGAGCAGGCCGCCTACGCGCGCGCCATAGGGCTGGCTGCGGCGCAGGACAGCTATTTCGCGGCCTTTCGCGCCGCCGCCTCGGCGAAAGGACGTGCGGCGTTCGATGCGGCGATGACGGGACCGGCGATCGACGGTGTCGTGGCCATGCGAAAGGTGGTGGATCAGGGCGGCGTCAGCGGTGATTTCAAAGGGCTCGCGAGCAAGGCCTGGTTCGATGCGGCCACGCTGCGGATCGATCTGCTGAAGCAGGTCGAAGACGCTCTGGCCGTCGAGCTGTCCGAGCTGATGGCCGGCAAGCAGGCCGCGGCCACGGCCAGCCTCGCCGCCGTCGGCGCGCTGCTGCTGGTCGCCTTGGCGCTGAGCCTCGCGATCGTCGTTGCGCTGGCGCGCAGCATCACCGGGCCGATCAACGCGCTTGCCGATACGATGACGCAGCTGGCGAAGGGCGATGTGAGTGCTGCAATCGACGCGGTCGATCGGCGCGACGAGGTCGGCCTGATGGCGAGGGCAGTGCAGGTCTTCAAGGAGAACATGATTCATGGTGCCGAGCTCGCTGCCAGGGATGCGGAAGCGATGAGCCAGCGCGCCGAAAAAGCCAAGCGCGTCGGCGAACTGACCGACCGTTTCAGCGGTGACATCGCGGCCGTGATCGACAGCGTGATCTCAGCCTCGGCACAGCTCGAATCGACGGCCGCCGTGATGAATCGGACGGCGAGCCGGACCTGCAGTGAAGCGAGCAGCGTCGCGCAGGCGACCGAGGCCGCGTCGAGCAACATGCAGACGATGGCCGCTGCGACCGACCAACTGTCGAGCTCGGTCGCGGGCATCGGCGGTCAGGTGACGCAGTCGGCCGACATGGCGCAGAAGGCGGCCGCGGAGGGGCAGAGGACCAACGAGACCGTGCAGGGCCTTTCCAGCATGGCCGAGCGGATCGGCGACATCGTGCGGCTGATCAGCGACATTGCCGGCCAGACCAATCTTCTCGCGCTCAATGCGACCATCGAGGCCGCGCGGGCGGGCGAAGCCGGCCGCGGCTTTGCCGTCGTCGCCGGCGAGGTGAAGCTGCTCGCCGAGCAGACCGCCAAGGCGACCGGCGAGATCCGCGCGCAGATCTCCGGAATGCAGGAGGTGTCGAGCGAGGCCGTCCGGGCCATCCGCGGCATCACCACGACCATCGGCGAGCTGAACGAGATCGCGTCGTCGATCGCGAATGCCGTCGAGGAGCAGGGCGCGGCGACGCGCGAGATGGCGCGGAATGTCCAGCACGCAGCCAAAGGGACCGACGAAATTTCGCAGAACATCCAGCAGGTCACGGCCGCCGCAAACGAATCCGGCGCCACCGCCAGCCAGGTGCTCGGGGCGTCGGCGGAGCTGCTGCGTCAGTCCGAGAGCATGCGCCGCCATGTCGACGACTTCATTCGCGGCATCAAGGCGGCGTGAGCGATCGCACGCGATGTGATTGGCGCGGTGATTGGCTGCCGAGGTCGATTGCGATCCTGGTGCTGCTGATGGAGTCGTTGCAGTTGCCGCCCACGCGGCGTCGTCCCGGCCTTGAGCCAGGACCAATACCGCGCCATCTATCGCGTGGCACTCTGGACGCCGTTCTTTGCCAAATGGTGTCCCGGGGCCGTTGCGCTACTTATACTCCCGCTCGTCCCACCACGGGAAATAGTCGGGCATATCGGCCGTCACCGTGTTCTTGAATTGCGCAGGGCGCTTCTCCAGGAACGACACCACGCCTTCCTTGACGTCGTCGGAGCGGCCGCGCGCGTAGATGCCGCGGCTGTCGACCTTGTGCGCCTCCATCGGATCGTCGGCGCCCATCATGCGCCACATCATCTGGCGGATCAGCGCGATCGACACCGGCGCGGTCTTGTCGGCGATCTCGCGGGCCAGTGCACGGGCGGTGGGCAGCAGATCATCCGGCGGCACGACCTTGCTGACGAGGCGGCCGGCGAGCGCCTCCTGCGCCGGAAACACGCGGCCGGTGTAGCACCATTCCAGCGCCTGCGAGATGCCGACGATGCGCGGCAGGAACCAGCTCGACGCCGCCTCCGGCACGATGCCGCGCTGGGAGAACACGAAGCCGAACCGCGCCGCGTCAGAGGCGATGCGGATGTCCATCGCGAGCTGCATGGTGACGCCGATGCCGACGGCGGGGCCGTTGACCGCGGCGATGACCGGCTTCAACGACTTGAAGATGCGCAAGGTGACCTGGCCACCGCCATCGCGCACCTGCGGATCGGAATAGTCGACGCGGCCATCGGCGTGGCGCTTCACCGGTCCGCGCTTGGCATCGCGATCGAACGTGTCGGCCCCGGAGGAGAGGTCAGCACCCGCGCAGAACGCGCGGCCCGATCCGGTGACGATGATCGCCCTGACGCCGTCGTCCTTGTCGGCGCGATCGAAGGCGTCGATCAGCTCCTCCATCATGGTGCCGGTGAAGGCGTTGAGCTTCTCCGGGCGGTTCAGCGTGATGGTGAGGATCTTGTCGGCGACGTCGTAGAGGATGGTCTGATAAGCCATTGGCGCTTCCTGATGTTGTCGTGGCGCTTATTAGTTGTTTGCTCGTGCCACAATCTCCGCCGTCATTCCGGGATGCGCCCTCTTGGGCGCAGGCCCGGAATCCATAACCATCATCGTGAGTATGGATTCCGGGCTCGTGCTTCGCACGCCCCGGAATGACGACGACTGGGATCGACGATAGGGAGTACAATAGTTCAGCGAGAGGCCGCGTCAAATCGTGACGACATTCCGCATGGCGGGCAAAGCGCCGCGCTTTTCATTGGTCTCCCAGCACGCGATCCGGCAGCGATGTGGCCCACGCTCTTTCCCCGTCATTGCGAGCGCAAGCGAAGCAATCCAGAGTCGTGGGCGGGACTCTGGATTGCTTCGCTTCGCTCGCAATGACGGAGGAAGGAGTGGGGTGACGCGAATCAGGAGGCCGGCGGTATCGGCCATGGCCGCTGCTCGCCGCGTAATCCCTCGAACGTCTTGGCCATCCCGAGTACGCCGACATCATCGAAGCGGCGGCCGACGATCTGCAGGCCGATCGGGAAGCCGTCGGGGTCGTAGCCGGCATTGACGGAGATTGCCGGGTTCTCCGACATGTTCCAGGGCACGGTGTAGGTGATGTGCTCGAACGGCCTCTCGGGGTCGTTGACCGGCGAGGCGAACTCGGCGGGGAATTTCACGCCGGGCGAGACCGGCGAGATGATGTAGTCGTAGTCGCAGAACAGTCTTGCCGCGGCGGCACGTAGCGCCATCGTGACGTTGAAGCCTCTGACGACTTCGACGCCGGAGAGCGCGGCGGCGCGTTCGGCCCAGCGCAGGATGTAGGGCAGGGTCATCGCGCGCACCTCGGGCGCCAGCCGCGCCAGATCGTCCCACAGCCGTGCACGCCAGAAATTGTCGAGACCGTCGAGCATCTCGCGCGTCAGGAAGCCCTTGACCTCGCTGATCACGGCGCCGGCGTCCTCGAAGGCTTTCGCCGCAGCCAGGGTCGTCGCGCGCACCGGCTCCTCCAGTGGCTGGCCGACGCCGCCGAGATCGAGCATCAGGCCGATGCGCAGCTTGCGCACCGGCTTCTCCGTGACCTTCCAGTGCAGGTCCGACGGCGGCAGGCTGGTGCCGTCGCGGCGGTCGGGCTTGGACAGCACGCTCATCATCAGCGCGGCATCGTCGACGATGCGCGTCATCGGACCGGCGACGCGGCCGACATAAGGCGGGTCGATCGGCACGCGGCCGAAGCTCGGCTTCAATCCGACGAGGCCGCACCACGATGCGGGCAGCCGGATCGAGCCGCCGATGTCGGTGCCGACATGCAGCGGACCGCAGCCCGCGGCGGCTGCGGCGCTCGCACCGGCGCTCGAACCGCCGGGGTTCATGCGGAGATCCCATGGATTGCGCGTCAGCGGATGGAAGCTCGACAGGCCCGACGACAGCATGCCGTAATCGGGCATCGTGGTCTTGGCGAAGATGATCGCGCCGGCCTCGCGCAGCCGCGCCACCGGCGGCGCATCGGCGGCGAGCGGCGTGCGCGTGACGCTGGCTGCGCCGAGCGGCATCGGCTGGCCCTTGGTGGCGAGATTGTCCTTCACCGTCGCCGGTACGCCGTCGAGCACGCCGGCCGGCTCGTCATTGGCCCAGCGCGCGGTCGACGCCTCGGCCGCGGCCCGCGCGGCGTCGGCGTCGAGCAGATACAGCGCCTTGATGTGCGGCTCCCACGCCGCCACGTGCGCCAGGACCTCGTCCATCACCTCGGACGGCGAGAACTGGCGCGCGCGATAGCCGGCGATCAGGTCGACGGCGGAGAGATCGTGAAGCGAGGTGACGTCATCCGAGACGGGCTTGTGCATGCTGGTACTCCCACGCCGAAGTTCATCTCGATCTGCCGCCCGCTCATTGACGTATGTCAGTCGCGCTAGGCCGCCGGCAGCCGCGTCTCGATGATGCGGGCGAACATGCTGGCGCCGATCGGCAGGATCTTGTCGTCGAGCACGTAGCCGGGATTGTGCACCGGCACCGAGCCGTCATGGCCGACCCAGAAATAGGCGCCCGGAATCGTCTGCAGCATGTCGGCGAAATCCTCGCTGCCCATCTTCGGCGTCGAGCGGGTCAGCACCTTGGACGGCTCGACCACGGTGCGCGCGACCTGCTCGACGACCTTGGACTGCTCCTCCTGGTTCACCAGCACGCTGAACGTGTCGCGGATGTCGACATCGATCTCGCAATTGAAGGCGGCTGCCATGCCGGCGCAGATCGCGCGCATGCGCTCGCGCACCAACGCGCGCACGGGGTCCGAGAACGCGCGCACGGTGCCGCACAGCCAGGCATCGCCGGGAATGACGTTGTAGGCCGAGCCGGCGTGGATCTGCGTGATCGAGACGACCGCGGCCTGCAGCGGCTCGACATTGCGGCTGACGATGGTCTGGATCGCCTGCGCCACGGTGGTCGCGATCACCACCGCATCCTTGGAACGCTCGGGCATGGCGCCATGAGCGCCGTAGCCGGAAATCCGGATGTCGAAGAAGTCGGCGCCGGCCATTGCCGGACCGGGCAGGATCGCGATCTCGCCGTGCTCCAAGTCCGGCGCGTTGTGCAGGCCGTAGAGCTCGTCGCAGGGAAACTTCTGGAACAGGCCGTCCTTGATCATCGCGCGTGCGCCGCCGAGGCCTTCCTCCGCCGGCTGGAAGATGAAGTGCACGGTGCCGTCGAAGTTGCGGGTCTCGGCGAGATAGCGCGCGGTGCCGAGCAGCATCGTGGTGTGGCCGTCATGGCCGCAGCCGTGGAAACGGCCGGGGATGGTCGAGCGCCACGGCAGGTTCGTATTCTCCTCCATCGGCAGCGCATCCATGTCGGCACGCAGGCCGATCTTCCTGCCGCTGTCGTTCTTGCCCTTGAGCACGCCGATCACCCCGGTGCCGCCGAGGCCGCGATGCACCTCGATGCCCCATTGCGCAAGCTTCTCGGCGACGATGCCGGAGGTGCGCGTCTCCTCGAAGCCGATCTCCGGATGCGCGTGCAGGTCGCGGCGGATGGCGGTGAGCTCGTCGGCGTAAGCCTGGATGCGATCGATGGTGGGCATGGGGCGTTTCCGTTGTCGGGTTAAGCTTTGAACGCCGGGCCGTTCGGCTTGAGGCGGATGCCCGGACGCAAGCTGGTCCAGGGCAGGGTGGAGGGATCGGCGGGCATCGCGCCGGGCGCGGCGCAGATCAGGAGATGTTCGGCGATCGGTTCGAAATCGGCGCGGAAATGCACCGAGCTCTTGTTGACCAGGATCGCCTGCGCGGTCGGCTCGATGCCGACGAAGCGGTACATCTCCTGGTCGGCAAGCTGGGACTTGTGCGAGGCCACGACGACGCGGACGTCGCCAATGCGCAAACACGCTGACGGTCCCATTTCCATCTTGCGGCCGCCGTAGAACGGGCCGGGTGCGACGAAGCGGCCGTCGGAGATCTTCTCGACGATGAAGCTCTCCTCGAACGGCGCATCGCCGGGAATGCCGCTCTTGCCGCCGAGCGACAGCGTCACGGTGGCCCCTTCGCCGGCCGCATGCGCGGCGATCGCCGCTTGCGGATCGTAGATCATGCCGATCGCGGCGCGGCTGGCGCGATTGCGCACCAGCGCGCGCAGCATGCCGGTCGTATCGGAATCGCCGCCCGCGCCGGGATTGTCCTGGGTGTCGGCGATCACGATCGGACGCGTCGCTGTCTTCGCCAGCGTCATCGCATGGCGCACGCCGTCATCGGGCGTGTAGATGCGGCCGTCGAAATCATCCTCGTGGCCCGCGACGATCGCCGCGATCGCATCCGCCGCGGCGTCCGCGTCGGCCTGCGTCCGGCCATAGGCGAACACGCTTGGGCCGCAATGCGCGAAATCGGCGGCGGGAAAGCCGGGCGCGAACGACAGCGTCGGCACCGCCTCGCTCTGCAGCGCCGCAAGCTTCTCGTAGATGCCCTTGGTCGGCTGGTCATTGGTGCACTGCCAGCTGATCGGGATCAGGAACGGCAACTGCCGGAAGGCTTTCGCCAGCGGCGTCTTTGCGCGCAGCAGCAGCGCGAGGTGCTCGGCGCTGGCGCGGCCGGTGTCGGCCATGTCGGTGTGCGGATATTTCCGGTAGGCGATCAGCGCATCGGCATGTGCCATCATCTCGGGGGTGACGTTGGCATGCAGGTCGAGGCTCGCGACGAGCGGCACGTTCGGGCCGATCACCTCGCGCACGCGCGCCAGGATCTCGCCTTCGCCGTCGTCGAGATGCTCCGTCACCATCGCACCATGCAGGTCGAGATAGACGCCGTCGAGCGGGCCGGCGGCCTTGATGCGGTCGACCATCACGCCCGTGATGCGCTCGAACGCATCCCTGGTGACATGCGCGGAGGGACTCGCCGCGCAGGCGATGGTGGGCACGACGTCCCAACCGTTGGCTTCTGCGACCGGCATGAAGCCGGCCTGGCCGGCATTGATGCCGCGCATCGTCGTGAGCACGGAGGCCGCATCGGCGATCGAGGCGCGGCCGCCGCCATGCATGAACGCGTCGTAGTCCGCTTTCGTCGGTGCGAATGTGTTGGTCTCGTGCAGAAAGCCGCCGATCGCGACGCGCGTCATTACTTCGCCTGAGGCCGTTGAACGTGTCATGACGTTAGACCGGCCCTCGCGGCGCAGGCAAGCGAAGGAGCGATGCCGTTTTGCATGCGGGCCACGATGACGGCGCGCCGGCCTGCACGGACTCTCTCCGCGCGTCATTCCGGGGCATGGCGCGGCGATGAGCCCGGAATCCATACCCACAGACGGTCGTTGGGAAGCAGGCTGTCGACCACCCGATATCACCACACCCGCCGGTGGGTATGGATTCCGGGTTCGTGCTGCGCTCGCCCCGGAATGACAGCGGTGGGTGACGCTGCTACGCCACCGCCTCCGCCACCGGCCGGAAGTTCGCGAAATCCCAGTTCCGTCCCGGCGCGGCCTCGAGCAGAGACTTGGTATAGGCCTCCTTCGGATGCGTCAGGATCTCGCCGGCCGGGCCCTGTTCGACGATGCGGCCCTTCTGCATCACGACGACGTCGTCGCATATCTGCGCGGCGACGCGCAGGTCATGCGTGATGAACAGGATGGCGATGCCGAGCCGTTGCTGGATCTCGTCGAGCAGTTCCAGGACCTGCGCCTGCACCGAGACGTCGAGCGCGGAGACCGCTTCATCCGCCACCAGCACGTCGGGATCGAGCGCGAGCGCGCGCGCAATCGCGATGCGCTGGCGCTGGCCGCCGGAGAACTGGTGCGGGTAGCGCGAGATCGCGTCCGCGGGCAGGCCGACCAGCTCGAGCAGCTCGCGCGCCCGCGCCATCGCCTTGTCATGCGAGGTGCCGTAGTTGACCGGTCCCTCGGCGATGCTCTCGCCGACGGTCAGCCGCGGGTTGAGCGAGCGGTAGGGGTCCTGGAACACGATCTGGATGCGCTTGCGGTGCGGCTGCAGCAGCCGGCGGGTCAGGATCGAGATCTCGTGGCCGGCGAGGCGGACGCCGCCGGAGGTCGGATCGATCAGCCGCACGATGCAGCGGGCCACGGTCGATTTGCCGGAGCCGCTTTCGCCGACGATGCCGAGCGTGCGGCCCTTGCGCAGGGTGAGCGTGACGTTCTGCGCAGCGACGACTTCGCGCGCTTTGCCGAGGAACGAGCGCTCGCGATAGACCTTGCCGAGCTCGTTGGTCTCCAGCACCACCGGCTCGGTGCTCTCGGGCCGCGGCGGGCGTGGGATCAGGCTGGGGACGGAAGCGAGCAGGTTGCGCGTGTAGTCCATCTCGGGGCTGCGCAGGATCTTGTCGAGCGCGCCGGTCTCGACCAGGCGGCCCTGGCGCATCACCGAGACGCGGTCGGCGATCTCGGCGACGACGCCCATGTCGTGGGTGATGAACAGCACGGCGGTGCCGTGATCGCGCTGCAACTCGCGGATCAGCGAGAGGATCTGCTTCTGCGTGGTGACGTCGAGTGCGGTGGTCGGCTCGTCGGCGATCAGGAGTTTCGGCTCGAGCACCAGCGCCATCGCGATCATGATGCGCTGGCGCTGGCCGCCGGACAGGCGATGGGGATAGGAGCCGAAAATGCGCTCGACGTCGGGCAGGTGGACCTGCTCCATCATGTCGAGGATGCGCTTGCGCCGCGTCCGCGCATCGAGGGACGTATGCGCGCGCAGGACCTCGTCGATCTGGCGGCCCACCGGCACGACCGGATTGAGCGCGGTCATCGGCTCCTGGAAGATCATCGCCATCCGGGTGGCGCGCAGCTCGCGCAGCCGGCGATCGCTCGCCGTGAGCAGCTCTTCGCCGACCAGCTTGACGCTGCCGCCGACGGCATGCAGCGCGTTCTTCGGCAGCAGGCCCATCGTAGTCAGCGAGGTCACCGATTTGCCGGAGCCGCTTTCGCCGACGACGCAGAGCGTCTCGCCCTTTTCGACCTTGATCGAGACGCCGTCGATGATGCGCGGGCCGTTAGGGTTCTTCGTCTTGCCGACGGTGACGACGAGATTGTCGATGTCGAGGATGGTGTCGGTCATGTGTTCATTTCTCCAGCGTCATTGCGAGGAGCGAAGCGACGAAGCAATCCAGAGTTCCGGGCGTGGCCCTGGATTGCTTCGCTTCGCTCGCAATGACGAAAAGTGAGATGATCATCCGGGCTACGAAAGGCCGTCACTTGCCGGCCTCGCGCTGCTTCATGCGCGGGTCGAGCGCGTCGCGCGCGGCATCGCCGATCAGGTTGATCGAGAGGATGGCGATCGACAGCAGCAGGCCCGGCCAGAAGATCAACGACGGCTTGATCTGGAAGTAGGAACGGCCCTCGGCCATGATGTTGCCCCAGGTCGGCGTCTCCGGGCTGATGCCGGCGCCGAGGAACGACAGGATCGCCTCGGTGAGGATCGCGGCGGCGCAGATGTAGGTGCCCTGGACGATCAGCGGCGCGATCGTGTTCGGCATCAGATGCCGCCACATGATCTTGGGCATCGACGTCCCCAGCGAAATCGCAGCTTCGACATAGGGCTCCTCGCGTGCCGTCAGCACGACCGAGCGGACCAGGCGCGCGACGCGCGGGATCTCGACGATGGTGATCGCGATCATCACGGTGCCTACGCTGGCGCCCGACAGCGAGACGACGGCGATGGCGAGCAGGATGCTCGGGATCGCCATCAGGCCGTCCATCACGCGCATCAGGATGGCGTCCACCCAGCGGAAGAAGCCGGAGACGAGGCCGATCACGAGTCCGATCGCGATCGAGATGATCGCGGCGCCGACGCCGACCAGAAGCGAGATGCGGCCGCCATAGATCGTGCGCGACAGCAGGTCGCGGCCATAGGCGTCGGTGCCGAGCAGGTGCTGCGCGCTCGACGGCTTGAGCCGCTGCGCCGGCGCGAGCAGCACGGGATCGTGCGGCGCCAGCAGCGGTGCAAGGACCGATATCAGCACGATGAGCGACAGGCAGACGGTCGCCACGGCGATGATCGGGGTCGAGGTGAGAAAGCCGAACCGGGGCCCCAGTCGCGTGGTGACCGGGATCGACGGCTCAGGGGTGGTGACGATCGCCATCGGAAAGGGCCTCAGTAGCGGATGCGTGGATCGAGCAGGGTGTAGGCGAGGTCGATCAGGAGATTGACCGCGAGATAGATGAAGGAGGTCAGAAGGATCATGCCCTGGATGACCGGATAGTCGCGCGCCAGCACGGCGTCGACGGTGAGGCGGCCGATGCCGGGCAGGTTGAACACGCTCTCGGTGACCACGACGCCGGAGATCAACAGCGCGAAGCCGGAGCCGATCACCGTGATGACGGGCACGGCCGCATTGCGCAACGCGTGGCGCAGCAGCACCGCGATCTCGCTGACGCCCTTGGCGCGCGCGGTGCGCACGAAGTCCTCGCCGAGCACGTCGAGCATCGCGGCGCGCGTCATGCGCGCAATCAGCGCGACGTAGATGAAGGACAATGCGCAGGTCGGCAGGATGATGCGCTCGAAGAACGGGCCGAAGCCGGCGCTGAGACTCTTGAAGCCCTGGACGGGGACCCAGCGCAGGTTGATCGCGAACAGCTGGATCAGGATGTAGCCGATGACGAACACCGGCACCGAGAAGCCGATCACCGAGAGCGCCATCACGAAACGATCGATCCAGGTGCCGTGCTTCCAGGCCGCGATGACGCCGAGCGGGACAGCGACGAGAATCGACAGGATGATGGTCGAGACCGCGACCGAGATCGACGGCTCGATGCGCTGGCCGATCATCTGCAGCACCGGCACCTTGGAGATCAGCGACACGCCGAGATCGCCATGCAGCAGCTGATTGATCCAGGTGATGAACTGGATGTAGAGCGGCTCGTTCAGTCCGAGCGTGGTGCGGATGCGCTCGAGCTGCTCCGGAGTCGCGTTGTCGCCGGCGAGAATCGCGGCGGGATCGCCCGGCGTCAGCCGCAGCAGGAGAAAGACGAACAGCGCCACCACGCCCATCACGGGGATGGATGCGAGGATGCGGCGAAGCAGATAACCGATCATCTTGAGAGAACCGCCTTCATGGTGCTGGGGCGACGCGCGCAACGTCGTGAGAGAGTGTGCATGTCACCGATATCCATCGCTTTCAAGGTCTCCGGTGTTCGCTCGTCCGCTCGTGCACGCGCGATGACACGGTGTTCGTGATCCGCGCGAACCGTCGCATTTGCGAACAATGTCGCAGCACTTTGCGGCGAACCCTGCGCGAAACTTTGCAAGCCGCATGCCATCATGCGCGCGCCGTGGAGCCGTTGTCTACTCACCGTCCTGGTCCCGGAAAATGAAACCGTGCTGCTGCGCAGCAGGCGGTGCGTAGCCGGGAGAGCGAAGCGACCCCGGGGTCTCGCGCTGCGGCGATGACCCCGCATGTCGCTGCGCTCATGCGGGCTACGAGATCTTGCCCGGAGGCAATCCTACGCCAGGGTCGCGAGCAGGCACGCCATCAGGCGGCCGCGCTCGGCGAGGCTGTCGATCTCGATGTGCTCGTTCAGGGTGTGCATGTCGGTGCCGCGCACCCCGAGGCCGTCGAGGGTCGGAATGCCGAGCGCGCCGGTAAAGTTGCCATCCGAGCCGCCGCCTGCCGAGCCGTGCGGCAGCGACAGGCCGAGCTGTTCGGCGATGCCGCGCGCCTTCTCGTACAGCGCCATGGTTCCGGAATCCGGCTCCCACACCGGCCGCGTCACGCCGCGCGTCACCTTGAAGGTCACGTCGTCGGTGGTGCCGGACAGCGCCAGCATCCGCTCCACGCCGCGGTCGAGATCGGCCTGCCGCTTCGCCATGCTGAGGGCTTCGCCGGTGGCGGTGGTGGCGACGCAGTTGACCCACTGGCCGGCATGCACGATGCCGACCGAGAAGGTGCAGTCCTCCGTCGTCATGCCGTCGATGGCGAGGATCTGTCGCGCCATTTCCCGGATCGCGGAACGGCCCGCGCCGAGCCGCGCGCCGGCATGGCTCGGACGTCCGATCGCCTCGAGATTGAAGCGGGCGATGGCATAGCGGCCGGTCACCACGCCGTTGTCCTGACGGCCCGGCTCGGGCACCAGCACGTATTTGTTGCGCTGCGCCTCGGCTTCGATGATGTCGCGGGTCGAGGGCGTGCCGACCTCCTCGTCCGGCGTGAACAGGATGGTGATCGGCAGCGGCGTCGCGATGGAAGCCTTGATCAGCTGGCGGATCGCTTCCAGCGTCAGATAGTTGCCGCCTTTCATGTCGCAGATGCCGGGCCCGTAGCATTTGTTGCCCTCGCGGCGCCAAGGCAGCCTGGCCAGCGTGCCGACGGGGTGAACGGTATCCATGTGGCCGGCGATCAGGATGCCCGGCTCACCCTGCCGCGGGTGCGGGAAGCGGGCGCGCACGCAGCCGGCGAAGCCCTGGCGTCCGGCGATGCGCTCGATCGTCGCACCCATGATGGCCATGTCGCGCGCGGCGAGATCCAGCATGCGCTCCACCGCGGCGGCGTCCCAGGTCGGACTTTCGCATTCGACCCAGCCGCGCAAGCCCTGCAGCATGATGTCGGTATCGAAGGGAAGATGGGCTGGATTCATTTGTGCTCTCTCAAGGCTTTGTCGCGATCTCATGACACGAGACGGAGTTGCGCACGTCTTGTAAAGCGAAAGCTACGCAGACGTTAACGGCATTCTCAGCCCAGGGCCGCATGCGCTGAATGCGGATTGACGCGAAAGGCGACGTCTGCAACTGTCGAAAGCTCGCGACTTACAGCATGTTAGTTCGCACAAGGATTGATCTGCACGCCCAACGAATGGTCTGGATCTGATGAGTTTCAGGTCAAGCCATCCACTCAGGAGACCTCGTAATGTTCCACAGCCCGCGCTGGAAACGTCTGACGCTCGCGACGAGCCTCGCCGTTTCCATGCTTTCGCTCTCGACGGCGCTGAGCACCCAGGCCATCGCAGCCGGCAAGAAGACGATCACGGCGGTGATGCATTCGGATCTGCGCGTCATCGATCCCGGATTCACGACGGCCTACATCACCCGCGACCATGGCTACATGGTTTATGACACGCTGCTGGCGACCGATTCGAATTTCAAGGTCCAGCCGCAGATGGCGGACTGGAAGGTCTCCGACGACAAGCTGACCTACACCTTCACCCTGCGCGACGGCCTGAAATGGCATGACGGCACGCCCGTGACCGCCGAGGACTGCGTCGCCTCGCTGAAGCGCTGGGGCCGCAATGACGGCATGGGCCAGAAGCTGATGGACTTCACGGCGAGCCTGGAGGCGCCGGATGCCAAGACCATCGTGCTCAAGTTGAAGGAGCCCTACGGACTCGTCCTGGAGTCGATCGCCAAGCCGTCCTCGCTGGTGCCGTTCATGATGCCGAAGCGTCTCGCCGAGACGCCGCAGGGCCAGCAGATTCCCGAGCAGATCGGCTCGGGCCCGTTCAAATTCGTCAAGGCGGAATTCCAGCCGGGCGTGAAGGCGGTGTACGAGAAGAACACCGACTACGTGCCGCGCAAGGAGCCGGCGAGCTGGACGTCCGGCGGCAAGGTGGTGAAGGTCGACCGCGTCGAGTGGATCACGATGCCTGACGCGCAGACCGCTGTGAACGCGCTGCAGTCCGGCGACATCGACTTCATGGAGAACCTTCCCTACGACATGCTGCCGGTGCTGGAGTCGAACTCCGAGCTCAAGATCGACGTGCTGAACAAGTTCGGCTACCAGACGCTCGGCCGCATGAACTTCCTCAACCCGCCGTTCGACAACGTGAAGGTGCGCCGCGCGGCCTTCCTCGCCCTGAACCAGAAGGACGTGCTCGACGCGCTGGTCGGCAACGAGAAGTACCAGAAGGTCTGCGGCGCCGTGTTCGTGTGCGGCACGCCGCTCGAGACCGACGTCGGTGCCGAGACGCTGATCAAGGGCAACGGCATGGCCGAGGCCAAGAAGGCGCTTGCCGAGTCCGGCTATGACGGCACGCCGATCGCGATCATGGCGCCGGGCGACGTCACCACCTTGAAGGCGCAGCCCGTGGTGGCGGCGCAGCTGTTGCGCGAGGCCGGCTTCAAGGTCGACCTGCAGGCCACCGACTGGCAGACGGTGGTGACGCGGCGCGCCAGCCAGAAGCCCGTGAAGGAGGGCGGCTGGAACATGTTCTTCACCAACTGGGTCGGCGCCGACGTCGCCAATCCCGTGGCGAACGTCTCGGTCGGCGGCCGCGGCACCAAGGGCGGCTGGTTCGGCTGGGCCGAGGATGCCGACATCGAGAAGCTGCGCGACGCCTATGCGCGGTCGTCCTCGCTCGACGAGCAGAAGAAGATCGCCACCGAAATCCAGAAGCAGAACTACGAGAAGGTGATCTACATCCCGCTCGGACAATATCTGCTGCCGAGTGGCTGGCGCAAATCGCTGACCGGCGTGCTCGACGGCCCGGCGACGCCGGTGTTCTGGAATGTCGACAAGAGCGAGTAGGCGGCGGACGCACTCGTGACGCAAACAAAGACGCGGCGAAGTGGAGACTTCGCCGCGTCTCTTTTTTGTTCCTGCATTCGCCCGTGCGTTAGCGCCCTTCAGCAGTGCGGATCGCGCACGGCTTCGAGACCCTCGACCATCAAGGGTGGGCTGATCTGATCCTGGGACGGGTTCTTATCGGTGCGGATCGGCATGGCCGGATGTCGGCTGTCCCGCGGCTTGGTGACTTCATTCGGCATCATCAGGCTCCTTGCTGCTGCGCATAACGGACGAGGCGCAGCCGAGTTCCAGATGGCGGGACGCCATCGTCGGCAGTCACGATGTGTGCAGCCGCGTGATGCGGTGACCCATGCGTCCGTGGCGATTGACCTCCGATGGAACTGCTGCAAGTCTCCCTCGCCGAGACTGTTTGCTGAGCGTTTGCAGACGCGACGCAGGACGCCTCGTCAGGCCTTGATCGGTATCGGGGCCCTCGGATGGAAGCCCACGTCAAGAGAGATCGCATGTCACATACTCCGCGCCGGACCGCATCCGCGCTCGTTTCATGGTTCGTCGCCTCGGTCATGGCCGTGTCGATGGCGGGCGTGACGACCCAGGCCCTCGCCGCCGGCAAGAAGACGATCACGGCGGTGATGCATTCGGACCTGCGCGTCATCGATCCCGTGTTCACGCCGGCCTACATCACCCGCGACCACGGCTATATGGTGTACGACACCCTGCTTGGGACCGACGCCAAGTTTCAGGTCCAGCCGCAGATGGCAGAGTGGACGGTCTCGGACGACAAGCTGACCTACACCTTCACCTTGCGCGACGGCCTGAAGTGGCACGACGGCACGCCGGTCACCGCCGAGGATTGCGTCGCCTCGCTGAAGCGCTGGAGCCGCAACGACAGCATGGGCCAGAAGCTGATGGAGGCCACGGCCTCGCTCGAGGCCACCGATGCCAAGACCATCACCTTGAAGCTGAAGGAGCCGTACGGCCTGGTGCTGGAGTCGATCGGCAAGCCGTCCTCCTACGTACCGTTCATGATGCCGAAGCGTTTGGCCGAGACGCCTGCGAACCAGCAGATCTCGGAGCAGATCGGCTCCGGACCGTTCAAGTTCGTCAAGGCGGAATTCCAGCCGGGCGTGAAGGCGGTGTATGAGAAGAACACCGACTACGTGCCGCGCAAGGAGCCGCCGAGCTGGACGGCCGGCGGCAAGGTGGTGAAGGTCGACCGCGTCGAGTGGGTCTCGATGCCCGATGCGCAGACGGCCGTCAACGCGCTGCAGGCCGGCGACATCGACTTCATGGAATTCCCGCCGCTCGATCTCGAGTCGGTGCTATCAGCCAATCCCGATCTTTCGATGAACGTGCTGAACAAGTTCGGCTACCAGACCTTGGGACGCATGAACTTCCTGTTTCCGCCGTTCGACAATGTGAAGATCCGCCGTGCGGCGTTCCTGGCGCTGAACCAGAAGGATGTGCTCGACGCGCTCGTCGGTAACGCCAAGTACTACACGATCTGCGGCGCCGTGTTCGGCTGCGGCACGCCGCTCGAATCCGACATCGGCTCGGAGACGCTGGTGAAGGGCAACGGCATGGAGCAGGCCAAGAAGCTGCTGGCCGAGGCCGGCTATGACGGTACGCCCGTCGTGATCCTCGCGCCGGGCGACGCGATCACCCTGAAGGCGCAGCCGGTGGTCGCCGCGCAGCTGTTGCGCGAGGCCGGCTTCAAGGTCGATCTGCAGACGACGGACTGGCAGACCGTCGTGACGCGGCGTGCCAGCCAGAAGCCGCCCAAGGAGGGCGGCTGGAACATGTTCTTCACCAACTCGGTGATCGCCGACTCCGGCAATCCGATCGGCAGCACCTTCGTCGGCGCACGCGGCCAGAAGAGCCCGTTCGGCTGGCCCGACGATCCCAAGATGGAGGAGCTGCGCGACGCCTTCGCCAAGGCCACGAAGCCGGAGGACCAGAAGCGGATCGCCGCCCAGATTCAGCAGGAGGTCTACGACCAGGTGATCTACGTGCCGCTCGGCCAATGGTTCATGCCGAGCGCCTGGCGCAAATCGATCACCGGCGTCTTGGAAGGGCAGGCCGTGCCGGTGTTCTGGAACGTCGACAAGAGCGAGTGACGAGATGTCGGCCGCGGCCCGTAGCCGCAGCCCGGATGAGCGATAGCGACATCCGGGTTCAAACGCGCTGTGGAGGAGACCCGGATGTCGCCGCGCTCATCCGGGCTACACGACTGCCGACGGGGCCGGCTCTCTCGCCGTCATTCCGGGGCATCGCGCAGCGATGAGCCCGGAATCCATATCCACGCGCCGTCATGTGGCGAAGACAAGCGCCACGGCCATCTCACACCACACCCTGTCCTGTGGCTATGGATTCCGGGCTCGTGCTGCGCACGCCCCGGAATGACGCGAGGATGGAGTGACGTGACGTCGGCAGCAGCCTCGTAGCTATGAGGCCCTGATCTCGTCCAGCGCCGCCAACACCTCGCTGGAAGCGACCTCGACCCTGCCGATCTCGTTGAGCGCTTCCTCGATGCGCCCTGAGCTGAACAGGCGCGCGGCTTCCTTGCCGTGGCGATGCACCGCCTCGTGGGGGCGCTCGAGGTTGCGGAATGCCGGATCTCCGGCCAAACGCCGACCGCCTTCGCCATAGTACCATTTGCCGAGCCGGCACGTGTGATGATCGGAGAGCTCGTCGGTCCGCAGTTGCAGCCGGCCGACCGACATGTCGACCAGCCGCTTTTTCCAGATCACGTGGTCGGCCTTGGCCAGTCTCACCACCTGGTTGTCGAGCGAGAGCTTGGCGATCTCGCCCAGCATCTTGCCGACCTTCGCGTCCGTCTTGCCCATGGTGTCCGCGAGCGACATCACCTCGTTGGCATTGGCGGTCGCGAGATCGGCGATGATGGTGATGCCCTGCGCGACCTCGTCGGTCGCGGCGGACTGCTCGGCGAGAATGCCGGAGATCTCGTCCATCTTGGTGCTGACCACCGCGGTCCGGGTGCCGGCCTGATCGATCGCCTGTGCCAGATCGTTCATCTCGGACATGCCGACCTCGACCGCCTTGGCGCCGCCGGCCATGGCCTCGACGATGCCGCTCATCTCGGCCTGCAGCCGCTCGATGCGACCCTTGATGTCCTCGGTCGCCTTGGTCGTCTGCTGCGACAGGTTCTTGACCTCCGCGGCGACCACCGCGAAGCCCCTGCCGAATTCGCCGGCGCGCGCCGCCTCGATGGTGGCATTGAGTGCCAGCAGGTTGGTCTGGTTGGCGATCGCGTCGATGGTGCCGACGATGGATCCGATCTCGGCGGAGGCGGCGCTGAGATCGGCGATCTTCGCCGAGGTGTCGCGCACGGAGCTGGCGATGCCGTTCATCGTCTGCAACGTCCGTTGTACCGCGGTCACGCTGTTCTCGACGGCCTGGCGCGTCGCGGCTGCCTCGGCAGCGGCTTCGGTCGACGTCGACCGGATGGTGTGCACGGAGGCCTGCATCTCCACCGATGCGGCAGCGAGACTCTGACAGCGTTCGGACTGATTGTTGGAGGCGCCGATCAGGCGCGCCGCGCTGATCGAGGCTTCGTTGCTGTTGATGCAGATGTCGACGACGGAATCGAGATCCTGGGACGCGCGGGCCCCGAGCGCGGTGCCGAGACGATGGATGGCCTCGATCAGTTGCGGCTTGAGCTGGGCGCGCAGCGCGGCAGCATCGACGCCTCCGGTATCGCGATTGAGCTTGCCGTCCGCCCAGTCACCGAGGCACTGCGCCAGCGCGTCCTGGAAGGCGTCGTGTGCGGAGGTGTCGGACGCAAGCGGGGCGTCCGATGGTTCGTTCTTTCGGCGGAATCCCAGCATCGTGCCTCTCATTGATGGCGAGCCCCGGCCAGCCTGAGCGACGTCGCACAACCCGCCCGGACGCCGGCAACCGTTGGTTCCACCCTGGTTCGGTTATGGTTAATGGCGGGTTTCTCCTTGCAACCGGCGGTGGCGAGATCTGCAGGGATCGGGGCTCTCGCGTTCTCCGGCCTGCCGCCTTGACGTTTATGTAAGTGGTGGCTTACAGTAAGTCATGACTTACGGAACGACACTGAATGTGCTGGCGGACCCGACGCGGCGGGAGGTGTTCGAACGGCTGCGCGGTGGACCGCGGCCGGTCCATGCGATCGCGGCCGGGATGCCGGTGTCGCGGCCGGCGGTCTCGCAGCATCTGAAGGTGCTGAAGGATGCCGGGCTGGTCGAGGAACGCAGCGAAGGCGCGCGCCGCATCTACGCGTTGCGCCGTGAGGGGTTGGCCGAGCTGCGCGACTGGCTCGACAGCTTCTGGGACGACGCGCTGCTCGCCTTCAAGATCGAGGCGGAGCGCACGCATCGGCAGACGAAAGGGGGGATCGATGAGTGAGGGTGTCGTGATCGCGCCGGTGCGGAAGCTCGTCCATGTCCGGGCGCCGATCGATCATGCCTTCGACGTGTTCACGCGCGGCCTGACGCGCTGGTGGCCGCATACGCATGGGGTCGGCCGCAAGCCGATCGAGAAGGTGCTGCTGGAGCCGAAGCTCGGCGGCCACTGGCTCGAGATCGCCGAGGACGGCACGGCGACCACGGTCGCGACCATCACGCTGTGGGAGCCGCCGCGTCGCTTCGTCATGCTGTGGCAGGTCGATGCGCAGTGGAGGCCGGATGCGGCGATGCGCTCGGAGGTCGATGTGCAATTCGTTGCCGAGGGCCCGGATGTGACCCGCGTCGAGCTGCTGCACCACAAGTTCGAAACCATGGGCCGCGAGGCCGGCGCGTCGATGCGGCGGGATGTCGACGGCGGCTGGCCGGGGCTGCTGCAGCGCTTCGTGGCCGAGGCCGAGCGGCCGCCGGCGTCATCGTGAGGAGTTCATCATCAGCGTGGGGGAGATCGTGATGTCCGAGTTCGTCGTCCATTCCGTGCCGGGGAGCCCGTTCGGGCGCAGCGTGCTGATCGCGCTGGAGGAGAAAGGCGCGCCGTATCGGCTCGCGGCGCTGGCGCCGGGCGACTCCAAGGGCGCGGCGCATCTGGCGCGTCATCCCTTCGGGCGCGTGCCGGTGCTCGCGCATGACGGCTTCGTGTTGTACGAGACCCAGGCGATCCTGCGCTATCTCGACCGCGTGCTGCCCGAGCCGGCCCTGACGCCCGCGGATATCAGGCAGGCCGCGCGCATGGACCAGGTGATGAACATCAGCGACTGGTACCTGTTCCAGGGCGTCTGCAACGTCATCATCTTCCAGCGCATCGTCGGCCCGCAATTCTTCGGCACGACCACCGACGAAGCCGCGATCGCGCGCGCGATGCCGCAGGCGAGAACCGTCATCGCGGAGTTGTCGCGGCTGCTCGGCGAGCAGCCGTTCATGGTCGGCGATCATCTGTCGCTGGCCGATCTGCAGGCCGCGCCGCAGGCGAGCTTCCTGTCGTTGACGCCGGAATGGGCGGAGCTGACCGCCGGCCATCCCAACCTTGTCGCCTGGATCGAACGGCTGGAGGCGCGGCCGAGCTTCAAGTCCACCACCATGGCGGAGCTGACGGCGCGAGCGCGAGCGGCGTAGGCACGTGGCGTCAATCATGCTTCGGGTGAGATCCAAAGCCCAAGCGAGCGATCGCGCCGCGACGGCCGCCGGGATGGATGCGCGACTTTCAGCCGTCTGATTAATCCAGGTTATATCGCTGCGGGCCGGTTCCATTTTAGCTGCGACGTAGGTCGAAGGGCCTCGGCATCCGCCGCACCCGATCGACCGCCACAGCGTCCCGATGACCGAATGACGAAGCCGGGTCGGCGGGACGGATTGGACACAAGCGCGCACCCCTTGATGCTGCGATCAGAACCCGATCTCCCCGGCTGCTGCGTCTCCTGCACCCACGTCGATTCCGGATTCTGTGCCGCGCTTTTCAAGGCCTGCCGGGCGCAGTCGGCGCTGCCGCGGCTCCATCAGCAGTTCTTCACCGTCCGGGCCGGCCAGCAGATCAAATGCCAGAGCGAGGCGCGCGACGATGTGCTCGTACTCTGCAGCGGCTGGGCATTCCGTTACATCCAGTTGTCGGATGGCGGCCGCCAGATCCTGCGCTTCCTACTGCCGGGCGACATCTTCTCGCCGGCGGCGATCTTCGCCAAAGGCATGAGCTTCTCGGCCAAGGCATTGACCCAGGTCCAGGTCAGCCGGCTCGATGGCGAGGAGGTCCGCAAGCAGTGCCGCGCCGACGAGCTGGTCATGATGGAGGTGTTCCGCTCTCTCGGCGACAACGGCCGGGCCTCCTACGAGCTCATCACCGTGCTCGGCCAGCGTCCGGCCGAGCGTCGGATCGCGCATCTGCTGCTCAGCCTGATGCGGCGCGTCGCGGTGGACGGTGTGGTCCAGCACCACCGCTATCCGTTTCCCTTGAAGCAGCAGCACATCGCCGACGCCGTCGGCCTGACCTCGGTCCATGTCAGCCGCGTGCTCGCGCTGTTTCGCGATCGCAAGATCCTGACGATCTCGGAGGGCAGGCTGGAGGTTACCGATCTCGCCGAGCTCGAGCGGCTGGCGGCGTTGAACTGAGCCGGGCAGGGCGGCCGAGCGGGGCGTGCACGGGGCTGGTGCGGACGGTGGGACTCGAACCCACACGACGTTGCCATCGAGGGATTTTAAGTCCCTTGCGTCTACCCGTTCCGCCACGTCCGCCTGTTGATTGCGCTACCCTTTTTCGTCTGCCGCGGCAAGCGTTAGACGGGAACCGCCCAGTGTTAGACAAAACTCGTTCTGTTCTCGTTCACTTCGCCACGAAGTAGCCAGCGGCAACAGCGAGCGCCTGGAGCCCGATAGAAATCCCGGTGACGATGGCGGCTCTCTGATTTAGGCGAGATCCTTCAGCAAAAGTCCCCAGCACGCTGATCTGCTTTCCTGCCTTTTTTGCCCAAGGATGGTTCATGCCAAGGTAGTACCCGGGGACGTCTTTGGGATCGCCTTCACACACCACTACGACAGAGGCGCGGTACCAAAGATATGCCGCTGCGCCACCGGCGAGCACAGATAGCCAAGTGAGGGTCGTTTGTGCAGTCTCCCAGGTGAGCATTTTCCCTGCAATCTCCATAATCTATGTTCCTCAGCCGCACTACCCCAGCATTGCGAGTGAGCGTGATCTTATATGCCAATGGTAGAGAGCCTTGCCTCTGAAGGAGCCGTCATGGACATAAATGGCCTCTGGACCGCTCAGTTCGCAGCTCTGAGCGAAGGTGTGGGGGTGATGACCATCCAGGATGGCAATTTGTCGGGTGGCGACAGCGGCTACTACTACTATGGATCATATCAACAGGACGGAAATCGCGTCACGGGTAAGATTCGCGTGGTGCACTATGCCGGAGCGCTCAGTAGCGCTTTCGGTCCGCTGAGAGAGCTCGAGGTGAGCTTCGTCGGGCTTGCCGATGATGATCTGATCATGGCGCAGGGCCGGGCGCTTGGTCGTGGGGTGCCTCCCGTCCCGCTGGCAATCAGTCTACGGCGCGTCGCGAGGCCCGGAGATTTCAAATGAAGCTTTTTATTAGCTGGTCAGGGCAGTCGAGCCAACAAATCGCCAACGAGCTCCGAAAATGGTCTCCGTTAATTCTGCCTGCGGTCAAGCCGTTTATCACTACAACTGACATCGAGAAGGGAGCTCAATGGCAGGGGGTGATTCGAGACGAACTTGAGAAATCCAGCTTCGGCTTGGTTGTTCTCACGCGAGAAAACCTGGATTCTCAATGGATTGCGTTCGAGGCTGGTGCCCTGTCCAAGCACCTGTCTGGCCGGGGGGCGACCGTCCTCTTCGACATCGGGCATTCTGACGTCAAAGCGCCGCTAAGAATCTTCCAGGGAACGGTCTTTGGCGAACAGGATTTCCGGAAGCTTATTGGTGATATAAACGAGGCGGTCGAGCCCGAGCAACGCCGTTCCGACGACGAGTTGGATCAGCTCTTTCCAATGCTTTGGCCGAGTATCGAAAAGCCAGTTTAGCTTCTGCTAGAACAATCCTCGATGGCACAACCCGCGGCGGCCGCTGATCGACCACCGGACTACGCCGAACTGGCGCAGGAGATGATGGCGCTGTTGCGTCAACAAAATCTGGTGCTGGCCTCGCCGGAGAAATTCTTTGCTCCTCTTGTCGATGAAATTACAGCAAGACTGACGTCACCCAGACGACGTGCCCCTCCGTCAGCTGATTACGAAACTATCCAAAGAGCTTTAGGAAGGTTACCCTCGGGCGAGATCGTGCGCACCTTGACCGAAGAAGAGCTAAGGGCGCGCGCCCGAGCGATCAGGGAGGAGCGCATGACCGTTGCACAGCGCCAGCGTGAACAGGAGGCTCTGATAGAGGAAGAGCTTCGGCTCGCGCGCATGAAAGCTGCTGAGATCTCGGAAGGCGGTGAGGCCGAAGGATCATAGCTTAAGCGCGGATCATTCTTCAGTTCCGTGTGAATACCCAGGCGATTAATCCATATTCTTCAATCGCTTGAACGCCCGGACTACATTGTCCTCCCGGGAGACGTGCCGAGTATAGTGGGTTCCCATCCGCTGCGACTTGTCGCCCAGCAGGTCGGCGATCTCCGCGTCCGTCGCGCCATTGCGCTTCCACCAGGCCGCGTAGGAGACGCGGAGGCCGTGCAGGGTGGTGCCGGCGCCGATCAGGCCCTCGCGCTCCTTCTCGCGCAGCCAATGGCTCACGGTGGCCTGCATGAGCTTCTCGGAGCTCCACGGCGGGCCGTCGCGGTGGCATTCTGACGCCCGCGCCTCTTCCGGGACCTCTTCGTCACATCCGATCACCCCTCGACTGCCCTGGAAGACTTACACGCGCAGGTCGTTGTCGTGAAGTGCAATTCGGGTTTCGCGGGCGAGGTCGATGAGAGAAGCGCAGAACGTCAGCAGCGCAGCCATGAACAGCAGCGCCACGCCATATTCGTGGGCAACATCGAACAGGGCGCTGATGAAGGCAACGATGATGATGAGGGCGGTGAGGATCGCAGAAAGGATGGAGCAGAACAGCGACCTGTTCAGGAGCGAAGCCCGGTGCCGCAGCCGGGGAATATCCGTCTTGAGGTAAGCCTTTGAAGCATCATCATCGGTGATGCCGTGAAGGAACTGGGCCCGGTCGACCACACGGTTGATGCGGGAAATAAGAACCGAGATGAAGCACGCGACGGCTCCCAGCAGGAAAGCCGGGGCCGCCACGTTGCCGATGATCCGTGCCAGTTGGTCGATTGAAGGCGTTACCGGCACCAACTGGATTACACTGTCCATCTCCTCGCGCAGTCCTTGCAAGTTCTTCAGGTGTCGCGAACGCGCCGGACGGGCGGGATCTTGAACGTGCCATCCTTAAGGGCAGTCTTGGGCTGATAGACCCTGACGCTGAGATTGAAGGGCAGGCTCGGCGGACACGGAAGCCAATTCGTTTCCTTGTCGGCGCCTGGTGATTGCGCCTGGATGTAGATATCGAGCGAGCCGTCTGGATTGTATTTGATCGGCATCGCCGAAGTGATGCCGTAGCGGTTGATCGCGTTCCGAACATAGAAATTCTCGCGATAGGGCGAGACCGACCAGACCCCAGCTTCGGATGGGAATATCTCGTCCTTCTCCAGATGGAGAACATACTTCGCCGCGCCGTCCAGCACGTTGCCGTCGCCATCGACAAAGGCGGTTGGATAGACCGCATCGTCCGACGTCAGCGCCCCCAATCCAAACCAGGCGATGAATGCCCGCGTGGTGTAGTCGGTACCGAAGCGACCGATATTCAGCGCGCCCTGCCAGCCGTTCACGGTCGGCGCAGTGTAGGGGCCTGTTTCCAGCTTGTACCAGACCTCGGCCGGCGCCCGGTTGATCCCCCGCAGAACGGCCGGATCGAGCTTGGACGGTTCAAAGTCCTTGCCGACCTCGATCCCGATGCGCTTGAGCTTGTCGATAGTCTTGGCGTCGTCAGGGTAAGGCGGGTTGTCCTTCAACGCAGCGGCGAGGCGCTTGAAGAACATCTCGCCGGTCATGAGCCGCACCTGATCGTACGGCGTCGCCGTTGTATCGACACTGGTGTCGATCGGCACATCGGAGGGTGGCGTGTAGGACTTGCCCCAGGCGCTGAGCGGCGTCAGTTGCAATTCATCCTGCAGCTTGTTGATTGCAACGAACTCCTTGGGGCTGTCGCATGCGATCTGGACCAGAACAGATGCGTAGCGCGTCGTCGATCGGAACGTTTGCTTGATGCCATTGGGCGCAACACCGTTCCATTTGGGGCCGGCGATCAGGAAGTTTCCGGCGCCAGTTCCGGTCGTCCGACTGCCCGCCGAGGCGAAATCGTCGGTCCACATGTTGAGCGCCTGCATGATGATGTATCGCCCCTGAGTGTCGGGCTGAGAATAGACGAACGGCTCCTTGTCCAGGTCGATGAATGAAAACGCCCAGAGGGAGTTGACGCTGATGCGGACGCAGTCTTTGAAATCCGGATCGACATAAGTCCGCATCCTGCCGAACTGGTTGACAGGCGCTTTATACTGTTCGGACTTCGACGTGGCAGTCATCACCGCTCGGGTTGCGTCCATCATGACAAGCGGAAAGCCGTAGACATAGCATTCCAACGCAAGAACATACGCCAGTTCTTCCTCGACATCGCCCTTCAGGTCGCCGAGTGCGCGCAGCAGCGGGCCGGCCGCCTCGCTTCTTGTGGATGACAAGGCTGTGCCCAGCCCGGCACCGAGTGCGGTCGTGAGCAGGCAGCGGCGATGAAGCGAAATGCCTTCCTGTCCAGCAGATGAATTCATGAGCGATCTCCTTTTCATTAGTGCGCCGCTCGACCCATATTTGACCTAAGCTCGAAACGTCCCGTCTTTCGGTCGCAAGCCGTCGAAGAGGGAGGCCACCGCAGATGACGCAGATGGCAGGTCCATATAAGCGACTATCCCCGATGCGAGACCCGGAACACATCGGGTTCTGAGAGTGGGGAGCTTTTGCTCCCCACTGCTTTGCTGGGAATGACCAGGCTAGTCGTTTGCTTTGGTCGCGGCCTTCTGCATGGCTTTGCGATCTTCCTCAGCCAACTGTTCCGGCTTGATGTTGTAGGTCAGTTTGTCGATCGTGCCTGTGAATCGGAATGGCAGCGTATAGCTATCATCGACCGCGGTGCGGGTATCGAGCCCAACGTCCATGGATTCATCGATCGCCATCATGAATGGAATCGTGTGTTCCATTTTTTGTTGCGACAGCACTCGGCCGTCAACCGAAAGGACACCGCTGCCGCCTTTGCCGAGTCCGGGTCCATCGTATTTGAAGTCGAAGACGATCTTGTGCTTACCCGGACTGAGCGCCTGGCCCAGCCAGTCATCGGCTCCAACGCCGCCCTCCCAGCGGTAACGTTTGAGATTGAGAAGATTGTAGACGAAGACCGGTTTGCCCTTGAGCAGGTAAAGGCCGTAGCCACCGAACCTCCCGCCCATTGTAGCGATCATCCCTTCGGCACCTCCACTGGGCACGGTGATCTCGGCTGTGATCGTGTAGTCCCTGTTCAGGAGGCTGGGAGCATTGGCAATCGGAATGTCAGCGTTCTCACCGACATAGGTGAACTCCGTTCGCCCTGCCGTCCCACTCGGCCGCGGCGTGAGAAGTCGCGGGAGCACCGAGTTATCCAGCGGAAACACCTGGTACCTGCTCGCCTCCGCCGCAAACACCGCCTGCAGTTCCTTGAGCTTCTCGGGATTCGTCGCCGCAAGGTCGTCCGCCTGCGAGAAGTCCTCGGCAAGGTTGTAGAGCTCCCACTTGTACTGCTCGACCGGCGGCAGCGCCTTCGTGCCGACAAGCCACGGCGGCTCGGGTGGTGTGGTCGCGGCGTACCAGCCTTCGTGGTAAATGCCGCGGTTGGCGAACATCTCGAAGTACTGGGTCGTGCGCTTCGACGGTGCGTTGGCATTTGCCTTGTCGAACGTGTACGCCATGCTAACGCCTTCAATCGACTTCTGCTTGATGCCGTCGACCATGTCGGGCGCCTTGATGCCGGCCGCCTCAAGGATTGTGGGCACGATGTCGATCACGTGATGAAACTGGGGGCGAATGCCTCCGACATCGTTGATGTGGCCGGGCCACGAGATAGCCATACCCTGCCGCGTCCCACCGAAATGCGACGCGATCTGCTTGGTCCACTTGAAGGGCGTGTCGAACGCCCACGCCCACGGCACGGCCATGTGCGGATAGGTCTGGTCCGAACCCCAGGATTCGTAATATCGAAGATACTCGACCTCCGGCAAATCGAGCACGCCATTGGCGACCGTCAGCCAGTTTGGCGTACCCATCATCGAGCCTTCCGAACTCGTGCCGTTGTCGCCGTTGATGTAGATGATCAACGTGTTGTCGAGCTTGCCCATGTCTTCGACCGCCTGGATCACCCGGCCGATCTCATCGTCGACATAGGCGGTATAGGCCGCGAACACGTCGGCCTCGCGAATGACGATCTTTTTCTTCACCTCCGAGAGCGAATCCCACTTCGGCAAGACGTCCGGCCACGGCGTGAGCTGCGTGTTTGCGGGAATCACGCCCAATCGCTTCTGGTTGGCGAAGATCTGGTCTCGCAACTTCTCCCAGCCCTGGTCGAACAGGTGCATCTTGCTGATCTTGTCGATCCATTCCTTGGTTGGCTGGTGCGGGTCATGGGTTGCGCCAGGTACGTAGTAGACGAAGAACGGTTTCTCGGGCGCCGCGGCGTCAAGTTCCTTCATGTAACGGATCGCGTCGTCCGCCATGTCGGTGATCAGGTTGTAGCCCTTCTTCCCGACCCACGGGTAAACGGGGGTGTGGTCGCGGAACAGGTACGGCGTCCACTGGTCGGTCTCGCCACCCATGAAGCCGTAGAAGTACTGGAAGCCCATCCCGCTCGGCCATTGGTCGAACGGACCGGCCGCGCTGTATTGGAAGGACGGCGTGTTGTGGTTCTTGCCGAACCACGATGTGGCATATCCGTTGTCGCTCAGAATCCGGCCGATAGTCGCGTTCTCCGGACCGATGACCGAGTCATAGCCCGGATATCCAGTCGCCAGTTCGCTGATCTGGCCGAAGCCGACCGAGTGATGGTTGCGACCGGTGATCAGAGCCGCTCGCGTCGGCGAGCAGAGCGCCGTCGAGTGGAATTGGGTGTAGCGCAGGCCATTCTTGGCGATGCGATCGAGCGTTGGCGTTGGGATCACCCCGCCGAATGTGCTCGGCACGCCATAACCGGAATCGTCGGTCATGATCAGCAGAACGTTCGGCGCACCTTTACCCGGCACGACCGTCGGAGGCCACCACGGCTTCGAGGTCTTCGCATCCTCCGTGATCGTGCCGCCGAATTTCGGCGGTGGCGGTGGAAGCTGGTCGCCCGGAATGGTGATGGTCGCGGCCGGGGAGCCGAGCGGCGGCGTAGTCGGTTGCGCTTGCTGTGCAAACGCGGGGGCGGATATCGCCGACGTCAAAAACAATATGGAAGCAATCGCACGAAAATTCATCGCAGGCCCTCCCCAAGAGGTGCGCGCAACCGCGCAGATGCTTGTGATCCTCTAGGACGGCGCAAGGAGCGACGTTGACGCAGATCAACCCACGCGCGAAGGCGCCTAGGGCAGATGCGATCGCCTGGCTGTGCTAACCAGCGGGGCACGCTCATCTATTGTATTATTGTATGGACCTGCCGATGTCTCACGCCGGTCAGGCATCTGCAAAGAACCATCAAATATCGAAGAAATATTGAAGAGCAGGACACGCGCACACGCTCGGCATCGTGCTGCACCGAACAAGTCGAATAACGGACCTTGAGCGAAATCAATGGGGAACATTTTCTGAGTCTCAAACCGTCAAGGGCAAGCTTTCCTGGTCTTCCTGGATCGACAGCGATACGCTATGCTCGCCTACAAGCTCAATCATCCCGTCGTCGGCGCCGCGCTCGCGATCACCTTGGTTGCAGCAGTTTCGTTGGTTTCTTGGCAGAAGCTTTCTGCGAAGCATCGGCTTGCGATCAAGAGCGATCGTCTCGAGTAGGGCAATCGTCTTGACCTGGGAGATGGCTGTGCGGAGGCCGTGTGGCCCTATGGATGTAGCTGGCAACTGCCTCCTGAAAGACGAGAAACCAAAAGGCACTTTCCCAAACGGCGACGAGGTTTGTCTCTCATGATCACGCGCGAGGCTATCCTGTCTCTCAAAGCGCCGCGTGAATTTCCTTAGGAACAAACAGCAATTCTTTGCTAAGCGGCGGACCAGCGCGACACTGTGCTCCATTTGCAACATCCGGTTGCAAATTGTTCCCTATCATCGTGACGGCTATCGCCCGGCGCAGTACGGCCTGTCATGCTGTCAGCATCATGCTCGTCACTCACTATGCGCGAGGGTCGTGGTTCGGCAGGAGATTGCCATGAGAATGACGAGGGCGCTTGGCGCTATTGCATTTGCGACCATTGCATCAGTACCGACGATTGTCTCGGCAGATGAGAGCGGCATCAGCTTTTGGATTCCGGGCACATTCGGTAGCCTTGCCGCCACGCCTCAGCAGCCCGGTTGGTCGGCTGCGTCAATTTACTATCATACCTCAGTGTCTGCCGGCAGGGACGTGGCGCGCGCTCGTGAGATCCAGATCGGCCGTATTCCTGCGAATCTGACAGCTACCTTGAACGCAAACGTCAATGCGAACGTCGATCTTGGCCTGCTGAACGCGACCTACGTCTTCGCGACACCGGTTCTCGGTGGTCAGGCGTCTGCAAGCCTGATCGGAATCTACGGCGCAAATACAACCTCGCTCAATGGATTGGTGACGGGCTCGCTTTCAACACCGGGCGGCTCAATTCCGTTCTCGCGCTTTGATTCCGTCAGCGATTCCATCACTGGCTTCGGCGATTTGATCCCCCAATTCGCACTGCGCTGGAACGCGGGCGTCAACAACTACATGACCTACGTGATGGGTGACATCCCTGTCGGCGCTTACCAGTCCACGCGCCTCGCCAATATCGGGATCGGGCATGGGACGATCGATGCGGGCGGCGGCTACACCTATTTCAATCCACAGAGCGGACATGAGCTCTCCGGCGTGCTAGGCTTCACCTACAATTTCACAAATCCTGACACGCAGTATCAAAGCGGCGTCGACATGCACTTCGACTGGGGCGCTTCGCAATTCCTGAGCAAGCAGGTCCAGATCGGGCTGGTGGGCTACGTCTACAAGCAACTTGGCTGCGATAGCGGCTCCGGCGATCGCGTCGGCTGCTTCCGCTCGCAGGTCGCGGGTGTCGGCCCGCAGGTCGGGTTTATCTTCCCGGTTGGTGACATGCAAGGCTACCTCAACTTTAAGGCCTACAAGGAATTTGCCGCGGAAAACCGGCCTGACGGCTGGAACGCCTGGGTGACGTTTGTCATCTCGCCGGCAGCACCAACACCGACCGCGCCACCGAGGCGGATGATCACGAAATAAGGCTTTGATGAGCCGTGGCGGCCCAGCTCCCGCCCCGGCAATCGCCAGCTGACCTGCCCGGCTCTCCCCGGCGAACGCGCTGCCCCACCGCTAGCTACACCACCACCGGGGACACGACCTCGGATCCGGCACGGCTGGTTGTGGATGCACGAGGAGCGGGGACTGATGTGAAGATTGCGCCTGCTGGAGTCGAGCTGTTCGCATGAGAAATTGCCGCAGAGCAATCAACTCTTGCGGGTGTGGCGCTATTTTGCAGCTTTGTTACTAACAGCGACTAATCGTCATCTTTGCGGCATATGGTACCTCCAGCCCACGCAAGGGCGATCATTCGATCAGGGAGGCTATTTTGCATCGCTCTTCTATTCTGGTCCTCGTCGGTATCACTGCAAGCGCGGCGGCGTTTGCTCATGATCACCCCAGTCGGCTTCACGGGACCTATGCGATGACGGGCGCATCGGACTGTATCCAGAACTCGGCGTCGATCGGATTCGATTCGAATTTCTTGCCAAAGGGTCCGGTCGTGTTCTTCGCCACCACCGTCGACGGCGTCATGGTGTTTCGCGCCGACGGCACCGGCACGGTGAACAACCGGTCCTTCACGGTCGACGCCGGCGAAGGGACGACCAGCGATATCTCGTACCAGATCACCTACTCGATCGACCCCGGTGGCAAGCTGTCGGTCAAGGCGGTGCCAGGTACGTACAGCTCCACGACCCTGACCGGACCGAACGCCGGGTTGACGCAAGTCGTCGATGTTCCCGACACCAGCGGATTCATCGGCGAAGGAGCACGGGCCATCGTCCTCGCCCCGCCCGCGCCGACCGTCCTGACGGTCAGTCGTTCCAATGGCACCCAGTTTGCCCGGATCTGCAATGGATCTCTCATCATGACCCGCCTCAGCGACGACGACCGCTGATGTAAGGGCGAGCCATTGTTCTGATCGGGGAGGAAACCATATGCACCGCTTTCTTATTTTGGCCGCCGCTGCGACGGCAAGCACGGCCGCGTCTGCGAATGATCATGCAAGTCTACGCGGAACCTATGCGTTAGCTGGCAAATCGTTGTGCATCCGGAATCCGGCCGCTGTCGGATTCAATTCGAACTTCACGCCAAAGGGCGGCCCGCTGAAGCTCTTTTCCTTCACCGTCGAAGGCGTCATGGTGCTTCGCGCCGATGGCACCGGGATGATGGATGTCCAGGACTTCTCGGTGGACACCGGCGGAGGCGAGACCGGCGTTACCTCATACAAGTTCACCTACACGATCGCCTCCGATGAGAGAGTGTTGCTCAAGGCGGTGCCGGGCACGTACAGCCACACGATCCTGACCGGCCCGATCGCCGGGCTGACGCAAGTCGCCGACGTTGCAGATGCGACTGGGGTGATCAGCGAGGGCGCGCGGACCATCACATTCGCCCAGCCCGCGCCGATCGTCCAATTGGTCAGCCGTTCCGATGGCAACCAGTACGCTCAGATCTGCAATGGATCGCGCATCTATATTCGCATCGGTGATGCCGATCGCTGATCTCGCCAACGGCGGCGCTCTGTGGCCGGCGCCGCCGTCCCGCCCCGAAGCTTGTTTCTCTCGCTCGGGCGGCCTCCTCGTCGCTCCCTTGGGCACGGCGAGATCGGGGCCGACCTGTCCCCGCCGCCCGCAGCAAGGGATAAGAGGGGATGGTGTCGAAACCGATTGACCGCCCGCACCGTGAAAGGGACCGGATCAAGGTGAAAAACCGTAAGCGTCCGGCAATGGCGTGCCTGACGAAGCTCCTGCTCAAGCCAGCGCGAGCGCCTTGGTAAAGCCTCAATCCGGCCGTCACCAGCTGCTTTGAGATGCCTTCGCGTTGAAGCGCTCTGCCAAGTCTGGGATCACGTGGTGCAAGACATGGACGAAGCGGCCGTTGTAAGGCACGGACCCATCACGAGAATCCGATTCGGATCCGCATCCCTTGCGGGCCGGTCGTTGGGCGAGGTGAGCGTGACGAATCCGAGGACCATCGCAGAGACGAATGCTGCCGCCGTTCGGGCCGATGTCCGCGGCCGATCAGCCCATGATCGAGCCAATGGCTCGACGCCGCCGCACGGTCGAGGCTGCGTGACCAGCGATCGGCTTCGCGTCGCGCTGGCCGCGGGACTGCTGGGGTTGGGATCGTTGCTGTCGGGCTGCGCCGGCATGAGCGACAGCGTGTCGACCGCCTTCGCGGATCCGGCCAAGTATGAGCTCTATGACTGCAAGCAGCTCGAGGCCGAGCGCAAGGCGCTGGCCGGGCGCGCAGCCGAGCTGCAGGGCCTGATGGCCAAGGCAGAGACCGGAGCCGGCGGCGCGGTGGTGGCCGAGGTCGCCTATCGCAACGACTATATCGCGATCCGTGGCCAGACCCAGTTCGCCGAAGAGGCCTGGCGCCGCAACAAGTGCCAGGAGACCCCGGCACCGCAGCCGGCTGCTGCGAAATCCGGCAAGCCGGTCAAGCCGGCGCGTCCCGCGCGGCCGATGGCCTCCGGTGCGGGCACGCCGTCGACCCTGCCGCGGGACGGCTCGGTCTACTGAGACCGGGCCGCTTCGCCTACGGCCGCCAGTCGTAGATCCAGCTCTGCCGCGCCGACAGGCGCTGCGGGCCGAGCGCCTTGATGCTGAGGTCGCGGGCCAGCGCCAGCGGTCCGGTCATGTGATAGAGGCGGCCCTGATTGCGTGCGGTGCGCTGCACCTGGCCGACACGCGGGCGGCGCAGCTTGGCGTAGCGTTTCAGCGCAGCCGGGATCGCGCCCGGACCGTCCGGGCGCGCCTCGCTCAGGCACTTGGCGAGCACCACCGCGTCCTCGATCGCCATTCCCGCGCCCTGCGCTGCAAAGGGCAGCATGGCGTGCGCGGCGTCGCCCAGCAGCGCGACGCTGCCCTCGGTCCATTCGATGCCTTCGGGGACGCCGAACAGCGCCCATTTGCGCCAGCCGTCGACCGCATTGAGCAGCAGCCGCGCCGTCGCGGGCCAGCGCGGCGGCGCGAACGCCGCCTTCAGCTCGCTCGGATCACCCTCCGTGCTCCAGCCCGGCCGGTTCCAGGTCCCCGGCACCACCGCGACCACGTTGACCTGGCGGCCGGCCGAAATCGGATAGGCGACGAGATGGGCCTCGGGGCCCATCCAGAGCTGCACCCGCGCTGCCGTCAATTCGCGTGGCAATTGCCGGGCGTCGAGCGTGCCACGCCAGGCGATCAGGCCGGAGAACTCGGCGCGGACCTGCGGAAACAGGTGGTGCCGGACCGCCGACCACACGCCGTCGGCGCCGATCAGCGCCAGCGCCACGTCCTGGCGGCGCTCATTGCCGCGGCGATGCACCACGGTCAGACCCTTGGCGTGGGCGGCGACGTCCTCGAACTGGCAGCCGAGCCGCAGTTCGACGTCCGGATGCGCCATCACCTCCGCGGCCAGCGCCGCCTGCAGATCGGCGCGGTGGATCACCCAATAAGGCGCGCCAGCCGCCTGGCTCGCGGCCTCGCCGAGCGGCAGGCGGGCGATCTCGCCGCCGGCCCGCGCGCTCATGATGCTGACGGCGTCGGGCACCACGGCACGCGCGGTCAGCCGCGGCCCCAGGCCGAGATCGAGCAGGATACGGCTGGCGTTGGGCGAGAGCTGCAGGCCGGCGCCGACCTCCTCGAGCCGTTCGGCCTTCTCCAGCACGACGACGCGGAAGCCCTTGGTGGCGAGCGCGAGCGCAGCCGTCAGGCCGCCAATTCCGGCCCCCGCCACATAGACGGTACGCGATGCCACGACACGCCGATCAGGCGACGTCCTTCAGCACGCATTCCGGCGGCCGCGCCTCGCCGGCGGCGAGGTCCGGCGCATAGCGGTACAGCGTCGAGCAGTACGGGCAGATGATCTCTTTGTCGTTGCCGAGATCGAGGAACACGTGCGGATGATCGAACGGCGGATTGGCGCCCACGCACATGAACTCATGCGAGCCGATCTCGATGACGGGGACTCCGGCATCGTTGTTGAAATGCGGGACGATGTTATCGGCCATCGGTATCACCTCGCGTGGCAACGGGAGCGTATGCGGTCAGCACGACGGAGCAGGACGGGACTGAGGTCGCACGGCCGCGCGCGTCGAAAACGGCGCGACCATACTGAGCCTTAAGGCCAATTCCTAGTGCTGGGAACCCGCGTTTGGTGCAACGCACGCCGTTATGTTGTGGCCTGTGGATTCGACACAAACTCAGGGCCGCCGAGAAGCCCTTCTTTCGTCGGGGCCGTTGTGTCAGGCACAAAAATTATTATGTCTCTCCGCATCGTTCCCGCGAAAACGTGAAGGCGGCGTGATCTCGAAGCGAATCAAGCTGGGACTCGGTCTGGCGCTGGCCGGGCTCGCCGTGAGCGCCGCGGTCGGCGCTGCGATATGGCCGCACGCCTATGGGGCCGGAGCCATCGTCGTGGCGCAGGACGATCCGGCGAGGCTGTCGGAGCTTCAGATCGCGTCCGTTCTGCAGAACGATCCGGCGCGGATCATCAGCAATATCGAGGACGCGCTCGCCGCCGGCGATCCAGATCTCGCGGAGAGCTTCGTCGCGCTCGCGCGGGATCAGCAGGTGGTGCTCGACGAGGGGCTGGTGCAGCGCGTGAGCGATGCGGTGGCCGCCGAGAAGGCGCCGGCCAGCGTTGCCAAGCGGTTCGCGACCGGGCTCGTCACCGGCCAGGCCGACGACGTCGCGAGCCTGTCCGGCACGGTAGCCGGCGATCTCTTCGTGTTCGGCGACATCCGCGACGCGGTCCGCGAAGGCAAGCATCTGGTGATGGGCGAGGAGACCGACCGCCTGGTGCTGGGCCTGGCCACGGCCGGTCTTGCCGTCACCGCCGCAACCTATGCCTCGGCCGGCACCGCCGCGCCAGTGCGGGCCGGGCTGACGCTGGTGAAGGATGCGCGAAAGGTTGGCCGGCTCGGCGAGGGGCTCGCCGCCTGGGCGGGACGCTCCGCGCGCGAGGTGGTCGATGCGCCGCTGTTGCAGCAGGCGGTGGCCTCGGGCTCGGTGCTTCGTCCGGGCCAGACCGCGACCGCGATCCGGGCGGCGTTCCGCGCCGAGAAGGCCGGCGCGCTGGTGCGGCTCGCCAAGGATGTCGGCCGCATCACCGAAAAGGCCGGCACGCGCGGCGCACTGGATTCGCTCAAGCTCGCCGAAGGACCGAAGGACATCGCCCGCGCGGCCCGCCTGGCGGAGGCCAAGGGCGGGCAGACGCGGGCGATCCTGAAGCTGCTCGGCCGCGGCGCGCTGCTGCTGACCGCGGGGGCATTCAATCTCGCGCTCTGGCTGTTCGGCGCGCTGATGACGCTGCTCAGCTTCGTCGCATCGCTGAAGGCGATGACCGAGCGGGCCACCCAGGCCTGGCTCGACCGGAGCCGGCGGCGCCGCCTGCGCCGGATGCAGGCCGCGGCCGTCGCTCCCGAACTGGCCGCAACCGCGTCCTGCGGCTAGAGCATGATCCGGAAAAGTGGAAGCCGGTTTTCCGAAAAGATCATGCTCAAACAAAGGGATAAGATCATGATGCGATTCCGTGGAATCGCATCATGATCTAGACTTCGTCCGACCAGCTTCACTCCAGCGTTCCGGGATTCGCGACCGATGCCGAGCTTTCACAACGGCGCCGTTGAAATTGCCTTCATCGACGAGGGGGAGGGCGATCCGATCGTGCTCGTCCATGGCTTTGCCTCGAGCAAGAACGTCAACTGGGTCTATCCGGCCTGGATCTCCGAATTGCGCAAGGATGGCCGCCGGGTGATCGCGCTCGACAACCGCGGCCATGGCGATTCGGCCAAGCTGTACGACCCCACGCTGTATTCGATCGCGGAGATGGCGAGCGACGTCACGGCGCTGATGGATCATCTCGGCCTCGCCAGCGCCGACGTGATGGGCTACTCGCTCGGCGGCCGCATCGCCGCGCATATCGCGCTGACCGCGCCAGAGCGGCTGCGTTCGGCGATCTTCGGCGGCATCGGCATGGCGATGATCGAAGGCGGCGGTCCCGGCGAGAACGTCGCCGCCGCGCTCGAGGCGCCCTCGATCGATAACGTGACCGATCCCGTGGGCCGCACCTTCCGCGCCTTCGCCGACCAGACCCGCTCGGACCGTCTGGCGCTGGCCGCCTGCATGCGCGGCTCGCGCGGCCTGATCTCGCGCGACGACGCCCGCCGTATCGCCGTGCCGGTGCTGGTCGCGGTCGGCACGGCCGACGAAGTGTCGGGCTCCGGTCCGGCGCTCGGCGCGCTCATCCCCGGTGCCGAAGTGCTCGATATCCCCAATCGCGATCACATGCGCGCGGTCGGCGACAAGGTCTACAAGGCCGGGGTGATCGACTTTCTGTCACGGCGCTGAAGCCGTAGCCCGGGCGAGCGCAGCGACCCCCCGGGGTCTCCGGCACAGCGCGCGAGACCCCGCATGTCGCTATCCCGACGCCTTGCGGCGCCGGCTGTCGCTGATGCGGGCTACGGGGGCGTCATGCGGCGGAGCCGTCCACACGCTCGCCGCTGAACCACCTCGCCGCCGCGATCAGCGCGGTGAAGGTGGCGATCCACACCATCCGGGCGCCGTAGCGGTCATGCGGGCCGGAGATGACGCCGCAGATCACGGCATTGCCGAGCAGCGCCAGGGTCACGGTGATGGCGAGCAGGGCCACGTCGTCGCGCCGCCGGCGCCAGATCGCGTGCGCTGCGATCGCCGCCGCCGCCAGCATCGAGGCCAGCGCGACCGGCACGTGCAGCCAGTTGATGACGGCGAAACTGATCTCCCAGTGCTGCTGGTGTGCGGCGCGCATCTTCTTGACCTGCGAGGGGACGTAGCGCTCGATGATGCCATAGGTGTGCGGCAGCCAGCCGTTGGTGCCCTCGCCGGTCGCCACATGCACCAGCTGCTCGGCGGTGGCGACCGCGGCGGCCCTGGCCTGCCACAGCGGGTAGGCCGCGAGCGACCGCTTCACGATGAAGCCCATCTCGTCGTTCATGCCCTCGAAGCGGCCGAGCTTGTTGAACATGCTGTTGCCCCACAGGAAGTCGTCGGCGGTGGGCGGCAGCTCGTTGCGATAGGGGCAGAGCTTCAGCTTCTCGCGGGCGCAATGGTCCTTCAGATATTGCGCCACGATGCCGTCCTGGAGCATGCGGCCGAAGGCGACGCCGGTACCGCCCGGCGTCCACGCGAGCTGGCCGGACAGGGCAAAGTTGGCCGCGAGCAGCATCGCCGCACCCGCGACGATCGTCATGCTGGCCTGGACCAGGCCGGAGAGCGCGATCTGCCGGCGCAGCCAGGGATAGGCGATCCAGCCGGCGCAGCACAGGCCGAACAGCACGCCCAGCGTAGCGCTGTGGGTGGCGGAGGCGAAGGCGACGAAGCCGAACAGCGCGCACTTTTCCAGGACGGTGGTCCGGCGCGCCTGAGTGACCATGATGTAGAGCGCGAGCACCGACAGGCCAGCGAAGATGTCGGTCAGCAGCATGCTGGCGAGCCAGGGCAGGGCGGTGGTCAGGATCAGCAGCAGGCCGATCCAGAGCAGTCGCAGCGGTTGGGCCAGTCCCAGCAGGCGCAAGGTGAGCTGCAGGATCCACAGCGTCGCCAGCGCCTGCAGGCCGAGATTGAGCCAGAAGCTCGAGCCCTCGCCCCAATGCAGATAGAGCCCGAACACGGTCGAGCGGCTCGGCACCAGATAGCCTTCGTACCAGCGCGCGAGATAGCCCCCGGTGTCCCACTGCAGCAGCGGGTAGCCGTTCCACAGCGCCGGCGCGACCAGGAAGAGCGGGATGACGATGACGGGGAGCCAGGCCAATCCGGCCTCGGTCGCGCGTTCGTCCAGGATCTGAGTGTTACTGATACCCGTGTCCCCCCGATCAGGAGCACCGTGGCCGAAGTATGGTCAGGGCGATATTCACTAGTAGACGCAGAGCGATGGATGGTAAAGCCGATCCCGTGATCGAACGGGGGGCCGCCGGCCTTCGATCCTCCGGGTGGTTCCTTTTTGCCGCAGCCACCGGTATCCGCCCCATCCGCCCGCAGGGTGCGCCAGGGGCGGGAACCGATTGCTTCCCCGGTGATCGTCTTGATTTCGGGTTCCTGCTGCCCACCTTGAGCCGACGCGGTGCCGAATGGCATGGCGGCGCAACCGGGACGTCACCGGCGGGGCGTAACGGAAATGTCTCAATCCCGTGTTCTCTGGGAGGCAGGCTGGCTGGAATGGATCCCCGGCCTCGCGCAGCCCGCTGAGGACATCGTTCCATGCGCCGTGCTATAAGGCCCGCCCACTGAAACTGCGAGAAGCAGCCATGGCTATGCATCAGACCAATCCGCAGCAGGGCAGCAAGCTGGCGACGCTTGATCCGATATGGGATCGGATCCGCCACGAGGCAGAAGAGATCGTGCGTCGCGAGCCCGAGCTTGCGACCTTCATCTATTCAACCGTTCTGCACCACGGCCGTCTCGAGGATTCGGTCGTGCACCGGGTTGCCGATCGTCTCGATCATTCCGCGCTGTCGGGCGACCTGATCCGCCAGACCTTCGACGACGCGCTGCGCGACGAGCCGGACCTCGGCCATGCGTTTCGCGCCGATCTCGTCGCCGTCTACGATCGCGATCCCGCCACCACGCGCTTCATCGATCCGTTGCTCTACTTCAAGGGCTTTCACGCGCTGCAGACGCACCGGCTGGCGCATTGGCTGTACCGCAAGAGCCGCAAGGATTTCGCGTTCTATCTGCAGAGCCGGTCTTCGGCGGTGTTCCAGACCGACATCAATCCGGCGGCGCGCATCGGCCGCGGCATCTTCCTCGATCACGCCACCGGCTTCGTCTGCGGCGAAACGGCCATCATCGAGGACAACGTCTCGATTCTGCACGGCGTGACGCTCGGCGGCACAGGCAAGGAGAACGAGGATCGGCATCCCAAGATTCGTCACGGCGTGCTGATCGGCGCCGGCGCCAAGGTGCTCGGCAACATCGAAGTCGGTCATTGCGCGCGCATTGCCGCCGGTTCAGTCGTCGTGAAGCCGGTGCCGAACAACGTCACCGTCGCAGGCGTGCCGGCGAAAATCGTCGGCGAGGCCGGTTGTGCGGAGCCGTCGCGCACCATGGATCAGATGATCAACGCGATCGGGATCTGAGCCGCGAGCGCGAAGTCAAGACCTTCTCATCAAGGGAATTTCGTGCCAACACATCGGCGTCTGTGGATTTGACGATCCGCCGTTTGTCTTGGCGGAATGAATGTGAGATCCACGGCGTCCCTTTCAGGTCGTTCGACATCGCCGGCTCGTCTTGCCTCGATCGATGGGCTGGAATGTCGAACTCATAAGGACACGGACGTTCGCGCTGCAACGTCCGCATCATCTGCAAACCTCGCTGTCGATTGGAGATCACCGTGGACGTTCAGGAAGTCAGGAAGCTCGACGCGTATCTGAAGCGCGTGTTCGGCAATCCCAAGATCCGTGTGGTGCCGCGGCCGAAGAAGGAAGACTCCGCCGAGGTCTATATCGGCGAAGAGTTCATCGGCGTGCTGTTCGTCGACGACGAGGACGACGACCGCTCGTTCCAGTTCCAGATGGCGATCCTGGAAGACGATCTGGTCGAGTAGTTGCCGGATGCAGCGGCCCGCATGAGCGCGAAGCGCATGCGGGGACGCTTGCGAAGATGGCGGCGTTGCCAGAACGAATCGTGGTGCAGGCGCGCCCAGGGGCGCGCTCGCGCGGGTTGAGAGAGCAGCTCCCGCAGACCGGCTCCGGCGTGCTTACGCACACGCTGTCAGCACGCAATCCGTCCGCGGATGAGCCCGGCTTCCATCCACGCCGTCATTCCGGGGCGCGCGAAGCGCGAGCCCGGAATCCATAGCCCCAGGACGCCGTGAGACGCGCGATGGCCGTGGCGCATGTGGTCGCCCCAACATCCGCTCGTGAGTATGGATTCCGGGCTCGCGCTTCGCGTGCCCCGGAATGACGATCGGAGAGAGTTTGGCAGCTCTCACATTCGACGTCCGTGCGCGGGCTGCGCTCATCCGGGCCACGATTTCAACGATTGCCTACGACCTACTTCACCGCGTGCATCTGCGCAGTCAGCCGCTCCATCGCGCTCGCCACGTCCTGCCATTGCGACAGCCAGCTGCGGGGGTAGCGAAACACGAGATCCGCGCCCTCGACGCGGCGCTCGCTGAGGCACATGCCCGGCGTGGCGGCATCACGCGTGCAGCGGGCGACCAGCAAAGGCTGCTCGGCCGTGAACAGATCCTCCATGTCGTACGCTGTGCCCGCGCGGAAGCTTCGCATGCTCAATCCGTCCTGCACCGGCACGGCCGTCGGATTGAGATAGCGCGGATAGATCGTCTTCAGTCGCGTCTCGGGCGACATCGCGTCGTGATGCGCCGATATCGAGACGAAGATGCGATCGATCGGGTGCGGCGCCTGATCGATCTGGTCGGCGCTGACGTGATGCGGCGCCTCGGGCGGCGTGAGCGAGGGATATTCGAAGCCGAGATCGACGCGCTCCTGCGGCCCCGTATGGCGCTGGATCTTCACCCGGATGGCGGCCGCCGGCACGTTGAACACGGTGCCGCCGATGCTGACCGGCAGGCGCTCGGGTCCCTTGAAGGTGCCGGCGCGCCAGGTCGGCCAGAGCAGGTAGGCGACCAGCGCGATTGCCGCCGCCGCCAGCACGCAGCCCAGGATGATCGGCACGGCATGGCCATGTCCGTTCGAAGGGCGGGCACTGCGGACCGAAAACATCGTCATGACGGGCAGGGGATCTCAAGGACCGAATCAGCGCCGACTATGCCATGGCGATGCGGCATTCTGCAGAAACTTACCTGCAGGGAGCCGCGCACCGGCCGCGGCCAGCATTAACCCTTCCTTAAGGATAATGTGGCGGGCGCGGTCGCTTTTTGCCAAACCAGCATCGGTCAGTTCTGCAAGTGTGTGAGTGCGTACGATGTCGGCAGAGGCGTTCAATTCCCTGTTCTCGCTCCTCATCGGTTTCGCCTTGGCCGGCGCCTTGGCGAGCGGCTACCAGGCCTATGCCGAACGTCCGCCGGGCTTCGAGCTGCTGCAGGAGGGCGTCACGCCCCGGCGGTTCGCCGCGGTGCCATTCCTGGTGTTCGCCGCGCCTTTCATCATCATGCGCAACACGCTGCGCGGCGCCCGCATCGAGCGCCGTCGCTTCGAGTTCGTGATGCTGGCGACCGTGATCGCCGGCTTCTGGAGCATGATGTGCGGCACCTTCGTGGTGATGACGCTGCGCGCCGCGGGCGTGCTGGCCTAGTTCCCGTGCCGGGCGCCGCAGCGGCGCTTGCTTGAAATCGCTCCGGGGGCTGTGCCAAGGTCGCCTGCGAACGGGAGACCTCGATGGCCATCTACGAACTCGACGGGCAGGCGCCCGAGCTGCCGGCGGACGGCAACTACTACATCGCCGACAATGCCACCGTGATCGGCCGGGTGAAGCTCGCCAAGGAGGTCACGGTCTGGTTTGGCGCGGTGATCCGCGGCGACAATGACTGGATCGAGATCGGCGAGAGCTCCAACATCCAGGACAACGCCACCTGTCACGTCGATCCTGGCTTCCCGCTGCGCGTCGGCCGCAACGTCACCGTCGGCCACAACGTGATCCTGCACGGCTGCACGGTCGAGGATGATGCCCTGATCGGCATGGGCTCGATCATCATGAATGGCGCGCATATCCGCCGTGGCAGCGTCGTTGGCGCCGGCGCCATCATCACCGAGGGCAAGGATTTTCCGGAATACTCGCTGATCGTCGGCGCGCCCGCGCGTGTCGTGCGCACGCTGGAGCCGGCGCAGGTCGAGCGCATGGGCATCGCGGCCAAGGCCTATGTCGCCAAGGGACCGCGCTACACCAAGGGTCTGAAGAAGATCGGCTGACATCACGGCCGATGGAGTCGGAGATTCTTCACGTCCCTTCGGACTCGCCTGCCTCCGCTGCGCTGGCGACACGTTCGTGGCCGCTCGCCCACAGCGCATGCTGTTCGCTGCCGTCCTGATAGGGATTGGCCTCGGCCGGAATGTTCTCGCGCGCGGCGCGCTCGCCCTGTTCGAACGGGTCGGTGCTCATGCTGACGTCCTGCTCCTCTGCTTCGGCTTGTGCTTCGACTGGTTTCTGGACTTGTCGTCGGGCTCGTTCTTGCGTTTGCGCGCAGGCTTGCCTGCGCCATCGCCATCCTCCGCAGCGCTCTTGCGCAGCGCGTCCTTCAGATCCGCCGGTACGCCGTGCTTTTCCAACAGGTCCATGAACGCCTCGTCGGCGAGGTCCTGCAGACTCAGCATCTGATCGCGGCCGAGCTGCTTGAGCTTGTCGAACGTGTCCTCGTCGAAGGCGATCAGCTTGCGCACGGCTCCTTGCTCTCCTCGCCCCATCAATCCTCTCCGATCAACATTCGTTCCGGAACGCGGTCCGTCCGGTTGGGTTGAAGTGTAAAGGGAGACGGTCCCATGGCCAGGTTTTCATTGGGCACTTTGATCGTGATTGCAGGCCTCGGCACGGCCACTGCGGTGTTTGCGCAAGGCGGTGGCGGCGGTGCGGGAGGCGCTGGCGGTGGAGCGAGCGCCGGTGGCGCGGCGAGCGCGGGAGCAGCCGGCATCGGCACGACCGGTACCGCGGCAGGATCAGGGAACGTCGCCGGTCTCGGCAACGCGCAGAACGGAGCCGGAAGCGGCAGCAATCCCTCGCGGCTGTCGCAACCGGGGGCGGCAGCTGCAAACGGGACTAACAGCCTCGGCACAGCGCAGTCGTCCGGCTCGGGCGCAAGCCGGGTGGGGTCGAGCAATTCCGGCGTCACGACCGGCGTGGGTCGTGGAGCGGCGGGAGGCACCGCGGCGACGGGACCGAACCGCGCCAGTGATACCGATGAGCAGGTTCAGCAGGAGAACAAGACGGTCGACCGGAAGGTGAAGAGCATCTGCCGCGGTTGCTGAATATTGCCCGCGGCTCCGGACGTCACGTAACGACATCGAGATCGCGCAGATGTGAGCGGGGTTGCCCGCGCGCCGTTCCAAATCCGGCTTAGAGACATCCCGCTGGGAGCACAGAGTACAATGACGCTCTCATGCCGGTTGAATTTGGAGACGGATCGATGCGCAAGAGATTGATGGGATTGCTGGCGGGCGCCGTGATCGCGGCCGCAATGATTCCGGGCATGGCGTCGGCGCACGGGCCGGGCGGTTTCCATCATGGCTTCGGCCATCGTGGTTTTGGACTCGGGTTTGGCTTGGGTTTTGGTTATCCCGGCTACTACGGATACGGAGGCTATCCCTATTACTACCCGTACACCTACGAGGACCTCGGCGGCTGTTACGTCGCCCGCAAGCGTGTGCGGACAGCGCGCGGCTGGCGCTTCCGCAACGTCGAGGTGTGTGAATGAAGCTTGGGCGAGGCGACCGGCCGATCCGGTCACTTCGCCTTAACGACATCTCGTGACGATTTGTTGCCGCTCCGATCGGCGGAGCGGCGGCGGAGAAGTAGCTGGCGCAACGCTTGCATGGGATCCAGGCATGATCAACACACTCACATCCCCTGAACTCACGTTTGTCTTCATGGGCGTCGTCGTCAGCCTGGGCGCCGCGCTGGTCTGGATGGCCTGGGAGCTCGAGCAGGGCGGCAGGCAGCTGGCGAAGATCCGTCGCGACGATCGTCGCCTGCGCTAGCAGCCGACGGTCCGGCGCCCGCATGAACGCAAGCGACATGCGGCAAGCGACATGCGGGAAGCCTCGCGGGCGCAGTCTGACGGGTTCGCTCGCCCGGGCCGCGGCTGTCAGCTCAGCACGCCATATTTCTTGAACCACGCCTGCATCTGCGCCCAGCCGTCCTCGGCGGCGTCCTTGCGATAGCTGGGGCGATAATCGGCGTGGAAGCCATGCGGCGCGCCGGGATAGATCTTGAACTCAGCGGTCTTCTTGTTGTCGGCGAGCGCGGTCTTCATGGCTTCGACGCTGGCGACGGGAATGCCGGTGTCGGCTTCGCCGTAGAGGCCGAGCACGGGCGCCTTCATCTCGGGTGCGAGCTGCGTCGGGCTCTTCGGCCAGGCGGGATTGGGCGGATCGATCAGCGGGCCGTAGAACGCAACGCCCGCCTTCAGCGCCGAACTATGCGCCGCATATTCCCACACGGTGCGGCCGCCGCGGCAGAAGCCGACGATGCCGAGACGCGAGGTGTCGCCGCCCTGCGACTTGGCCCAGGCCACCGTCGCGTCGAGGTCCGACAGCAGCTCCGCGTCGGGCTTGGCATTCACGATCGGCAGCAGGTCCTTGATCTCGGTGATCTTGGTGAGGTCGGTCCCGCTGCGGAAGTAGTAGTCCGGCGCCACGGCGAGCGCGCCGAGCTTGGCGAGACGGCGCGTCACGTCCTTGATGTACTGATGCAGGCCGAAGATCTCCATCGCGACCAGCACGACGGGCGGATTGCTGGCGCTGGCGGGGCGCGCGAAATAGGCCGGCATGTCGCGGTCGCCGACCTTGATCTTCGCATCTCCGGCATTCAGGCCGTTGGTGTCGGTGGTAATGACCTCGGCCCGCACCGGGCCGGCAGCCAGCGTGTAGCCGGCCGTCACGGCAGCGGACGCGGTCATGAAGCCGCGGCGTGAGAAGGGGGCGACTTTTGTCAGCCCGATGACATCGGACGTCAGTGCTGGATCGGCGGACATGGGGGCTCCTCTGCGTCTTACGGGCGCATTGAGCCGAGAATTGACGGGGAAAAGCAAGTCACCAGCCGGAGAGCCGCGGCGTCGGATCCGTTGCGGGCGGTCGAACGCGCCGCCACAAAAAACAAGGCCGTCGGCGCAGTATGGCGCCAACGACCTTGCCAGCCCCGGATATTGAAATTGGCCCTGTGCCATCCTGAAATTGGCTCGCCATCCGGTGAAGGCAGGATGGCGTGACTCCCGGTTTCAATCTGTGAAGCACTTCACAGGATCCTGGGAATATTCGGCGGGAATTCTACGAGCAGGCGTCGGGACCGGCCGTCTCAGGATCGGTTACGACGATGCCGATGGCCGCCGCGGCTGGCATGGGCGCGGGCGCGGATGCTGCGGTTGCGTGGAGCAGGCGCGGCCTGCTCCGAGCTCTGCGTGCTGGCGAACGACTGACGCAGGCCATCGATGGAGTCCTTCAGGGTCGAGACCTGGTCCGACAGGCGCTTGGTGTCGGCCTGCTGGGCCGCGAGCAGGCGACGCATGCTCTGCAACTGCTCCTGCATCATCTGCAACTGGTCGATCGATTCCTGCTGGGTGGCCTCCAGGCCCTTGGTCTTCTCCACCAACTGCTCGGACGCCTGCACCGTGCGCGCCTGCAACTGCCGCGTCACCGCGCCGCGCTCGGCTTCCGGCGCGCCGCCATAGGCACGCCACAACATGATGCCGCCGATGCCCGCGATCAGCACCACGAGCGTCGCGGCTGCGAGCGCGATCGGCTGGGCGCCCTTGACGGGGGCCGGGCTGAGCTTCTCGGGGTAGCGTCTGGTGTCGCGCGTCACCGGATTCATCACGAAACCACCCAAATTGAAAAAGCTTCGGATGCTCCTCCCGAAAACTGGGAGAGGCGAAAAACTCGAGCAGAGAACGCTGTCCGCCCAGCCCGCAAATCGTGCATCTGGCGAACGAACCAAGTCGTCAGCTTTTGATTAGGAAATCCGACAAAAGCGAGGCCTGCAAGCCCGAAATGGCGCGCCCGCCGCATGCACCACGCCGGTTCCGGGGCGCGGTCGCGACCAGCCGAAAACTGCGGCCGGACAAATGCTTACTGCGTTGCGCTGCAGTTCCGGCAGATCGTGAGCTTCTGCTTGAGGCGGGCCTCGTCGGCGAGGTCGGCCGCCTGTTCCTCCTCCCAGCTCATCCGGCCGCGATAGCCGGAGCTCGACTGCGCGGACATCACGTCGACCCGCGAGTCGCCACGGCGCTTCGCGCCTTTGCGCGACGTGCCGATGTCCGGCTCCGTCACCATCTCGGTGTCGGCGTCGGAGGTGGCGACACGGCCGTCCCAGTCGGCCGCAGCGCTCGTCGGCTGCGCGGTAATCACCGCGGGCGTAGCGGCCATCGCCGGCGCGGCTGGGCCCGCCGCGGCCAGCGGTCCCGAGCAGCCGGCGCCGGACATGCAGCAGTTCGCCAGGGTCAGGGCCGCGGCCAGCAAGGTCGCGCTTCGCAGGATCATCATCATGCCGAAAACCTAAACCCGACGGTCGAGGGAAAACAAGGTTGGCCGGCCGTTGCCGCGCCCCGCCTGCGACATATCGTCAAAGCAAGGCCAAAAAAAGTTGCGGCCAGGCCTTGGGGGAGGCCTGGCCGCGCGCGAACCGGTCTGGGACGGGGAGGGGTGGGGATGTGACCGGGTCGCGTAACTCGAATTCGTGTCTCGCCTCTCTGATCAGCGCTTGCGGACGCCTTAGCGTTCTCTGGCGCTGGCGGTGGCCACTGCCGGGCGGCCGTCGCCGAGCGAGACCCAGACGTTGGGGTCGCTCTGCGACTGCCGCTTGACGAAGCGGTAGCCGGTCTCGGTCCAGGCGACGACGCTCTCGTTCTGATTGTCGAGCACGTACTCGCCCTTGTCGGTCTTCACGGTGAGGACGGCGTGTCCTTCACCCTTCTTGTCGCGCACCACCGTGATCAGCAGCGCCTCGCGGGGCCAGCCGGCATCGATCAGCAGCTTGCGCTTCAGCAGCACGTAATCCTCGCAGTCGCCGTAGCCGTCCGTCGGCAGCGACCATTTCTCGACCACGCCCCAATGGTCCATGTCGGTGATGGGCTTGACGTTCTCGTTGACCCAGCGATTGACCTTTAGCAGATCGCGCCAGGCGGTCTGGGACAGCACGATGTCGCGGGGCTGCGACGCGCCGCCGCGGCATTCCTCGGGCGCCTCGGTGCAGAACTCGACCCAGCCGATCGGCGCCCGTGCGGTGTCGCCCAGGCTCGCATAGAGCACCCGGTCATCACCGGCATGCGCCATCCCGCCCATCGCCATCAGGAAGGCTGCGACCGCCCACCCCGTTGCCTGTCCCGTCCGCTTGACCATTTTGGCCCCCGTTTTCGTTGGGACCATGTGTCTCACAAAGATTTTTCGCTGCCGCTAAATCGCCACGATGGATTTGACGCAAATCCAAGTAAAACAAAGGGCTTATTCGACTTTCACTTGAATCGAATCTAGCTAAAATTTGAATCATTCGCGGTTGAATCGAATGCGCTGCATTAAGCCGGGAACCACTGCCGTTGCAGGGTCCCCTGCGCTTTTCCCGTCAACTATTAACTGCGCCGGATCACCTGTGCGCTGGCCGAACGCCACACGGCGCCCGTGGTGGCGGACGCCGTGTGCTCCGTGAAGTTGCGGGATTTCAGAGGCTTGCGGCTTTACCGCGCGGTAACGCTGTCTTCGAGCGTTTCGGCGAGCTGGGCGTGCGTGAACTCGATCGCGAAGCCGCCTTCGAGATTTCGCACCACGCGCGCCTGGACGCGGCCGAGCATGACCTGCGATTTCAGCGGCGGCCTGGTCTCGGCCGCAATCGCCGCGCCCGACAGCGACATGTCGATGATGCGGCAGGTCATCTTGGTGCCGTCCTCGAGCGTCAGCACCGCGATCGGGTTGCGCGGAATGATACGGTCGTGGCGGCGATCCTCCGGCAGATTGAGGATGTCGCGGTTGGCGAGCCAGGTCAGCTGCGCGGCGAGCTTGTCGCGCTTGCGCGCGGTGGCGCCGATCGTCATGGCGAAGCCATTGTCGATGATGCGGGTGATCTTGCCCTCGACGCGGCCGATATGGTCGAGATAGGCGATCACGCGGTCGCCGACATTGCCGATGCCGGGCGCGAGCAGCGCCAGCCCGCCCGGCGACATGTTGATCACCTGGCAGGGAAACTCGCGCCGGTCGGGCAGCATGTAGCGGCCGAGCAGGTGGACCTTGACCCGCTGGAAACGGCGGCGCTCCTCGGCGGCCGGAAGAGAGAGTTTTTTGTTCGGCAACGCCATGTTTCGCCACTCAAAGCCGGCTCTTAGCGTGCCGGATGATCCAGTGTTGAAACTAAGTCCTTCACGGTTAATTCAGCGTTACGTTGTGCTCCTGCAGCACTCTGCCGCGGGCCATGACGAGCTGATAGAATGGGCAGGCGCGACATCGCGCCAATGACGCCAACGGAGATGGGAGAGACGTTCATGCGGAGCTTGTTGGGAGCCGTCGTGGCGGTCGTGGTCTGCGTGGTGGCTGGATCGCCGCCGGCCGCGGCAGCCGAGATGAAGGTGACCCTGCTCGGGACAGGCACGCCGACGCCGCGGCTGTCGAGCTTCAGCGCCTCGACCCTGATCGAGGCCGGGCCTGAGCGGCTGCTGTTCGACCTCGGACGCGGCTCCACGATCCGCCTGTTCCAGAAGAGCATCCCGCTCGGCAGCATCACCGCGCATTTCCTCACCCATCTGCATTCCGATCACGTGGTGGGACTGCCCGACATGTGGCTGAGCGGCTGGATCGGCACGCCCTGGGCCTCGCGCAAGGGGCCGATGGTCGTGTTCGGACCGAAGGGGACAGTGGCGATGACGGAGAATCTCACCAAGGCCTTCTTCGAGGACATCCGCATCCGCATCGATGACGAGCACTATCCGCCGGAAGGCGTCGCCTTCGCCGCGGCCGACATCGGGCCCGGCGTCGTCTACGAGCGCAACGGCGTCAGGGTGAGCGCCATCGAGGTCAATCACGGCGAGAAGATCAAGCCGGCGCTCGGCTATGTCGTCGAATTCGACGGCAAGAAGGTCGTGCTGTCCGGCGACACCAAGCCCGATCCGCGGGTGGAGAAGGCGGCGGAGGGCGCCGATCTTCTGATCCACGAGGTGGCGGTGATCGATCCCGAACTGATCAAGACCTATCCGAACTATCGTGCGATCGAGGACCATCACACCTCGCCGGAGGAGGCCGGCAGGATCTTCACCGAGGCGAAGCCGAAGCTGGCGGTCTACTCGCACATCGTGTTCGCCACCGTGAAGCCGGTCCAGGACGTGCCCGAAGAGGCGCTGATCGCGCGCACGCGGACGAGCTATCAGGGCCCGCTCGTGGTCGGGCGCGATCTCACGTCGTTCGTCATCTCGGATCAGGTCGCCGCGTTTGCTCCCGACGGCAGTCCGATCACGCCGCTGACCGGCTCACATTGAGGAGGCGGGACGGCAGCCCAGATCCCGTAGCCCGCATGAGCGCAGCGACATGCGGGGACGTCTGTCCGCCGGCGATTCACCGTCGGCGTGCGACAGCTTCGACGCGGGCACGCGATGTAAGGATGGTCTGTCCCGGATGTCGCTTTCGCCTGCGCCCTTCGGGCTCCGGCTGGCGCTCATCCGGGCCACGAGATCGGCGCTGCACTCAGCGCAGTCCCTCATACACCATCAGGCCGCGGGCGAGCGCGAGCTTGCGCAACGCGCGCGGCACGATCGGTCCGGCGGGCGGATGGATGTAGCGCCATGACACCATCTCCAGCGGACCGAGCGCGCCTTGCGGCGTCTCGAACGGGGCGAGCAGGCCGGTCAGGCTGATCGGCTCATGCGCGCGGGTGGCGAACGGCAGCAGCAGCAGTTCGAAATGCGCGGTCGTGCGATCCGGCGCCTGCGCCGTCACGCCGGCGATCGCCGGCAGCGTCTCTTCGCAGACCACCGCGGTGATCTCCTCGATCTCGCGGCGGCTGGCGGGCGCGAACTGCGCCGGAAAGCTCCTGTCCTTGACGTCGCCGCCGAGCAGGGCGCACAGCCGCGTGCCGGCCATGCGGAACGGAAAGCCGCTGTCGGCATCGCAGGACAAGACGAAGATGTCGCCGAGCAGCTCGCGCACGGCCGACGGCTCGAAGTCGCAGCGCTCCGGCGCCTTGGCATGGCCGCGCCTGTCGTTCCAATAGGCGAAGAGCTCGCGATTGGACGGATGTTTCATCTCGGTGATCCCTCGCGCCCTCGACGTCACGGAGGACATTGCTGTCCCGCTTTCGTCCAGGCGCCTCCCTGGTTTGTTTTCGCAGGAGGGGTGGTGCAGCGTCCATGCCGATGGTGCGATCGTGCCGGCTTTCCCCCGGCCTTCCGCGCGTTAAGGTTAAATTAACGATGAGCTTGGCGGCCGCCGAGCGATCGTTAACAATGCGTTCATCAGATCGCGGCCGGAAGGTGGAAGGTCCGCCGCGATACGGTGAGTTACACGCAGGCGGCGTCAAACAAGTCTGGTCGTCGCGACGGGGCGGGGTGGGGAAAACGACCCCGGGCGCTCCGGACGCGGCAAAGGCCGGCAGGTCTCGGAGGGAGGGTTTTCTCAGAACCCTCCCTCTTTCTTTTGGCGGATCGGCTGTCCTTTCGCCTCCGCGGCCCGGGGCTGCACATCAACTCTGCCGCCATGCGCTTGCACAGGCCGGCCAAAGCCGCCTATCTGACGGATCTGTTCCTCTCGTCGAAGGCGTGCGTTCCGTTGGATTCCCCCTCGTCAGACCTCACGCAGGATCCGCCGCTCCAGCAGGCGCGGGAGCCGATCCTCAATCTGCCGGGCGCACTGACCGCCTACATCCTGCTGATCGCGGTGATCCATCTGCGTGTGCTGCTGCCGGACGAGTGGAACGGCTGGATCATCGACCTGTTCGCCTTCGTCCCGAAACGATACGACCAGACCCTGATGGACGGGGCGTTTCCCGGCGGCACGCCGGCCAAGATCTGGACCTTTTTCAGCTACTCGCTGCTGCACGCCAATCTGGCGCATATCGGTTTCAACGTGCTGTGGCTGCTGCCGTTCGGCAGCGCGCTCGCGCGCCGCTTCGGTGCGGTCAGGTTCTATCTGTTCATGGCGGTGACGGCGGCGGCCGGTGCGCTGGCGCATCTGCTCACCCACGAGCACGCGCTGGCGCCGATGATCGGCGCCTCGGCCTCGGTGTCCGGCACCATGGCGGCGGCGATGCGCTTTGCCTTCGTGAGAGGCAGCTTCCTGTCGTTCACCCGCGGCGATGCCGAGGCGGCGGCCAGGGTTCCGGCGCTGTCGCTGACGCGTGCGCTGCGCAATCCGCGGGTGCTCGGCTTTCTGGCAGTGTGGTTCGGCGTCAACATCGTGTTCGGCATTGGCGGCATCACGCCCGGCGCCGAGGGCGCCGACGTCGCCTGGCAGGCTCATATCGGCGGATTCATCGCCGGACTGATCCTGTTTGCGCTGTTCGATCCCACCCCGCATGTGCGTGACGATGCTGCGCCTGCGTTGCCGTCCGACGTGGTCGACCGTTAGGTGCCGCGATCCTGCGCTTGCGAGCGCAGGTGATTTCATTCATCATTTGTGTCCACTGCAACCGGGGCACGATTCCGGATGAACGAAAGCAGGCGATTTGTGCCGCGCAGGCCAGCTTGCGGAGTGCAATGCAACCAAAGCGCGATCAGAAGGATTGGATCCGTTGCATTGTCAGACTGTTGATTGAAGACTCGCTTGACTGACGATCGCTGGAAGCATCGGCCGCAACGACGCCTCGCTCAAGAAGGCACACCGGCCCCTCAAGGAGACGAGCAATGACAGTACGTGCGATCCTCGACACCAAGGGCCATCAGGTCGAGAGCGTCGAGTCCCAGACCACACTCGCCGAAGCCGCCAAGCGGCTCGCCGACCGCAAGATCGGCGCGGTGCTGGTGATGTCGGGCTCCCGGATGGAGGGCATCCTCTCGGAGCGCGACATCGTCCGCGCGCTCGGCGAGCGCGGCGCCGCCGCGCTGACCGAGCCGGTGTCGAACGTGATGACGCGGCGGGTGGTGAGCTGCAAGCCTGCGGATACCGTCGCCTCGATCATGGAAATGATGACCAACGGTAAGTTCCGCCATCTGCCGGTGATCGAGGGCGGCGTCGTGGCCGGCCTGATCTCGATCGGCGACGTCGTGAAGTGGCGCGTCCAGGAATACGAGGCCGAGCAGGAAGCACTGCGCCAGTACATCAAGACGGCGTAGTCGCTCCGCCGCCGGTCGGCGTCACCGCGCCGATCGCTTCCTGGATGGAATCCAGCGCACGTTCGGCCGCCCTCGTGCCGAACGCGATGAGGTCGGCCGCGCGATGAAAGTCGAACCAGCCGATCTGGCCGACGCGCGGCGAGATCAGAAGGTCCGGCGGATCGCCCGCGAGGCGCGCGCGGGTGATGCGGTCCTGCATGATGTTGAAGGCGTCGACCATCACCGACGAGATGCCCGGCCGGCCACCCTCGCCGAAGAACTGCCGCTTCACCGCGCGCTCCGGCGAGAACAGCCTGCGGAAGCGCCGCTTCGGCGGCGCGCTCTCCATCACTGTCTCCGGCACCTCGACCGGCTGGCCATGCGAGTAGATCGTCGTCGAGTGCGTGAACACGTCGCTCGACAGGTTGGCGGCGATCACGATCTCGGCGCCGAGCGCGCGCGCCGCCGACACCGGCACCGGATTGACCATGGCGCCGTCGACCAGCCAGCGGTCGCCGATCAGGACCGGCGCGAAGATGCCGGGCAGGGCGTAGGAGGCGCGCATCGCGTCGACGAGGCTGCCATGGGTCAGCCAGATCTCGTGCCCGGTGCGGATCTCCGTCGCCACCGTCGCCACCTTCATCGGCAGCTCCTCGATGGTGACGCGGCCGAGCGAGGCTTCGAGTTGGGCGGCGAGCTTCTCGCCGCCGATCAGGCCGGAGCCGTTGAGGCGGATGTCGAGATAGCCGAGGATGTTGCGCATCTGCAGGCTGCGCGCCCATTCCTCCAGCGTATCGAGCTGGCCGGCCGCATAGGCGCCGCCGACCACGGCGCCGATCGAGGTGCCGACCACGACATCGGGCACGATTCCGTGCGCCATCAGGGTCCGGATCACGCCGATATGGGCAAAACCGCGCGCCGCGCCGCCGCCAAGCGCAAGGCCGATGACCGGCTTGCGGATCGTGCCGAGACCGACATCGGAACCTTCGGTTCCGTTCGCACGGCGTCCTTTCAGAATGTCCAGCACCGAGATCTCCACGCCTACGCAAACTGTGTGCAACGAGTCGGCAACGGACTCATGACGCATGACAGCCTAGCACCAGCCTACCAGAAGCATCCTTTATGCCGGGTCGACGGGAGCGCCGGATGCCGCTGATTTGAACTCTCCGCCGGAGAATGCGACCAAGTCGCGCGCTGCTTACGGGGTTCCTCCGGGACAGTTGAGTAGAGGCTTGAATTTGCCGCGTTTTTGTTCAAAAGCAAGACGATGACGACAGGTCGCGGGTTCACCAGATTCCGGCGCAGCGGGCGGCTATGGCTTGTGCTCGCCTTGTCGTGGCCGCTGACCGGGCTCGTGACGCTGCCGGCCGCGGCGCAACTGTTCAGCGACCGGCCACCGCCGATTCCGCCGGCTTCGGTGCCCGATCCCGGGGCGGCGGTGAGCCTGGCGCCACCCTCCGGCCCCGCCGCCGGTCCCATTCCGCCACCGGCCCCGCAGGTGCTGCCGGGACCGCCCGTCGCCGCGATCCCACCCGGCGCGCCGGCTGCGATCCCGCCGGTTGCTCCTCCACCCGCCGCGGCTCCCAATCAGGGCGTGCTGTCGCTGTCGGCGCGGTTCGGAAAGGACCTGCCGAACATCAATGGCGGTCTGGTCTGGCGCGTGTTCGCCGACCGGCCGGACGAATCCGGCGCCTTCAAGATGCTGCGCGAGGATCGCGGCCCGACGCCGAACATCGTGCTGCCGCCCGGCACCTATGTCGTGCATGTCGCGCTCGGCCTCGTCAGCGCGGTCAGGTCGGTGAACCTGAAGACGGAGACCGATCGCGAATCTTTCGTGCTGCCGGCCGGGGGCCTGCGCCTCGAGGGCAGGGTCGGCACCAGCAAGATCCCGCAGAACCAGATCTCGTTTGCCATCTACAAGGGCAGCCAGTTCGACGGCCGCGAGCGGGCGCCGCTGGTGCCGAACGTCGCCGCCGGCGACATGCTGATGCTGCCGGAGGGCACCTATTACATCGTCTCCAACTATGGCGACGCCAACTCGGTGGTGCGCTCCGACATCCGCGTCCAGGCTGGCAAGCTCACCGACGTCACGGTGACGCACCGCGCCGCGGTCATCACCTTGAAGCTCGTCTCCGACAAGGGCGGCGAGGCGCTCGCCAACACCGCCTGGTCGGTCATCAACCCCGGCGGCGACGTGATCAAGGAATCGATCGGCGCCTTCCCCAAGGTCGTGCTGTCCGAAGGCGACTACCGCGCGATCGCCAAGAACGAAGGCAAGGTGTTCGAACGCTCCTTCAGCGTCGTCAACGGCGTTGACGGCGAGGTCGAGGTGCTCGCGCGGTAAGCGGCTCGCACGCGAAATGGCACCGCAGAAGGACACCGACTCTCCCCGCTATCTATGAGAGCCAGCCTCCGGGAGAGCCGCATGCAGATATCCCACATCATCCGCCAGGCCATCGAGATCGGCGAGCGCAAGGGCTGGATCACGTTCGACGAGCTGAACGCACTTTGCCCGGCTAACACAATCGACCCCGAGGACATCGAGCGGATCATGCGGGCGCTCAGCGACGCAGGCATCCGTCTGGAGGAGGACTGATGCAAGAACAGCGTTTTTGGCAGGAGCGCGCCTGACCACGGGTGTCGTCCCGGCGAACGCGGGACCCATACCGCGGATGCTATCGGGGGACCTAGCTGTCAGTGGCCCGCATCACCGCGGCCGGTGGCTATGGGTCCAGGCTCAAGGCCGGGACGACAGCGGCGATTGTCGAAGCAGTGGTGCGCGACACGACTCGCCAAGTCGTGCACATCTGCCCGTCGGGTTAATTTGTCGCACTTATTAGTTCTTGCGCCGTCGGGCAAATCAGGCGGATCTTTCCGCGCATCCCGCCTCGAGATGAGGGGCGTATCGCGGTCGTCACGACACGCGAGGCGGGGAGCGGTGGGCGTGGTGGATTGCAGCGCGGGTTGCTCGCGCCGACGAACAATTCGCTGCGCACGGTCAAGTCGCGCGGTCCTGATATCCCGATGCTGATGTCAACTCACGTTGAGGCTTCGCTTCGCGTGGGGATGGTGGCCAGAAAGCCCGGCGCACCAGGGAGAACGCGAAGCAGCCGTTAAAGCCATCGCGCAGGGAGGGCCGGGTTTCCGGCTGACCTGTGGTACCTGCCGCCTGCATTTTTTTCGCAGGCGGGCCACGGGCCTCAGTCGAGGTCCGGCTCTCCCTGCGCCCTCTGTTTGAAGAGGGCGGTTCGAACAAGAAAACTCGGGCAGATATTGTCGCGAGATCGCGCAGTCACATCCGCAGCCATGCTGTATCGCTCTCTCGTTGGGACAGCGCCGATGAACGTGAAGCGATGCTGTCACAGTCGCTAATGCGCGATAACCATGGAACCACTTAAAACTGTCACAATCGCTGCGCGCCATGCGCGAAGGCAATGCATTTACAGCTCGTTAAAGCCGCGTCTGCTTCAGATACCGCTGGAACAGGCTGGGCGATTGAGTGGGAATGATGCGTGCCGCGACGACCAAGGCGTTGACTCCGATCAGCAGCGATCTCTTTGACGACATCCCGGTGCTCAGACGCAAATGGCAGGCGGCATTGAAGCCGGGCCAGCGCCTGCCGCGCTACGAGGACGTCATGCTGGGCAGCCTCGGCCGTCTCGCCGATCATATCGCGGTGCTCAACAACGAGGACGGTCGCCTGCAGATTTCGCGCAGCGGTCGCTACGTCCAGCAATGGCTGCAGGATGAACGCTGGGACGTCGCGGTCGAGGCCGTGTCGCCGGATTGCGCCACGGTGCTGGTGGAGGCCGCCAATTGTGCGCTCGCCAGCGGCCAGCCCTATCTCGCTTGTGCGCATTGCGTGCGCGACGGCATGGTTCGCAGCTATGACGTGCTGGCGCTGCCGACCAACTCGCGGTGGGGAAGCACGCTGGTCGGGACCTACGTCAACGAGCGGGCCACGCAGTACAATCTGCTCGATGCGATCTTCTCGACGACGGACGACGGCGTGGTTTCGCTCGCGACCATCCGCGACAGCGTCGGCATGCCCTGCGATTTCCAGGTGGTTCATCACAATCGCGCGGCGGCCGACCTGCTCAGGCTGCCGTCGGCGACGCTGCAATGGCATCGGCTGAAGCAGGGCGGCAACACGCTGTGCACGCCCGAGGTGATGGCGCGGCTGTTCGACGTCGTCACGCACGGGCGGAGCGACCAGTTCGAGCTCGACAGCGAGGCGCGCAGTCTCAGGCTCGGCGCCCACGCCTTTGGCGACATCATTTCATTGACCATTGCCGACGTGACCGCGCTGAAGCGGCGCGAGGCCTCGTTCCGGCTGCTGTTCGACGCCAACCCGGTGCCGATGTGCATCCTCGATGCGAAGACCGCGCAGATCCTCAATGTCAACGATGCGATGGTCGGACACTATGGCTACGGCCGGGCGGATCTGCTGTGCATGAATGTCTGGGATCTCTGGCCGCCGGGCGAATGGGAAAGCCTCGATGACGCGCTGCTGCGGCTGGCCGACGGTGATCTGTTTCACCGCGACTGGCGGCATCGCAAGGCCGATGGCAGCGAGATCGAGGTGCTGACCTACGGCCGCGAGATCACCTTCGATGGCCGCGACGGCGTGCTGGTCGCGATCGTCGACATCACCGAGCGTCGTCGCGCCGAGGCGCGCATCGCCTACATGGCGCACCACGACGGGCTGACCGGCCTGCCGAACCGCGAATTCTTCCAGCAGCGCCTCGCGCAGGAGCTCGACGGCGCCGGGGCGGCCGACCGCCGCATCGCGGTGATGTGCATCGACCTCGATCTGTTCAAGACCGTCAACGACTCCTTCGGTCATCCGATGGGCGACCGGCTGCTGCAGGCGGTCGCGGGCCGCCTGACACAGCAGATGCATGGCGGCAAGCTGGCGGCGCGGCTGGGCGGCGACGAGTTCGCGGTGATCATCAGTCAGAGCTGCGGCGCCAGCGACGCCAGTGAGTGTGCCGCCCGCCTGATCGCGGCGCTCAGCGCGCCCTATGACATCGACGGCAACGAGCTCGTGATCGGTGCCTCCATCGGCATCGCGCTGTCGCCGGGCGACGGCGCGAGCTGCGAGGAGCTGATGAAGAACGCCGACATGGCGCTGTACCGCGCCAAGCAGGACGGCGGCCGCGTGCATCGGTTCTTCGAAAAGGAGATGGACCGCCAGGCGCAGAAGCGCCGCGACATGGAGCACGATCTGCGCCGTGCCTTCGCCCAGGGCGAGTTCGAGCTGCACTACCAGCCGCTGGTCGACGTCGCGACCGGCGCGATCTCCGCATTCGAATGCCTGCTGCGCTGGCGTCATCCCGACAAGGGCATGATCTCGCCCGCCGATTTCATTCCCGTGGCCGAGGACATCGGCCTGATCGTGCCGCTCGGCGAGTGGGTGCTGCGCGAGGCCTGTCACGAGGCGGCGCGATGGCCCGACGGCATCAAGGTCGCGGTGAATCTCTCTGCGGTGCAGTTCCGCAGCCGCAACCTCGTGCAGGTCGTGGTCCAGGCGCTGGCGCAGTCGGCGCTGACGCCGGAGCGGCTCGAGCTGGAGATCACCGAGTCTATCCTGCTGGCCGAGACCGAGGCCAATCTGGCGACGCTGCATCAGCTTCGCCAGCTCGGCATCCGCATCTCGATGGACGATTTCGGCACCGGCTATTCCAGCCTGAGCTATCTGCGCAGCTTCCCGTTCGACAAGATCAAGATCGACCGCTCCTTCGTGAAGGATCTCGCGCAGCGCTCCGACTGCCTCGCCATCGTCCGCGCCATCTCCGGCCTCGGCAAGAGCCTCAACATCATCACCACCGCCGAGGGTGTCGAGACATCGGATCAGCTCGAGTGGCTGCGCGCCGAGGGCTGCAACCAGGTCCAGGGCTTTCTGTTCAGCGCGGCCAAGCCGGCCTCGGAGATCGCGGGCCTGCTGGCGCAGTTCGGCACGAGATCATCGAAGGCGGCGTGAGGATTAGAGGGAAGCCTACGGAATGTTGCACGCGGCTTCGGAGTGCCAATTAGTTGGGGCTGAGGCATCTCCGCGCGTCATTGCGAGCACAGCGAAGCAATCCGGACGGCCTCCGCGGAGGAATCCTGGATTGTTTGCGCTCGCAAGGTTGGGCGGATGGAGCGTGGCGCGGCAATGAGCCGAGCGATCGCCGGGCGTCTGCTCCTGAAGGTCGCGCCGGTCCCGCGCGTGCCTTCGTCAGAACCGCGTCACGATGTCCGCGAGCGCCGGACGCGGCCGGTCCTCGCTCGGCTTGGCCGGCTTGCCGATGTGAATGAGCCCGGCGAGCTTCTCCTCCGTCTTGAGGCCGAGACCGTCCATCACGTCGCGGTCGAACATGAACCAGCCAGACAGCCAGCAGCCGCCATAGCCGAGTGCGGTGGCCGCGGTCAGGATGTTCATCGCGCTCGCGCCGGCGGAGAGCTCCTGCTCATAGGCCGGCACCTTGGGATGCGGCCGGGTGAAGCTGACGAGGCCGATCACCAGCGGCGCCTCCATGAGGCGATTCTTCTCGACCTCCAGCTCGGCGGCGCTCGCCTGCGGGTTCTTCCTGGCGAACACGGCCGCGATGACCTCGCCGGCGCGGCGGCGGCCGTCGCCCTCGAACACGATGAAGCGCCATGGCGCGAGCTTGCCGTGGTCCGGCACGCGGGCGCCGATGGTCAGGATGGTGTCGAGCTCGGCGGGCGAGGGGCCGGGGCCGCTCATCTCGCGCGGCTTCACGGAGCGGCGGGTCTTCAGCAGTTCAATCGCGTCGGTCACGTCGGTGGGTCTCGTTCGTTGCACGCGCGACAGATAGCATGGGCCTCCGCCTGCAACGAGACCACGGCACGGCGTTTTGATCGGTTCTACTGCACCCGGTGCTGCAGCCTTTGCGGGTTTCGGCGAAGACTTCGCGCGGGACGACGCGGATCGGGCATATCCGATGCGGCCATCTGTCCTAAGCACGATATTCCCAGCGAATTGTCGAACCTTGGGCGGGCCGGTAAAAACATAGTGCTAAGAGATCCGCCGGGAGTTGCCTCGAGTGCAAGATCTGACGTGCCGATGACCGCACTGATTCCGTCACCTGACGCCGTCGCGCGGCTGCGCGGGACGGCTGGTTTCGCACGGGCGATGCGCGCGTCGACGGCATCGGCGATCAGGCTGTATCGGGGCGATCGCATCCTCAATGCGCTGCTGAGCGACCGGGCGCGGGCGCTGTTTCCGCACGTCGCGCTGTATCTGCATTTTGCCGAGCAGCGCGACGGCGAGCTCGGTCTCACCGTCGGCGCCATGAAGGAGATGTGTGCCAGGCTCGACCTGTGCAGCGGCGGCCGCTGCGAGGCCATGCTGGCGCTGATGCGGGCGACCGGGCTGGTGGCGTCGGCCTCGAATCTGGACCGCCGGCGGCGGCCGCTGGTCCCGACCGACAAGCTGATCGCGCTGCATCGCGAGCGCTGGGGCGTACAGTTCGACGCCATGCGCGCGGTGCTGCCGGCCGCCGTGGGTTACCGGGCTGCGTTGAACGATCCGGCCTTCGTGAAGAGCTTCGTGCTCGAGCTCGGCCGTCGCTTCATCGCCGGCGTCCGGATCCTCGACGGAGCGCCGGAGCTCGAGCCGTTTGCCGAACGGACCGCGGGCATGGTGATCCTGTTCAGCCTGGCCCAAGGCGCCGGGCCGGACCAGCCATTCCCGCCCGACGGCCCCGTGCCGTTCTCAATCAACGGTCTGGCGACCCGCTTTTCGGTGTCGCGCAAGCACGTGCTGACGCTGCTGCGAGACGCAGAGGAGAAGCGCCTGCTCATCCGCAGCACCGACGCCATCACCATTCTGCCGCTGGGGCGCGAGGCGATCGAGCGGATGCTCGCGACGATGTTTCTCTACATGGCCGAATGCGCCGACGTGGCGCTGCAGGCCGCGGGTCGAGACAGAGGTTCGGCGGATGCTGTCGCCAGTCTGTCGGCGTAGCCGCGTAGCCCGGATGAGCGCGCGCCGGAGCCCGTCAGGGCGACGGCGGGAGCGACATCCGGGATCTCACGCGCTGTCGCGGCGACACCGCATGTCGCTGCGCTCGTGCGGGCTACGCGCTACGACGTCACGCCGCCTCGCGCTGACGGCGCCGCACGTCCGGCGGCGTCGCCTCGTCGACCAGGGCGGCGATGGCCTCCGCGGTCGGCATCACGGTCTGGCCGTCGCGGCCGAGCCGGCGGACGGAGACTGAATGCGTCTCGGCCTCCTTCTTGCCGACGACGAGCAGGGCCGGGATCTTCTGCAGCGAGTGCTCGCGGACCTTGTAGTTGATCTTCTCGTTGCGCAGGTCGATCTCGCATCTGAGCCCGGCGCGGCGCAGCGCAGCCAGCACCTGCTTGGCGTATTCGTCGCCTTCCGAGGTGATGGTGGTGACGACGACCTGGGTCGGCGCCAGCCACAGCGGGAAGCTGCCGGCATAGTGCTCGATCAGGATGCCGATGAAGCGCTCCATCGAGCCGCAGATCGCGCGATGGACCATCACCGGCGCCTTCTTGGCGCCGTCGGCGTCGATGTAGAACGCACCGAACCGCTCCGGCAGGTTGAAGTCGACCTGCGTGGTGCCGCACTGCCAGTCGCGGCCGATGGCATCGCGCAACACATATTCGAACTTCGGCCCGTAGAACGCGCCTTCGCCCGGATTGATCTCGGTGCGGATGTGGTTGCTCTGCGCCTTGATCTCGTTCAGCACGGTCGCCATCACGCGCTCGGCGTGATCCCACATCTCGTCGGTGCCGACGCGCTTCTCCGGGCGGGTCGAGAGCTTCACCGTCAGTTCACCCTCGAAGCCGAAATCCGAGTAGGTCGACAGAATCAGGTCGTTGATCTTCAGGCACTCGTCGGCGAGCTGGTCCTCGGTGCAGAACACATGCGCGTCGTCCTGGGTGAAGCCGCGCACGCGCATCAGGCCGTGCATGGCGCCGGAGGCCTCGTAGCGGTGCACGACGCCGAATTCGGCGAGCCGCAGCGGCAGGTCGCGGTAACTCTTCAGGCCATGCTTGAAGATCTGCACGTGACCCGGACAGTTCATCGGCTTCAGCGCGAACCAGCGCTTGTCCTCGGCCTCGTCGCCGGCGGACTGCGCCGCGAACATGTTCTCGCGATACCAGTTCCAGTGGCCGGAGGTCTCCCACAGCGACTTGTCGAGGATCTGCGGCGCGTTCACCTCGTCATAGTCGCCGGCGAGGCGCCGGCGCATATAGGCGATCAGCGCCTGGAAGATGCTCCAGCCTTTCGGATGCCAGAACACGACGCCCGGGCCTTCCTCCTGGAAGTGGAACAGGTCCAGCTCGCGGCCGAGCTTGCGGTGGTCGCGCTTTTCGGCCTCCTCGATCTGCTTGAGGTAGGCGTCGAGCTGCTCCTGCTTGGCGAACGCCGTGCCGTAGATGCGGGTCAGCATCGGATTGTTGGAGTCACCGCGCCAATACGCGCCCGCCACCTTCATCAGCTTGAAGGCGTTGCCGATCTTGCCGGTCGAGGTCATGTGCGGACCGCGGCAGAGATCGAACCAGTCGCCCTGGTAGTAGATCTTGATCGGCTCCTCGCCGGGAATGGCGTCGACCAGCTCGACCTTGAAGGCCTCGCCCTTGTCGCGGAACACCTGCTTGGTCTTCGCGCGGTCCCACACCTCCTTGGTGAAGGGTTTGTCGCGGCCGATGATCTCGCGCATCTTCTTCTCGATCGCGGCGAAGTCTTCGGGCGTGAACGGCTCGTTGCGGAAGAAGTCGTAGTAGAAGCCGTTCTCGATGACAGGGCCGATGGTGACCTGGGTGCCCGGCCACAGCGCCTGCACAGCCTCGGCCAGCACATGCGCGCAATCGTGCCGGATCAATTCCAGCGCGCGCGGATCGTCGCGGTCGACGAGCTCGAGCCTGGCGTCCTCATTGATCGGATCGTTGAGGTCGACGAGATCGCCGTTCAGCGCCATGGCGACGGTGCGCTTGGCGAGCGAGGGCGAGATGCCCTTGGCGATGTCGAAGCCGGTGGTGCCCCGGGGATATTCACGCCGGGCGCCGTCGGGGAAGCTGATGGTGATCTTCTCGACCGGAGCGGCGGGCTTCAGGTTGCTGAGGCTGTATTGGAAATTGGACTTTTGCTGGTCGGACTTGGAATCAGGCGATTTCGGATCGGACATGGGTCACTCCTTGAGCTCACTCCTGCGAACGAGCGCAGGTAAGCGGGAGCAAGGGGTATAGCAGGGGATTTTCAGGCTGCAACCGGGAGAGGGACGGGAAAACCGCCCAATTGCGGCTGGTGCGGCGATGCGGAGATTGCCGCCGCGGGCCGGTATGATACAACTTCAAGTGTTCGGGGCGTGGGGACGCGTTTGGCGATGGAGTCTGCAGGGGAGGCGCCGCTGTCTGTGTGTCGGCGCGGCGGCATTCATGTTGGGGCCGCGCTGATCGTGTTCGTGTTGTCGAGCCTGTCGTCGCTCGCGGCCGTTCCGGCGATGCCAAAGCCGGCGACCCAGCCAAAGCCCGCGACACATGCGAGGCCGGGTGCCCCGGCCAGGCCTGCAACGGAGTCCAGGCCGGCCGCGCGCCGCGCCGCGTCGCCGCGGGTCGCCGACGGCTCGACGCCGATTGCGTTCGCTCTCGTCAAGGGCTCCTCGGACGCCTGTGGACGTGGCTGTGACAGCTGGATCGCCGCCGAAGGCAAGATCGACGGCGGCGTCGCGGCGCGCTTTCGCAAGTTCATGAAGCAGATCGGGGAGCGCAGACTGCCGATCTACTTCAATTCTCCAGGCGGCAATTTGCAGCAGGCGCTCGCCATCGGCGACATGCTGCGCGAGCGCAAGGCCGCCGTGCGGGTGGGACGCACCACCTTGCGCGAATGCGGCTTCGAGCCTCAGGAGGGCGAAGCTTGTACCAAGCTGAAGCTGTCCGGGCGCGAGCTGCATGGCGAGGTCTGGACGCGGGGGGCGATGTGCAATTCGGCCTGTCCCTACATGCTGCTCGGCGCGCCCACGCGTGACATCGCAGCGGATGCGACGCTCGCGGTGCATTCGCCGCGCGTCATCCTGAACTTCACCGGCGGCGTGCCGACCCGCGAGATGCGGGCGCAGGCGATGCAGCAGGCGATGGCGCGGGCCGACAAGATGGTGCTCGACTACATCACCAAGCTCGGCGCGGATCCCGCTCTGCTCACGGTGGCGCGGTCTGTCCCGTTCGAGAGCATGCGCATCCTGACGCGGGAGGAGATCGCGCGGTTTGCGCTCGACAGGCGGCAGCGGGTCGAAAGCCCCTGGATGTTCGAGACCGCCAGCCGTGGGATTGCCTACAAGACCATTCTCGCACGCAAGGACGGTGAGAGCACGTTCCAGACCACGCGCTTGCAGATGGTCTGCTTCGATCAGGACCGCTTCGAGCTCGACGTCGAGCGCATCGCGCCGGCCGGCTCGCCGCCGGGTCCGCTGGCGATGGCGAGCGGAGATATGCGGCTCAATTTCCTCTCGCCGCCGCGGCGGTCGGGCGATCGCGAGACCTGGGGCGTGTTCCTGAATGCAAGCCAGGTGAAAACGCTGTCCTCGATGCCGTCGGCCGAGCTGAGCGATTCCCTGTTGAATGTCGCGCGCCGCAATGTCTCGACATTTCCGGTGAGCAGCGAAGGCCTGCAATCTGCTCTGAAGATGCTGACCGAGAGCTGCCCGCCGTCCAAGGCCATCGCCCGTCCGACGAGTACGCCGGTTCCGTGGACGCAGATTCCCTCGCCGCAGGCCTCGGCGGCGCAGTCCGCCCCCGCGCCCTGACGAGAATGGCGGCCAGGACGAAGGAGGGAGGACGAGAGAAAGTCATGGGCGGCATGAGACATTTTCATGCAAATGCATGAAATTCTCTGCTATTGAGGCGCGATGACATCCACTTCCGCTTCCGGGCGCTTTGCGCCGACCGCGCTCATGCTCGGCAATCTCGTCACCGGCTGCTCGGTGCTCGCGCCCGCCGGCCTGCTGTCCGAGCTCGCCGCGGATCTCGCTGTCGGCGTTCAGACGGCGGGACTCCTGATCACCTTCGGCGCGGTGGTGCTCTGCATCTGCTCGCCCTTGACCGCCTGGCTGACGAGCCGCTTCGATCGCCGCCGTCTGCTCGCAGCGACGCTCATGGTCCTCACGCTCGGCAATCTCGCCTCGGCGTTTGCGCCCGATTATGCGAGCCTGCTGGTGCTGCGCTTGGTGATGCTCGCGGTCGGCGCGCTCTATACACCGCAGGCCGCCGGGACGGCGGCGCTGATCAGCCCGGTCGAGAGACGCGGCAGCACCATCGCCTATGTCTTCCTGGGCTGGTCGCTGGCGGCCGCCGTGGGGCTGCCCATGATCACCTTCATCGGCAGTCATTCCGGTTGGCGGGCTGCCTATCTCGCCGTCGGTGCGGCCGGCGCGGTCAGCTTTGTTCTGCTGACATGGCGCCTGCCATCCGGCCTGAAGGGCGCGCCGGTTGCGTTGAAGACCTGGACCGAGCTCGGCCGTAACCGTCTGGTGGTTCTGCTGCTCCTGGTCACGACCCTGCAGATGTCGGGGCAGTTCGTGATCTTCACCTTCATGGGACCGCTGTTGAAGCGCCTGACTGGCGCGGACTCCAACCAGATCGGGCTGGTGTTCGCGATCTACGGCGCCTGCGGCTTTCTCGGCGTCGTCATCGCAACCCGGATCGTCGATGGCTGGGGGGCCTACCGGACATCGCTCTTGTTCACCTGCCTGATGTTCGCCGGTGTGTCGGCCTGGACGCTGGCGGCGGGCACCTACGGCCTCATGGCGGTGGCGGTCGCCATCTGGGGGTTGGGGTTTGCGTCCACCAATTCGATGCAGCAGGTTCGGCTGGTGGCAGCCGCGCCGCCGCTTGCCTCGGCCTCGGTGTCGCTCAACACCTCCGTGCTCTATATCGGCCAGGCCATCGGCTCCGCGATCGGCGGCAGCCTGTTTGCACGCGACCTGCTCGGAGCCACCGGCTACGTCGCACTGATGTTCCTGACCCTGGCGTTGCTGGCAATTCTGGCCAGCCGCCAGCGCGCGCGGACCGCGGTTCCGGCCTGAGCAGCGGGTTGGCGCTTGGCAAAGCCGGCCCGACCGGATTAAAGGCCGATGTCGTGGGGGGCTGCTGGGGCGTGGATTCTGCCACGGCCGGCGAGTAGCATCGACGGACGTCCTCGCGTGCCCACGGGTCGGATGAGAGAGATATGGCATGAAGAAGATGATGTTGAGCCTGGCCGCAGTGCTGCTGTGCACCCCTGCGCTGGCCCAGAGCGCGCCGATGGTCGGTGACCGTCCGCTGGTGCAGGTCAAGCCGAAGGGGACGAAGACCGCCGCCGCCGCGCCGGCCAAGCCGCAATCGGCGGCCGCCAAGCTCCAGGCCTGCCTGGAGATCGACGACGGAACCAAGGAGCGCCTGAACTGCTACGACGCCGTCATTCCGCCGGCAGCCAAGCCGAAGGCGATGAAGGCCAAGGTGGTCGGCGACTGCAAGTTCACCAAGGAAGAGGATGAGCGGCTCGCCTGCTTCAACGGCTTCGTCGAGAAGCTTCCCAAGTCCTGAGGCATTGCGGCGGCCTCTGTCTCAGCGGCTCGACACGCGGTTCGACATGTCCTGGGCTCCGGCCGCGATCCGGATCGGCGGCTGGGCGGCCGCCATCTTGACCAGCACATCCTTGATCGGGTTGCGGGTCCATGCCTGCGTGACGTAGTCGCGATGGGTGATGCCCTCGTCGGTTTCGACGAAGACGACGCTGCCCGGGCGCAGCGGCCGGTCCATGTCCTCGGAGACTTCGATGCCGCGATTGCGCAGCATCGCCATCAGTTCCTGATCATGCCGCGCAGTGTAGCGCGTGTAGGAGCTGATGAAAAAGCCGGAGCGGTTGCGCTCGACCCAGTTGGCGAACTTGTCGAGCTGGCCGTAGACCGCATCGAGCAACACGACGCCGCGCACGCGGTCGCCGATGCCGCCGACCTCGAGGCTCCAGGCCGTGGGAAGGAAGCCACCGCTGTAGCCGACGATCACGATGGGCATGCCGGCGAACGTCTTCGCGGCGGCCGGATTGCCGGTCAGGCGGGCGAGGCTGGCCGCAGCCTCGTCCATGAAGCGCTTGAAGCCGCCGGGCTGCCAGAACTTGCCGGCGCTCGAATCGGCGGCGTCGACGGCCATCTGCGGCGCGAGCAGCACCGCGTTGACGCCGGCCGCAGTGATCTGCTGCGGCACCAACTGGCGGTCGCGCACGTCGCGCTCCAGCGTGGCGCCGTTGCCGTGGAAGAACACGACGATCACGCCCGGCTTGCGCACATCGAATTGTTCGGGGACGTGCACCAGCACGCGGCTGTCGTTGTAGGTCTGGTCCTGCCAGTAGACGCGGCCGGACAAGCTGCGGTGGCCGCGGCGCTCACCGTTGCTGACGTTCAGGAATGGCGCGTCGGATGCCGGATTGTTACCGAAATAGGGAAAGGCCGACGACTGCATGCTGACGAGGGTCGTCAGATCCTCACGCTGCCGCCGTTCTGACCGTTGCGGCTCCAGCGATGCGATCTGTGAGGGCGCCGGCTTCGGAGCGAAGTCGGAGGGCGTGTGAAGCCGGAAGCTCTCCTGCGCGGACGGGAAGCGGTCGCTGAATTCAGGTGCCGGAAAACGATCGTCGAAGGTCAGCCCCTGGGCCGTCGATGCGTTGGCGGCCAACGCCTCGGGATTGGGCGCCTTGCCGCAATGCGTGAAGGAAAGGCAGATTGCCAGCGCCGATGCCGCGCGCCACCAGAGGCACGAGCCCCTGCGCACAGACGTCACCACTTTCTCGTCTTCCCCGATCATCCGTCCCCAAAGACGCGTTCGAGCCGCAACACGGCTCTTCAACCAGCGGATTTCGTTCAACCTGCGCCGCCGAAATTGAGGTCGCGTTAAGGATCGTGTCCGGTCGACCCCGGGCGTACCGGGACACACCACGCGAACGTGTCGCGATTGTGGGACGGCCGGCGGCCCGATGCAATGCCGCAGCCCAGCCCAGCCGAAATCGGTTCAAAAATACCCTTGAGGAAGGTCATATTTAACGCCCGTTAACGATGTTTGAATGCTTCGGCGGGAACCTGGGCTGAGGCAGAGGAAGGGGCGCCGGGCGTCCCTCGACGAGATGGCTGCATCCGAGGCGGACGATCCCGGCCGGGGCCGGACAGACGGCGACCGGGTTCCATCCGTGTCCTTGCCGGTCGCGACCGCGATCGTCATCGCCGACATGATCGGAGTCGGCGTCTTCACCAGCCTCGGCTTCCAGGTCCGGGACATCCCGTCCGGCTTCTCCATTCTGGCGCTGTGGGCGGTCGGGGGACTGGTGTCGATCTGCGGGGCGCTGTCCTATGCCGAACTCGGCACGATGTTTCCGCGCTCGAGCGGCGAATACAATTTCCTCACACGGGCGTTCCATCCGGCGATCGGCTTCATGGCCGGGTGGGTCTCGGCGACGGTGGGCTTCGCGGCGCCGGTGGCGCTCGCGGCCATGGCGTTCGGCGAATATGGTCGGGCCGTCATCACCAGTGCTCCGCCGATGCTGCTCGCCACGGGTGCAGTCTGGCTCGTGACAGCGGTGCAGCTCGGCGGCATCAGGCAGTCGAGCCGCTTCCAGCTGTTGTCGACCATGCTGAAGCTCGCGCTCATCACCGCCTTTCTCATCGCAGGCTACACCATTGCCGCCCCGCAGTCGGTCACTTTCCTGCCGACCGCGGCCGATATCGGCCACGTGACGAGTGCGGCGTTCGCAACCGGACTGGTGTTCGTGATGTACGCGTTTTCCGGCTGGAACGCGGCGACCTACATCATCGGCGAACTGCATGCGCCGGAGCGGACCTTGCCGCGCGCGCTGCTGCTGGGCACGGTGATCGTTCTGGTACACTACATCGCGCTCAACGCTGTTTTCCTGCGGGCTGCACCGATGGACGCTCTCGCAGGCCAGCTCCAGGTCGCGAGCATCGCGGGCAGTCATATCTTCGGCGAGACCGGCGGGCGCTTCGTGGCCGCGATGATCTGCGTCGGACTGGTTCCTTCCATTGCCGCGATGATGTGGATCGGCCCGCGCGTGCTGATGACGATGGGCGAGGACATTCCGGCGCTGTCGGTGTTTGCGCGGCGCTCGCGTAATGGGGCGCCGGCCTATGCCGTGCTGTTCCAGCTCACGGTCGCCACCCTGATGCTGTTCACGGAAAGCTTCGAGGCGGTGCTGGACGTCGTCCAGTTCTCGCTGTTGTCCTGCTCGCTTCTCGCTGTGCTCGGACTGATCAAGCTGCGCATCGCGCAGCCCGAACTCACGCGACCCTACCGCGCCTGGGGCTATCCGGTCACGCCGTTGATTTTCCTCAGCGTGACCTTCTTCATGATGTACTATCTCATCACAACGCGGCCCTTGCAGGCAGGGCTCGGCGCAGGCGCAATGGCGTCGGGATTGGTGATCTATTGGTTCGCTCACGCGCGATCGCGCCGTATCGCCGCAACGCTCGCATCGGGTTCGGATTGAAATGCTGTTGGTCTCGAGAGTCTGGTTCGCCGTCGCATGTCTGATCCTTGCCATGAGCTTCGAGGCTCGGGCTCAGACCACCACGCCGGACGATACGGCGCGGGTGCTGGCGGGCATGCCGCCAGCAGCGGGCTCGCCGCTCCTGCCCTTCGTGCAGGATCCGGCGTGGCGGCGCCACGCGGCGTTCTTCGACAACGCCTTCAATCAGCTCGAGCAGCGACAATTGTCGAAGATCAGGGCCTGGGCGGATGCCAATCTGGCCGCGCCGCGGCCGTCGATGTTCTATTTCTTCTCGGGGCCGGATTTTCTCTATGCCGATGCCTTTCATCCGAAGGCAACGACCTATGTCCTGGCGGCACTCGAGCCGACCGGCCCGATCCCGGACCTGACCAGATTGCCCCGAGGCAGCATCGGCCCGGCGCTGTCCTATGTCGAACGCTCGTTGCAATCGGTCCTGAGCTTCTCCTTCTTCATCACCAAGGACATGAAGGTCGACCTGCGCGAAGGCGAGCTCGAAGGGACCCTGCCGATCCTCTACGTCTTCCTGGCGCGCACCGGCAAGACGATCCGCGAGGCCAGTCTGATCTGGTTGGACGAGAACGGCGGATTGCACGGCAACGACGAGGCGCCGACGCGCAATGCGACCAAGGGCGCGCGCATCCTGTTTGCCGGCGCCGACGGGGCCGCCAAGACGCTCTACTACTTCTCCAGCGATCTCTCCGATTCCGGCGTGAAGGCGAGCGGGTTGCTCAAGTTCTGCGAGCCGCTGGGGCCGGGCGACAGTCTCCTGAAGAGCGCGTCCTATCTGTTGCATGAGAACGGCTTCGGGCGGGTCCGTAGCTGGCTGCTGAAGAACAACGCCACCATCATCCAGGACGATTCCGGCATCCCGCTCGCAAGCTACGAAGCGCGGGCTTGGCGTTTCCTGCCGTTCGGACGCTACGCCGGGCCGATCGACAAGTTTCCGGACATGTATCAGAGGAGCTATGCGAAGCTGTTCGAGCGCGCGCAGCCGCTGGAGTTCGGGATCGGCTATCGCTGGCGCACGCGTGAATCGAATGTCCTGCTCGCGGTGAGATCGCCTCCGGCCGACGCGACAGTCTCGGCCGAAGCGAGCGTCCTTCCAGAGACGGATTACCAGCCGCCGCCGCGCGCCCGGCGCGTGCCGCGGGCGCCGGAGCCGGTTCCTCTCTATCCGCCGCCGCGGCGCGACGATTTCATCTTCTGGCCGAGATGGTAGGGGCGAATCTCACCAGTGCACGCTCTGGCTGGGCACGATGTAGGACGTCGTCGGCGGGGGCAGGGCGGTGCTGTCCGCGAGATAGCGCCAGGCACCGACAATGACGATCAACAAAGCGATGATGCAGAGCAGGTCCACCTGACGTGCGTCATGATGGCCGGCATGATCGGGACCGACACTCTTGCGCGCTCGGTGGCTTCTGGGGCTGATTGTCCAGCGCATCGTTGTTTCCTCCCGAAGGAAGCGTCACATCAATGCCCGTCCAAGCGGCGCGGTTCCTGCTGACAGCGCCGTCGCATTGCAGAAGCATAGTCCTGGCGTGGGATTTCGCCAGCGCCATCTGCGAGGTCGATCGATCGATTCGGTGCTTGTTGCGCTGCACCTCAGTTCGGCCCGTTGACGCCGCGCCATCGCGCATAGCGCCAAGGCAGGTACCAGCGGGCGCGCGCAGGAGCCGTCGTTGGGACGTTGTCGATGCCCGAGGTGCCAAAGGGCTGGCAGCGCAGCAGCCGGGCGAGCGTCATCCAGCCGCCTGCCCAGAGCCCGAAGCGCTCGATGGCTTCATCAGCATAGACCGAGCACGTCGGCAGGTGCCGGCAATTGTAGCCGACCAGCGGCGACAATGTGTGGCGATAAAGCCAGATCAGCGCGTGAGCCGCGCGGCGCGGGAGTCGTCCCAGCAGCGACCCGATGTGCGCAGAATGGCAGCCGATGTCGGAGCATGAGTGCTTCATGAGCGAAATGCCAGATGGATGTGCGAGCTTCTGACCGGTTCCTCGGCAGGGAACCCTGCTCTCGTTCATTTGTGGTGATGTGATGCAACAATGGCCAGTTTTCAGCGGCGCCGCAGCACGCCGCTGCTGGACGGTCGGTGATTGCCCGGATACGTTTCCCGACAAGGATGTGACAGACTAATAACGGATTTGAGGCCAGCTTGTCAGGTCTTTCCGCAAGAAAACCGAGGAACTGCGTACCGAGCTATACGAGGGGGACGGATTGCGCGTGAGATTGCTGCGGTCGCATGAATTGCGCTGGATGCTACTCGGTGTGGCAGCGCTTGGTTTGGTGGTCGGTGGGGCGATCACCGTTATGTCCAACACGGCGCGCGCCGGCGGCGCGCTCGAAGAGCGCAAACTCCCGATGCGGTTCGGTTGGGTCGCCTGCGAGCCGAATTGCGGCTGGGTCAGCGCGGTCGGGATCGTTACCGGCGATACGCCGAAGGATTTCGAGGATTTCGCGAGGGATCGCGACCTGACGGGCACCACCCTGGTGCTCGACTCCAGCGGCGGTTCGGTCAACGACGCCATCACCCTGGGTCGCCGGTTCCGTGGGCTGAAGATGCGCACCACGGTCGGCATGACCCAGCGTCCGAGCCGCGCGGGTGACCGGCCGCGCGTGGTGCCCGAGGCCTATTGCGAGTCCATGTGCGTGTTCCTGCTGCTGGCTGGAACCACGCGTTACGTTCCGGACACCGCCCATGTCCGCGTTCACCAGATCTGGATGGGAGACCGCGCCGACGACGCCAAGGCGGCGAGCTATACGGCGCAGGACCTGATGATCGTCGAGCGCGACATCGGGCGTCTCGCCAAATACACCTTCGACATGGGCGGAGCGGGCGATCTGCTGTCGCTGGCGCTGAACGTGCCGCCCTGGGAGGACCTGCATGAGCTGTCGCGCGCCGAGCTGCGCCTCACCAATATCGTGACCACGGATCTGGTCGCCGAGGTGCTGCCGCCAAAGGGGGCGGTGCCCGTCGCCGAGCTCGCGCCGAAGCCGCAGGCCAGGGACAAGCAGCAGGACCGCTTCCCGGTCGCGCTCGACAAGCAACTCTCCCGCACCGCCGAAGCGCTTCCGGCGGCGACGGTGGCGGCGACGCCGCCGCAATAGGCATCGATGTCGCTGGGGCGAACCGGCGCCAGCGTCCGAAAAGGGGCGACGGATGCCGCTACGCTCGTGCGGGCTGGCTATGCGATTTTGACGTGCGGGGAATGATGCCGCCTCAGCCCTGGGCCGCGGCCGGTTGCTCGCCGTCGGCTTTGGCCTCGATCTGGCCGATCGCGTCCACCACGGCATCGAACGTCAGCATCGTGGAGGCGTGGCGGGCCTTGTAGTCGCGCACCGGCTCGAGCAGGGCGATGTCGGCCCATTTGCCTTCCGGCGGCGCACCGTTCTCCTTCAGCATCCTTCGCACCGTCTCCCGCAGCTCGCGCAGCTCCGCGGCGCTGGAACCGATGACGTGGCGGGCCATGATCGAGGAGGAGGCCTGGCCGAGGGCGCAGGCCTTCACGTCGTGGGCGAAGTCGGTCACCACGGGCCCGTCCATCTTGAGGTCGACCTTGACGGTCGAGCCGCACAGCTTGGAATGGGCGGTGGCGGTGGCGTCCGGGTGGTCCAGCCGTCCGAGCCGCGGAATGTTGCCGGCCAGCTCGATGATGCGCTTGTTGTAGATGTCGTTCAGCATGTGCCTGACGTCCCGGAATTACCGGCGTGGCGGCCTTGGCGGCCGGGTTTCATCGCCCTATATTGCGAGTATATGGAAACGATTGGCAGGAATTCCAGCCACATCCACAGGCGTCCGGCGCGAGAGGCGCCAGCCTGCGTGTGGCACCTCTGCAGGTGACGCCCTCAAGGTGATGCTGTGCCGGTGACACTCCGGTCGGACCGCCGACCGGTCGAACGGAGTTGAGATGGACACTTTGATCAAGACGTTGCGCGCGAACAAGCCCGAGGGCAAGCCGTTAGACGCCAAGCTGACTGACCCCCGCGCTGCAGAGCTCGATCCTGCCGATTTTCTCGCCGCCGCCGTGCGGCCGGATCGGCCACGGCCGTCGCGCGCGGAAGCCGAGGCCGCGGTTTACACGCTCCTGAATTACATCGGCGAGGATCCGACCCGCGAGGGGCTGGTCGACACGCCGCGCCGGGTCGTCGAGGCCTATGATGAATTGTACCAGGGCTATCACCAGTGCCCGGCCGAGGTGCTCGACCGCACCTTCGGCGAGACCGCCGGCTATGACGACTTCGTGCTGATTCGCGACATCGAGTTCACGTCGCAATGCGAGCATCACATGATGCCCTTCTACGGCCGCGCGCATATCGCCTATACGCCGGTCGAGCGGGTGGTCGGCCTGTCCAAGCTGGCGCGCCTGACCGACATCTTCGCCCGCCGCCTGCAGACCCAGGAGCATCTCACCGCCCAGATCGCGGCTGCGATCGACGAGGTGCTGAAGCCGCGCGGAGTCGCCGTCATGATCGAGGCCGAGCACACCTGCATGTCGGTGCGGGGCGTCGCCAAGCACGGCGCCATCACCTTCACCAGCCGCTTCACCGGCATGTTCAGGGACAATCCGGCCGAGCAGTCGCGCTTCCTGTCCATGGTGCGGTCGCCGCAACGGTAAGCCTGCCAACCCGTTGAGCAGAGAGTTTCGTGTCTTCATCCTCAGTTGAGCGCGAGGAGGGCTTGGCCTTCCTGCCCAAGTTCGACGCGGCCGGCCTCGTCACCTGTGTGACGACCGATGCCGTGAGCGGCGACGTGCTGATGGTCGCCCACATGAACGAGGAGGCCCTGCGCAAGACGGTGGCGACCGGCGAAGCCTGGTATTTCAGCCGCTCGCGCAATGCGTTGTGGCGCAAGGGGGAGAGCTCGGGCCAGACCCAGCGCGTGGTCGAGATGCGCACCGATTGCGACCAGGACGCGGTCTGGCTGCGCGTCGAGCAGGCCGGCGCGGCGTGCCACACCGGCCGCCATTCCTGCTTCTATCGCAAGGTCGAGCGATCGGATGACGGCAGCGGTGCGCGGCTCGTCTTCGTCGATGCTGACCGGCTGTTCGATCCGGCCGAGGTCTATCGCAAGTAGGCCAGCGACCTGCCTGCGGGTCTGTCCGGTCGTTCATTGGCCCGGCCGGGCCCAGCGAATTAACTCGCCATTAACCATACCCGCCGCATTTTGCCGGACGTTTCCGGCGCGTTCGTCTGCCAGCGAATCTGCAAACAGCGGGTCTTCCCATGTCGGTCGACGCATCCAACTCCTCGTCCACCGGTTTCCTCGATGGCGTCCGGGCGAAGGTCGCCGGCGCGATCAAGCAGGCCGCTGACAGCGTCGGCACCAGCTTCGAATATCTGCTGTCGACCGCCAAGATGGAGTCCGACTTCAATCCGACCGCCGGCGCCTCGACGTCATCAGCGCGCGGGCTCTACCAGTTCATCGACCAGACCTGGCTCGGCACCGTAAAGGAAGCCGGCGCCGATCTCGGCTATGGCCAATATGCCGACGCAATCACCCGGACACCGTCGGGCGACTACACCGTCAGCGATCCCGCCATGCGGCAGGCGATCATGAAGCTGCGCGATGACCCGCAGGCGTCGTCCGCGATGGCCGCTGCGCTCACGCAATCGAACAGCTTCCAGCTCGCCGGCAAGATCGGCCGTCGGCCGACCGATGCCGAGCTCTACATGGCGCACTTCATGGGTGTCGGCGGCGCCGCGAAGCTGATCACCAGCACCCAGGAGACGCCGAATGCGTCGGCCGCGCGGATGTTTCCCAGCGCCGCCGCGGCCAACCGGCCGATCTTCTACGATCGTGACGGACAAGCCCGCAGCGTGTCCCAGGTCTATGCGGTCCTGAACACGCGCTATGCCGGCGCCGCCAATTCCTCGGCCACCCGGGGCGCGCTTGCACTCTATGGTGGGACGAATGTCGCGGCCAATGCGGCCGGCGGCGGCGCGCTGCCGACCACCGACACCGCAACCTTCCTGTCGATGTTTCCGGATGCGCGCGGCTCATCCCGGTCCGGCTCCTCGACGACGGCCGATGCGTCGGCGGTCAACCGGCCGGCAGATCCGATGTTTCGTTCGCTATTCCAGGTTGACGGCCAGTCGAGCCAGGCGGTCTCGCCGACCGTGCGCGAGCTATGGGGCCATTCATCGGTTGCCAGCGCGACCCCGTCGGACAGCGGCAGTATCGATGCCAGCGGCAATGGTCAGCGCAGGCTCGACCTGTTCAGCGATCCGCACGGCACCTTCTCGGGCTGATGCACCGGCGAAGGCGGTCGCGCTCGTCGCTGAACCATTGATCAAAAAGAACTATTTTGAAGTCCCGCCGCGGCTCGCGCCGCTGGCGGCGGCCGCATTTCCCCCGTCGGATTACGGCCAAATGCGGCGTTGAGTGGTAACATAGTATGTAAACAACCTGCCGCCTTAACAAAACATCAACAAAACCAGCCACTTATGGTGAACGCTTTGTTAAGCGTCGTGGTTTATTTTCGGTGCTGTTGAGGCCCTCGTGGCCTTTGTCTGCAAGTTGCGTAAGCCGGAAAGACCATGATCGTTCGGCAGTTTCTCAGTTGGGTCAGAACCGCACCCGCCGGTGAGCGGGCAGAGGCCACCAGGGCGCTCGCGCGGGCGTGGCTGTTGTCGGATCTTTGCGATGAGGATCGCGGCGCCGCGGAGGGCGCGCTCCTCATGCTGCTGGACGATCCGTCGCCGCTGGTGCGGCAGGCGATGGCGGAGGTGTTCGCCCGCTCGGAGGAGGCGCCGGCCGCCATCGTCCAGGCGCTCGCCACGGACCAGGCTTCCGTGGCCGCCATCATCCTCGAACATTCGCCGCTCTTGATCGATGCCGACCTCGTCGACATCGTCGCGACCGGCAACTCCGACACGCAATGCGCGATCGCGCGCCGCGTCGGCCTGCCGGCGCCGGTGTGCGCCGCGATCGCCGAGGTCGGCAGCGCCGCCGCCGCGCTCGAGCTGATCGAGAATGCCTATGCCGAGCTCGCGCCGTTCTCCTGGGACCGCATCGTCGAGCGCCACGGCCATCTCGCCGCCATCCGCGAAGCGATGCTGGTGCTGGACGACCTGCCGGCCGCGACGCGGGCGGCGCTGGTCGACAAGCTCTCCGAGACACTGGCGCAGTTCGTCGTCGCCAGGAATTGGCTCAGTGCCGACAAAGCAGGGCGCATCACCAATGAGGCGCGCGACCGCTCGACCATCACCATCGCGGCGCGCTCGCGCGGCGAGGAGCTGCGCGGGCTGGTCCAGCATCTGCGCGCAACCTCGCAACTCACCGCGGGCCTGATCCTGCGCGCGCTTCTCTCCGGCAACGTCGAATTGTTCGAGATCGCGCTATCGGAGCTCGCCGACATGCCGCGGGCGCGGGTGTCGGCGCTGCTCAATGATCGCGGTCGCGCCAGCCTGCAGGGGCTGCTGCGCAAGGCCGGCATTCCCGACACCACCTTCGACGCGTTCAGCATCGCGCTCGAGGTCTGCCGCGAGAACGGATTTGCCGACACCTTGAGCGGAGCAGCGATCCTGCGCCGCAAGATGGTGGAGCGCGTGCTGACCCATTGCGCCACCGACCGTGATGCCGCCGAGCCGTTGCTGATCCTGCTGCGGCGCTTCGCCACCGAATCCGCACGCGACGAGGCCCGCGAGTTCTGCGACGAGGTGATGGCGGAGGATTTCGTCGCCGGGCTGGAGTTCGGACTGATCGCGGCCTAGCGCAGCTCGCCTGTTCGTCCGCGGATTCCTCAGCAGATAATCAAGGCGGACATCTATCCGCCCGTCATTCCGGGGCGCGCGAAGCGCGAGCCCGGAATCCATAACCACAGGGCAACGTGCCGAGGCAAGCTGTCACCGCTTGCGCGCCTCACATTCCATTCTATGGCGATGGATTCCGGGCTCATCGCTGCGCGATGCCCCGAAATGACGCCAGGATGGATGGTGGCCAACGATCCTGCGATGGAATGAATGGATAGTGAGCGGCCAGCCGGCCTATGGCTGATCGCTCGGCACGAGGCTCGGCGCCAGGATCGCTTCGAGATGCTCAGGCCGGTTGCGGTTGACCTGGATCAGATAGTCGTCCGCCACGCGGCGCAGCCGGCGGCTCAATTCGCCTGCGACCGTCGCGCTGTCATACTTCGTATGATCATGCACGATCGCCTGGATGGCGTTGACGTGATGCTCGAACAGCTCGGCGGGGACCTTTTCGAGGTCGGGCGCGTGCTCGATGATCCGGCACAGGCTATCGGCAACCTCGGCAGCGGCGGGATAGCCGAAGGTCGCTGCGTCGCCCTTGATGTCGTGGGCGGCGCGAAACATCTCCTCGCAGGCGTCGTCGTCGAAGCCGGTCTTGAGCACTGCTGCATAGGCCTTGGTCAGACGATCGGCCTCGGTGTCCATCCACGATTTGAACTCGCCGGACAGTCCGGCCAGCGCGGCTTCCGCGCGTGCGATCGGATCGTCGAGATCCTTCTCCTCGGCGCGGCGCAGCACCTTCTTCAGCGGATTGGGCTGGGTGATGACGTGATGCGAGGCGTAGGTCTTGACCTGGACCGCCGGGGCCTTGTCTTTCGCCATCTCGATATCCCCTGATGATGCCGACCAACGCAAATCGACTCACTTCCCCGATTCATAGCCGAGGACCTTGGCGCGCTGGGCGCCGATCCCCGGATTGCGTTAACGCGGGCTCACTGCCGCGCCCCTAAACTGCGGAGCGCGCTTTATCCAGAAGTGACGGCTGCTGGAAGATCTCCGCCTCGCCGCCGATCCGGCGCTCCGGCCCGATATAGGCGGTGTTGGTGTTGCGGCGCCGGTCCGGGCCGAAATAGGTCTTGGTCTTGATGAAGGGCCGCGGATTGGCGACCACGTTGAGGATGCGCTGATACAGGCCCTTGGCCGAGATCGGCTTGGCGAGGAATTCCGTGACGCCGGCGTCGCGCGCGACGGTGACGCGGCGCTTCTCCGAATGTCCCGTCAGCATGATGATCGGCGCGTAGGGATTGCCCTTGGCTTCCGGCTGCCGGATCATCTGCGCGAGCTCGAGGCCGTCGAAGATCGGCATTGCCCAGTCGGTGATGACGATATCCGGCGAGAAATGAGTATACATCTCGAGTGCGGTCGCGCCGTCCTCGGCCTCGTTGACCTCGCGGGCGCCGAACGAATGCAGCAGCGTGCGCAGGATGCGGCGCATGTGCGGATTGTCGTCGCAGACGAGAAAGCGCAGCTTGTTGAAGTCGATGCGGTACATTTGGCCGGCCCGAAGGGATCACCGGTGATGGCGGTATACCCGCATTAACCATACGGAGCCGCGGGTTAACAAAGCGTTGCCCAGGGCGGCCACGGAGCAAAAAGGCGCGGAAAACCGCCCGATGTCAGTAGCCGAACTGCTCGCTCAGGATCCGCTCTTCCAGGCTGTGGCCGGCGTCGAACAGCATCCGCATCGAGATCGTCTTGTCGGAGAGCACCTCGACCCGCTGGACGTTGCGGACCTCGTCATGGTCGGCCACCGCCGCGACCGGCCGCTTGTCGCCTTCGAGCACCTCGATGATCACATAGGCCGTGTTTGGCAGCAGGGCGCCGCGCCAGCGACGCGGCCGGAACGCGCTGATCGGCGTCAGCGCCAGCAGCGCGGCGTTGATCGGCAGGATCGGGCCCTGCACCGAGAGGTTATAGGCGGTGGAGCCTGCGGGCGTGGCGACGAGCACGCCGTCGGCGATCAGCTCCGGCATGCGCTCGCGCTCATCGATCAGGATGCGCAGCCGCGCCGTCTGTGCCGTCTGGCGGAACAGGTAGACTTCGTTGATGGCGTGGTGGATGTGAACGACGCCCGCGGCATCGGTCGCCCGCATCAGCAGCGGATGGATCACCGATTCCTGGGCCGCTTCGAGCCGTCCGTGCAGATCGATCGTGCTGAACTCGTTCATCAGGAAGCCGACCGTGCCGCGATGCATGCCGTAGATCGGCTTGCCCGAGCGCATGTGGTCGTGCAGCGTCTGCAGCATTAGGCCATCGCCGCCGAGCGCGACCACGACGTCCGCTAGGTCCGGATCGGAGTTGCCGTACAGCGCGGAGAGCTGCGTCAGTGCGGCCTGGGCTTCGGCACTCGGACTCGCGACGAAGGCGATCCGCTCATATCGCTTGGACGTGGTCATGCGTCGCAGGGCTCGCTGGTCGGTTGGCCGGTGACAGGCGCCGTGTCGTCTAGCCGACCTTGCCCGTGCTTGTCCATCGCGGCCGGTATCCTGGGGCAATGGGGCCGGGATGAGGCTGATATGGCCCGGACGTGCGCGCACGCACGGAAGTCATCGTGGCGTCATTTTTCCTGCAGGCTGCGCACTGGGTCCCAGGCCAGGGATCCGGTCGCCAAGCTTGCTTTCACGCGTTCGGCGAAGAAGTGGCTTGGCCGATCGCTCAGTGCGCTTTGCGCGAAGCGGTCGACCGCTTGCGGAAGCTCGCCGGCGCGCCAGTGCGCAAGGCCTGTGGCATAGCTGGTGAGGAGGGCCTGTTCCTCCGGCGTGAGCTCGGCTGCGCGGCCATGCAGCTCGTAGATATTCAGTGACTGCTCGCGGCCCTTGACCCGGATGGTGTCGAGCTCGCGCCAGGCAAACTCGGTGCCGGCGAGCGCCACCGTGCTCTCGGAGGCGATGATCGTGGTGCCGTAGAATTTGTTGGCGCCCTCCAGCCGCGAGGCCACGTTCACGGCGTCGCTCATGACGGAGTAGTTGAAGCGGCGTTGCGAACCGAAATTGCCGACCAGCGCGGCGCCGCTGTTGATGCCGATGCGCTGTGCCACCTTGATGCCCTGGAACGCCGTCGACGAATGGTTGAGCTCGGCGAGCTTCGCCTTGCAGTCGAGCGCCGCACGCGCCGCGCTGCGCGCATGGTCGGGATCGTCGAGCGGAGCGCCGAACACGGCGACCACGGAGTCGCCGATGTATTTGTCGACATAGCCGTCGTGGCTTTCGATGACGTCGGTCATGGCCGAGAGATATTCGTTGGTGAGCGCCATGAGCTGCTCCGGCGTCATCTGCTCGGCGAGGCGCGAGAAGCCCTCGATGTCGGAGAAGAACACGGTGACCTCGCGGGTCTCGCCGCCGAGCTGCGGCAGCCGGCGCGAGGCGAGCATGCGGTCGATCTCGTGCGGTGCGAGGTAATAGGCAAAGCTCTTCTGCAGCAGCCTGCGGTCCTTGTCGGTGACCATGAAACGATAGCCGGTGGTCGCAGCCAGCGCGAGCACGCCGGCTGCGAGCGGCTCCGTCAAGGGCAGCCCGTAAGAATGGTCGAAGAGGATGGTGGCGAGCGCGGTATAGAGCAGCGCGAGCCCTGCCAGGATTGCCGCTGCAGAGGCGGGGCGCAGCAATCGGGCGAGCAGCGCAGCCAGCAGGGCGATGGTTGCGGCGATGGCGAAGATCGCTGGGCGTCCGAGCTCGGTGATCGCGTCGTGCCGAACCAGATTGTTCACCGCCGTGGCGTGGATGTAGACGCCGGCAATGGTGCTGCGGGCGAACGTCTCGGAGATCCTGCGCTCGTCCAGAACGCAGCGCGGCCGCCGCGCGCCCTCGGCGCGGGTTGCGAAGCGCTTCGAGGTGAGCCGCCGATCCTCGATCCCGACGGTGCCGAGCAGGACGACCTTGCCGGCGAACTCGCGGCGAAAATAGTCCTTGTCGCCCTTGAGCGCGCAGGCGCGCAAGTCGGCAAACGAATAGGTTGGAATGTCCTGCGCGCCGCCGGCGAAATTCAGGGTCATGGTGCTCGGCACGCTGCCGGGCACCTTGTACGCACCGAGTGTGACGCCATCGGCGGCAATGACCGGCGCGGTGCTGGTTGCGCGCCCCGCCAATTCCAGCGCCATGCTCGGAACGGCCTTGCCGTCGACCGACAGCGTCAGCGGATGGCGGCGGACGACATCGTCGCTGTCGGTATAGGTGTTGAGCGGACGAAGGTTCTGCTGCTGGCGCACCGCGATGCGCTGTCCGGGCGCGGGCAGGATCGGCGGCTCGGCAAAGATCTCGCCCAGCACCACCTTGCCGCCGGCGGCCGCGGCCGCGAGCGCACGCAGGAAGTCGCGATCGAAGCCGCGCGTCTTCTCGCCGAGAGTGCTGTCGCCGAGCGGAATCTCCGACTGCTCGATCGAAGTCTGGAACACGATGTCGAAGCCGACCACCTTGGCGCCGCCGTCGAGGACAGCCGTCAGCACGCGCCCGATCTCGCCGGTCCAGGTCAACAGCGGCGCGCCCTTGAAGGGGGGCGCTTGGTAGCTCTCCTCGTCGACCGCGATCACCACCGCCGGACTCGCTGCTGCATCGTGACGGTTGCCGAAGGTCTCGAAGCGTAGCCATGTCAGCGCATCCAGCGACAGGCCGCGGCCGCGCTCGAAGAGGGGCGACACGAACAGGCCCGCGCACGCCAGCGCGATGGCGATGACGGCAAGCGCGTCGCGCGTCCGGCGTCCGATCGCCACCGACGAGAGCTTTCGGCTCAGTTGAACCGGATCAATCGCCCGACCGCAGGGCCGGGGCCCGCCTTGGCCTGTGCGTCGACCTTGAACACGATGCGCAAGTTGCTGAAGCTCGCGACATAGGTGCCGCCGGGCGTGAGCGGGTGGCTGGTGCCGGCGAAATCGTAGAATCGTCCCTTGTACTGCCGGCCCGAGAGCTCGACCTCCTGGCGCTCGCCGGGCTGGTCGAGCCGCTCGACGGTCAGCGTGCCGCGCCCTTTGGCCTCGAAGATGGGCGACGCGCTGTAGATGATCGCCTGCGCCACCGGCGCGCTGTCCGGTCCGACGCTGCGCACGATCGTCGCCGCGACCTCGCTGGTCTCGCGCGAGGTGGCCTGTGCATGGCTGGCGTCGCAATTGACGATGTCGCTCTTGAGCGTCGCGCCGTCGACCGTGCTTTCGCCGGGGCCGACGGTGACACTGCCGGCGCCGTTGACCGTCTCGCGCCGGCACGATTTGAGGTAGCTCATCACCACGGCGCCATCCGGGCCGAGCTTGATCACCTGGCCGGGCGCGACATAGTCCATCAGCTCGGCGCCGGCCACATCACCCTGGACGTCCTCGACCAGCGCCGCTGGCGGACCGGCCCAGGCTGCCGGCGATCCGATCACGGCCGGTCCGGCGAGCCCGGAGAGGGCTGCGATGATGAGCGTCGGCAACTTCATGATGAACTCCGTGATCGCAATCGGCGGCGGCCTCTTGCCCCAAACCTGGGTGTCCCAGTGATGGGACGTCGGAGGCGATGGAGAGGTTCGAGCCCATAACACACCTGAGGGGAACAGGCACTGGTGCGGATGTGACTTGGATCACGGAAGAGTTGCTTGAGCTTGCTCCCAAGCCGCGGTTCATGCCCTTGCAGAGGTGGCGTGTTGCGCCAAGCGCCTAGGGGAGTGAGCTGATGGCAGGGATGAGATCGTCCGTCGCGTGGCCGAGACTGATGGCTTTGACCGTGACGGCACTGCTCGCCAGCCCGGCCCTGCACGCCGAGGATGCGCCACCGGCGGCGCACGACGCCGCAGCGCCGGGCTCGCATCGCACCGGCTCGGCCGGAAATCGCGCCGCCAGCCCGCCCGGCTCAGCATCGACCGCCGAGCAGCACAAGTTGCCGCCGGACTCCACCACGACACAGAAGCTCGAACTGCCCGGCCGCACGCTGTCGTTCACGGCGACTGCCGGTTCGATCCGCCTGTTCGACGACAAGAGCGAGCCGCAGGCCGACATCGCCTACACTTCGTATCAGCTCGATGGCGCCGACCGCGCCAGCCGCCCGGTGACCTTCTTCTTCAACGGCGGGCCGGGTGCCTCGTCCGCCTATCTGCAGCTCGGCAATGCCGGTCCGTGGCGGATCGGAATCGACGCGGCCAGCGTGACGCCGTCGTCGAAGCTGGAGCTGATGCCGAATGCAGACACCTGGCTCGACTTTACCGATCTGGTGTTCATTGATCCCGTCGGGACCGGCTACAGCCGTTTCGTCGCAACCGGCGACGAGGTGCGCAAACGGTTCTTCTCGGTCGACGGCGACGTGCGTTCGCTGTCGCTCGTGGTGCGTCGCTGGCTGGAGAAGCACGACCGTCTCGCATCGCCCAAATTCATCACGGCCGAGAGCTATGGCGGCATTCGCGGTCCGAAGATCGTCAACAACCTGCAGCATGACCAGGGCATCGGCATCAGCGGCCTGATCCTGCTGTCGCCGCTGATGGACTTTCGCGACTATTCCGGCTCGAGCCTGATGCAATATGTCGCGAGCCTGCCGAGCTATGCGGCCGTCGCGAAGCAGATGAAGGGGCCGGTGACCCGCGCCGATCTTGCCGATGTCGAGCGTTACGCCAGCGGCGACTTCCTGCTCGATCTCGTCAAAGGCGAGGCCGATACGGAAGCCACCAATCGGCTCGCCGACAGGGTCGCGACCCTGACCGGCATCGACCAGGTGGTCAGCCGCAGGCTGGCCGGCCGCTTCGACGTCTCGGAGTTTCGCCGTGAGTTCGACCGCAAGAACGGCCGCATCACCGGGCGCTATGACGGCTCGGTGCTGGGCATCGATCCCTATCCGGATTCGAGCCGCTCGCGCAGCTCCGATCCATCCGGGGACGTGCTCACCGCGCCGTTGACCAGCGCCGCGGTCGAGCTGACGACACGCAAGCTGAACTGGCACCCCGACGGCTCCTATGAGCTGTTGAGCGGGGCGGTGAACCGGTCATGGGATTTCGGAAAGGGCACCAACCCGCCGGAGTCCACCGGCGAACTCCGGCAGATTCTCGCGCTCGATCCCAAGCTCAAACTCCTGGTCGGCCACGGCCTGTTCGATCTCGCCACGCCATATTACGGCTCGAAGATCCTGCTCGACCAATTGCCGGCCTTCGCGCGGCCGCCGCGGGTCAAGCTCGTGGTCTATCCGGGCGGCCACATGTTCTATTCCCGCGACGATGCGCGCAAAGCCTTCCGCGGCGAGGCCGAGGCGTTGATGAAGGAGGGCAGGGAGGAGGCCCGATGAGTGCAGCGACACCCGGGCTATGAGTCTTTCTTGCGCCGGCCCTTGGGATATTTCCGCTCCATCTCGGCCTTCACCACGCGCTCCGGCCGCACCCGTGCGCCGGCGAGCCAGATCTCGCTGACGCCGGACTTGGTGCGCACGCGCCGCACCGCCTCACCATGGCTGGCATAGCCGGCCGCGTGCACGATGCGCCCGGTGTCGCGTCCGGTCACCTCGATGCGGGCGGCATCGAGGAACGGGTTGATGAATACCGGATTGGCGACCATGACCTTGTCACCAAACGGGACGAGATCGACGGCGCCCCACAGCGTCCACCAGCGGCCGGTCCAGTCGCGCGTCTTGCGCGACGGCGCGCCGTGGGTGGCGAAGGCCTGCAGGATGAACTTGACGCCATTGGCCCAGCCGGGTGCCCAGCCGTCGACGGCATTGGTCAGCACGGTGATCGTGATGTCGCGGGCGGGAATGACCGACGTCCGCGAGATGTAGCCCTGGAAGCCGCCGCCATGGCCGAACCAGTCGAAGCCGGCCGTTGTCCCGCTCATGAGCGCCAGGCCGTAATAGGCCTCTTCGACGTCCTGGGGCACGCGCCATTGCCGGCGCACCATCTCGCGCCGGCTAGCGACCGACAGCAGGCTCTTCTTCGCGTTCGGGGCAAGCTGGGCGAAGAAGCGGGCGGTGTCGGCCGCGGTCGCGACGATGCCCGCTGCCGGCATGATCGCGTTGGTCGGATTGTCGCCGGGAATCACGACCCGGCGGCCCACGGGGACGACGCGTGAATGGCCGCGCGCGAATGGGACACTCTTGCCGAGCAGCGTCATGTCGGGCGCGCTTTCTCGCAAAGCCAGCGGCGTCATGATCTCGCGCTGCAGCCAGGCCGGGTAGGGCTCGCCGGTGATCGCCTCGATGACCATGCCGAGCAGGCCGTAGCCATGGTTGGAATATTTGAACCGGCTGTTGGGATCGATCGCCGGCGGCTGCTTCAGCTCGGCCAGCAGTTCGTCCTTGTCGAGATAGGACCGGCCATCCGTGAACTGGCCGGAATCCTTGCCGTCACGGATCAGGCCTGCCGTGTGCGACAGCAGCTGGTTCAGTGTGGCCGCGGCGACATCCGGATGCAGATCCTTGACGTACTGTCCGACGGTGTCGTCGAGCTTCAACCGCTTCTGCTCGCGCAGGCGCATGATGGCGGCGGCGGTGAACGCCTTGGTGTGCGAAGCGATGCGGAAGCGGTGCCGCGGCGTCAGCTTCTCGCCGCTGTCGAGATTGGCGTGCCCGAAGGCCGCCTCCAGGACGATCTCACCGCGATGGGCGATCGCAATAATGCAGCCGGGTTGCTCGGAGACCGCGACCTGAAAGGCCAGCCAATCCCTGATGTAATCGAGTGCTGCGCCAAGCCAGGACTCCACGAGGCAATCTCCCATTCAAAAATCTGATGAAAATGGTCTGCACGAGGTTTCATCCATAACGGATCAACGACAGCGGACAAACGAAAATGGCGCAACCCTTTCGGGTTGCGCCACTGTCGAGATCGGAGCTGGTCCGATCGCGTCGTCAGTAGACGAGGCCGGTGCCCGGCTGCTTCTCGAGCGCGTCGGCCAGCGAGCGATATTCGGGGCTGTTGGTGCCGGCGAGCTGCGCGACCTTGTCGAGGTGGTACTTGGCCTGCTCGCGGTTGCCCTGTTCGAGCTGCCACAGGCCGTAGTACTGCCAGGTGCGCACGTGGTTCGGATCATCCGCCAGGGCCTGCTCGTAGTACTGCTTGGAGGCCTGGTAGTTGCCGAGCTTGCGATAGGAGTAGCCGATCAGATTGGCAACGTCGGCGACGTCCTCGCGGTTCAGCGCCTTGAGCTGCTGGATCGCGGTGGCGTAGTCGCCGCGATCATAGATCGAGGTATAGGCCGTGCGATAGGCCGCCAGGAACTTCGGATCTTCGATGCTCGAGCTCTTGTCCTTCTTCTTCTTGCCCGAATCCGACGCCGGCGGCGACGACGGGGTATCGCTGCCCGCGGCATAGGCCTTCGACAGAAGCAGCGGCCCGGAGGCCACGGCCATCGAGAACAGAGCCAGCGTGGCAATCCTGAGCGCAGACTTTTTCATTCGTATCTCCCGAGTTGTCGATCCAACAGGTGACTGCGTACGGGGAAGAACTCCCGCAGCTGCGAAATATTCCCGGCCATTTGCGCGGATTTTGCGCCGCGATCGGTGCATTATACGGACGACATGATGACAGACCAGTCACCTCGATGACTATCCCTTCATGTCCATGAACCGAAAACAGCGCTTTACTTCAGGGTGGGTTCAGTGCCGGTTCCCTATCGTCGTCTCCATGATCACGAGCCCATCCAGACTGGATGGTGCCTCCAGATCTTCACATCACGGAGACGACCATGCTGAAGTCAATGTCTGTTGCGCTGCTCGCCGCGTCGATCCTGACTGCGCCCGCATTCGCTGCTGGTGCTGCAAAAACCGATACGTCCGCGAAGTCCAGCCAGACCACTGGCACCGCGAAGACCGATGTGAGCAAGACCGATGCGGCCAAGACCAACGCCACCAAGCCGGGCGCGACGCAGGCCGGCGACAAGGCGAACGAGATGAAGCCCACCGTCGGCAAGACGAAGACCAAGCCGCATGCCTCGCTTGTCCGCCACAAGCATCGCCACGTGGCGCATCTCAGCCATCACAACAAGGTGAGCTTCAAGCGCGTGACGCCGGCGACCCGCCGCGGCTGATCCGGCCAAGGCCACGCAGAGCCGATCTGGTCGTTGACCGCCGGAGCGCGCCAGAGCGCTCCGGCGGCAGCGGCTTGACGAAGGCGTGAGCCGGGACGGATTTCCCGGCCTCTGGCTTTGAGCTAGAACGGCCGCGGGATCGGCTTTCAAGAGTTGGGCGCCTGGGGATGGGGAGAATGAGCTGGTGGCCGGCAACCGCGCTGGCGCTGCAGTTGGCGGGGTGCGCCAGCGGAGGTCCCGCCGCGTTCATGAGCGAGGACAATCGCGGCATCTCCTACACCGGCGATCGTGGTGTCGGCAGCCAGCCGTTTCCAGCCAACCACCGCAGCGAGATCCTGTCCTATCTCAGGACCTACCTGAACAATCCGGTCGGGGTGCGCGACGGCGTCATGGCGGAGCCGGTGCAACGGACGGTCGGTGGCCGGCTGCGCTACGTGAGCTGCCTCCGCTATGCGGCGCGCGAGTCCGACGGCAGCTACCGTCCGGCGCAGGAGCGCGCCGCGGTGTTCGTCGACGGCCGGTTCGACCGTCTGGTCGAGGATGCCGGCGAGCTCTGTGCCGGGTCGACTTACGCGCCATTCCCGGAGCTGGCCGGCCTCACGCGCTAGGCCGCGGCGTTTTCAGGTCCCGGCGTTTTCGAAGGATTGCCACGTCGTCGCAGCGCCTTGCCAAGCCGCTTGCCCGATCACAAATCAGGGATGGATCGAACGCTTTGTCGCCTCGCGGCGACCAAATATCGGGCGAGGCGTCAGCTTCACGAAATATTCGGGAAGCCTATGGAACAAAAGGCCTTTGTTGCCCTCTGGTGACACCGCAGCAGCAATCACAGCTGCGTCACCGCCACCGGGCAACCCAAATGCGGCCATGATGTTCGATAGATGTCGCAAACGAATAACGGGGACGTCCCATGAAGCGGTTTTTATTCAGTGCAGTGGCTTTGACCACATTGGCTGCCCCGGCTTTCGCCGCCGATATGCCTCCGCGCACCTACACCAAGGCGCCGGTCTACACGCCGCCTCAGGCGATCTACAACTGGACCGGCTTCTATCTCGGTGGTCACCTCGGCGGCGCCTTCGCGGGCAATAACAGCCTGGAAGGCAACAACGGCCGCTTCCTGGGCGGCGTGCAGGGCGGCTTCGACTACCAGTTCGCCCCGAACTGGGTGCTCGGCATCGAAGCCCAGTACAGCTGGATGGATCGCAATACGACCAATTTCGGCTTCCCGGGGGCTGCGGTCGTGACCTCGACCGGCGCCAACCAACTCGGCTCGGTCACCGGCCGTCTCGGCTACACCTGGGGACCGGCGTTGCTCTATGCCAAGGGCGGTTATGCCTGGCGGGACGGCAACAATCTCGGGGTGAGCGTCGCCGGCGTGCCGACGGGCTTCACCACGTCCGGCAATAGCAAGGACGGCTACACCGTCGGCGCCGGCCTCGAATACATGTTCGCGCCGAACTGGTCGGCCAAGGCTGAGTACCAGTACTACAATTTCGGCAATACGACCTTCACGGGTGGGCCGGCTCCGGTTGTGGGCAGCCGCTTCAACAGCGACGAGCATACGGTCAAGGTCGGGGTGAATTACCGCTTCGGCTGGGGCGGACCAGCCGCCAGCAAGTACTAAGCGAGATCGCCGAGCCCGCGGCCGGCGGCGTTCGGCTGGAAGCGGATCACGCCTCAATTCCAACACGCCCGCGCCGTCTGGTGCGGGCGTGTTGCTGTCCGGTGGTTGGCTGGCGATGGTTTCGGGATCGCTCACGCAGTGCGAAAAAATTTTCAAACCTTCGTGAAACTTTCGCCATCAGTTGATATTATCGGTGCGCCGGTTTGATGGATCATCCCACATGCGTATCTTGGTGTCCGTGCTGTTGTTGTCGGCGGCTGTTTTGCCGTGCTCCGCCCAGACCGTTCTGAAGACCGAACCGTTGATGCTGGCCCCCTACGAGGTGGCGCTGGTGCAAACCGCGTCCTGCCCGTCGGGCAAGGTGCTGAAGGTGACCGGTGCGATCCGCGGTGTCAGCCGCAAGCGTGCCTGTGTCGCCCTTCCGGCCGAAACGGCATCGCTGGCGACGGCGACGCCCTGAGAACGGGCTTCATGGCGACCTTCGAGCGGGCAGCTCCGGCTGCCCGCTGATCGCGGGTCTGTCTGTCGAAAAATCCTTGATGAAGGCAAGTCGTCCGCGGGACCGGACTGGCATGAAGACGTGAATGTCTTCTGCCGGCGGCTTCCGTCTAGGCACGCCGAGGCTCGGGGACAGCAGCGCACAGAGACTAGAGACTATAAGTATCACCCGAGAAGTATCACCCGCGGCGCGCTTCCGCCGCAGCCGCTCAGGATGCGAACGGGATGTTGAACTCCTGCTCGGCTTCGGCACGGTTCTGCCAGGGATCTTCCTCGGGCTCGGCGGCGCAGGGCCGGATCTCGTAATCATTGTCGAGCTGCAGATGCGCGGTCGATCGCGCATTGATCATCACGTCCACCACCAGCCCGCTCTGCCGCGCCAGCCGCCAGACATCTCCCTCGGTCGGATAGGCCTTGCTCAACTTGGCGTCGTTGCAAAACAGCGCGTAGGGCATTCCAAACAGCTCCAGAGAAGCGAAGGATGAACCGAGAATGAACGGCACGTGCAGCGAGACACTGGCGCGCCTGGGGCAGGAAAGGGGCCTTTTCGGGCGGCCGAGTCGTAAACGAGTCCTAAATTTTTGAAAAAAGAATCCGTGGGACTCCGGGGCTAGAATCGCCAGATGGTTAAGCCCATGGGAACCGATCTCCACATCTTCTGCGGGCGGATCCAGCTGACGCTCGCCTTTGGGTTGCTGCTCGCCTTCGTCGCCAATGTGGCGCTGCTGTGCGCCTGGCTGTGAGCCGGCGCGGCGATTGCGGATATGTTTGTGTACCCTCGGCCATAGATCCTCGGCGCGGTCGCCTTTAGTCCTCAGGGAGGGCGCTCCGTCCGGCCGATGCTTTCAGGCGCGCGAGTGTCGCGCTGAAATATTCCTGACGCTCCCGATTGAAGCGCTCCTGATGGGCCCGGAAGCGCGCGACGCGGGCGCGAATCTCCGCCTGCATGTCGCGCTGGAGATCGAGCTGCGAGGCGATGCTGGTGAAACGCTCCGCAGGGACCGGGCTCGGGGCGGCGAACGAAGCCTCGGACGCAATGGCGTCGGGCGCTCTCGGCCTTGCAGGCTCCCCCACGGCATTGGGGATTGCGACTTGCACGTTGCCGCCGCGACGTGCCTCGGTTTCAATGGTGTTGCCGATCACGTGCTCGACAGCGGCGTGCGTCGGGCGACCGGCCACGGCCTGCTGCGGTGTGATGGGGGTGCCGGCCGGAACGGTAGGCAGCTCGAACTGGGCGAAGTCGGCCGGCTTGCCGGTCACAGACTGCACGAAGGCCATGGTCTGCGCGATCAGCGCATCACGCTCTTCCTTCCACGTCATGACGCTTGTCCCCCGATGCCTCAATTGCAACAAAAGCGGCTGACGAAATCAAGTTGAAGACCAGTGACTTCTGGGGATAAGCAGGAGTTCTAGGTGAGATGTGACAACAATGTTGCCACAGTCTGAACTCGTTTCGTCCCCCACCCGCGAAAGGCGATACCGGAAATCCAATCCCGCACAGATGGTTCCTAAGCGGCGTTTTTCCGGAGCTCTTCTTGACAGAGGAGCGCGGCTCGCCCCTATGGCCGAGCCGCCCCGGTCTTAGGGGCATCATCTGCTCGCAACCTTCGTGCACCGTCCGGGCACTTCGCAGACTTCGATGGACAACCCTTCACGCTCCGAGCGGTCGCGCAAGGCCGCGCTCACCGCCGCCCTCGCCATCATCGCCCGCGATGGTCCGGGGCGGCTGACGCTCGACGCCATCGCCCGCGAGAGCGGGCTGAGCAAGGGCGGCCTGATGCACCAGTTTCCCAACAAGGAAGCGGTGCTCAAGGCTCTGCTGGAACAGCAATTCCTGCATTTCGACGAATTCGCCAGCAGGTACAGGGCTGGAGCCGGCAAAGCGGCTGATCAGCCCGAACTCGCGACGCAGATTGCGATCTCGCGGGAGCTGATCGCCCAGCAATATTCGGTGGCTCAGGCCATGCTCGGGGCGCTCGCCCAGGAGCCGGGATTGCTGGCCGATGCCCGTGCCAAGGATGCCGAGAGAGTAGCCGAGATCCGCGGCGAGGCCGATGACGCTGATCTCGCGGTCCTGCGATGGGCGGCGGCACGTGGGCTTGCCTTGATGACGATGCTGCGCGTCTCGCCGCTGGAGCAGCCGGACCTGGACCGTCTGTTTGCCCGCCTGCTCGACGACCAACAATGGACTGCATTCCGGCAGGCCGGGACGACCGGGGAGCGATGACACGCTCGAGCTCGGCGCCATCTCCATCATTGGACGGTTCGATCTGAGCGAAGTCGGGCTGGCTTGCCGTCCGACTTCCGTCCGCCGATGCCTCCTGGAGGTCCCCTGCCGACCGCCTCGACGTATGGAACAATTCTTTTCATTCGATCTCTATTTACAAACCGTCTGGTCGGTTTATTTAGGTGGCCATGTGGACGCGCTGGCAACGGCGCCGCAATCGTGGAGGAGGGGGATGAGGAGTCGATTTCCGATGTCTGGCTTCGCGGCGATCGCCGCGAGCCTCTGTGCCGGATGCAACACGGTGACGCCGGTGGCCTATTCCGGGGTGGCGTCGGCGCGCTATCTGGCGCCCAACACATCCGATCCATCGGGCCGGGTGCCTTACCGCTACGGGACTGCCACCGACTGGCGCAGCTACGACAAGGTGACGCTCGATCCGGTCGTGATTGATCTATCGCGGCGCGGATCATCAGTTCGGCGACATGTCCGACCGGGACAAGGCTGCGCTCGCCCGCCTACATGCAGCGGCGTTTCCTGGAAAGTCTCTCGGCGCGCTTCCAGATCGTCCATCAGCGCGGGCCGAATACGCTGCGCGTGCGGCTCACCCTGACCGGCGCCGTCGCCAACACGCCGGTGCTCGGCACCGCCTCGCGCTTCGATCTCGCGGGAGCCCTCTACAACGGCGTGCAGAGTGCACGCGACGGTGAGGGACTGCTGACCGGCTCGGTATTCTACGCGGCCGAGATCTTCGATGCCGCGAGCGGGCGACTGCTGAGCGCCTTCGTCAGCAAGCAATATCCCTCGCCCTACGACATCAAGGCCAGCGTTGGTGCGCTCGCGGCCGCCGAGGCCGGAATCGACAAGGGCGCCGAGGCCCTGGTCGCGCAGCTCCAGTGAGCGGGCCGTGCGAACGATCGCGTCGCGCGGGCAGATGGCCCCGCATCGGGGCGCCTTCGTGTGCGCGCTTTGGCATCGAGGGCACGGCCAGATCTCGGGCAGTCAGCGGCGACGTCGACCCGGCCGTACGAGCGCGTGGCTCGAGGCCATGGAGACAGTGAGGTCCCTGGACATGACATTGAGATTCGTTCTGCGCGTCGGCTTACGCATCGTCGTCGGCCTGCTGCTGTCGATGGCGGAGGGCCGCGGTCACGCCGCTCCCGTCGGCGATCCGTTCGGCACATGGTTGACCGAGGACGGCCGCGCCCGCGTCCGCGTCGAGCGCTGTGGCGCGATGGCCGACCGCGTCTGCGGCTACATCGTGTGGATGAAGGAGACGGCGGATGCCAAGGGGCAGCCGTTCCGCGACCGGCTGAATCCCGATCCGGCCAGGCGCGGCCGTCTGCTGCTGGGCCACCAGATGCTGCTCGGCCTGAAGCTGAACGCCGACGGCCGCCACAGCGGCGAGGTCTACAACGCCGAGGACGGCAAGACCTATGCCGTCTCGATCTGGCGCGAGGGCCCGAAGATGCTGGCGGTCAAGGGCTGTCTGCTCGGGCTGTTCTGCGCGACGCAAGGCTGGGTGCTGGTCACGGATCAGGTGCCCGGCCAACTCATCGGAGCGACCGGCGAGGGCGGCGGGCCGTTGCCGGATCCAGAGTGGACTGCGCCCAGGCCGCCGTCGGCGACCGGCATCGCCAGACCCGCGGTCAGGACGAGGGCGAATTGACGCCTAAAGCCGGTGACAGCCATTGCCGCAGCAAATCCCAACTTCACGGAAGCTGGTGCCGGCTGAGGGGATTGAACCCCCGACCTTCGGTTTACAAAACCGCTGCTCTACCGCTGAGCTAAGCCGGCGAATGCTGGTGGCGGAGATCTCGTCGTCAGTTTGCGACGAGGTCTCGCGAAGCGCGGTGTTCCTACCAGAGTTGATGCAGTCCGGCTACTCCCCGCGTGAGCGCCGCTTCTGCCATCAGCCCAGCAAAAAGGGCGGCCGTTGGGCCGCCCCTGTCGGAGCCGATCGTCGAAGCCGCTCCGGCTCGATCTTTACTGGCAGATGTGCATCAGCCCGTCGCTGCCCTTGAACATGGTGCCGGGGCGGCAGACCAGGCCGTTGCGGGTCGCGTAACTGTTCCAGTCGCCATAATAGCCGTTCGGGCCGCGATCATAGCTCGGTTGGCCGTAAGAGGGGCCGGGACTGTACGCATAGGCATCCGCGGTGCGGAACGGCGCGGTCGCGATGGCGCCGGCGGTTCCGATGGCTGCGCCTGCGATGCCGGCAGCGGTGCCGACCGCTCCAGCGGCGACGTCAGCCGGCCAGAAGCCGCTGTTGCGGCGATCGCTGTTGCGGCGATCCCAGCCGTTGTTGTTCCATCCGGTATCGGTGCGCTGCTGCATCATGGCCCCGTCCTGGCGGGCCATGTGCCGGTGCTGCATCATTCCTTCCTGCTGGTGGTTCATATGCCGGTGGTGCACGTCGCGCGCCATGGCCGGGCCGGCGAGCGCCGTTGCGAGTACCGCAGCCCCGAGAATAGCAAATCGTGTCATGGAATACTCCATCGTTGCGCCCCACCTGCTAAGCGCAAGCCGGCCCCGTCGTTCCCGCCGCGACGGGAATGTTTTGGAACGACATGAGGCCCAGTGCCTTCGGAGGCCGGAGCCGCGGTTGCGGTCCGGCTTGCTCCGACCCGAAGGCTGTTAGTCTTGCGGACAGGGCAGCGGGGTTGATGCTGGCAATATTGTCGCTCATCGGCTGATGATCAGCCATTAACCCTCGCACTCGAACCCCACCCGGGCTTTAACCCGGAATGGTGGCTCCCGCGTTAGTCTTACCAGCAGATTGATGTGCGCGTTTAACCCATCGGGGCGCGCGTTGCGGTATTGGTAGGATGGCAACCGGGGCGTGAATTCATGCGTACTACAACGGCTCTTGTGATTCTGATTGGAGCGTCTTCCGCCGCGCTCGCCAGCGAAGGCTTCGAGATCGTCATTCCGCAGCGGCCCGGCGTGCCCGTCGTCATCAACGGCATCGATGCGTCCTACGCCGTCGTCGAAGGCCAGTACGGTCTTGGCAGGGGCAACTACATGCAGCCGACGATCTATGGCGGCCGGCCGGTCGAGCCCGAGCCATATGTTGGCCATTACTATCCAACCCTCGGAGCAAGGCCCGGCTATGGCCGGATGGAGATCGAGCCGCCGGCCGATCGCAAGCTGCCGAAGCCGGCCGAGAGCTATTCCCGCTCGTGGGGCGCCCAATCCCAGATGCAGCCGCCGGAGCCGGCGGTGCCGATGTATCCGCCTGCCGTCATCCTGGCTCCGCCCGATGGTGATCCTCGCGGCTATCCCAATCGGCCGCCGGCCTACCGCCGCTAGCCAGCAACTCACCATCGACAGCCAGACCAAGCAAGAACAGATCAACAGGAGAGAGTTATGCGTGGAGTAGTTTCAGGACTTGTCGCCATTGCCGGCCTCGCCGTCGCCGGCAGCGCGCCGGCCGCGGCCTGCGGCGCCACCGCCTGCGGCCCTTGCGGCTACGCCGCGCCGTGCGCGCCGCAGGTCACCTATCAGCCGACCGTGACGTACCAGCCCACGGTGACGTATCGGCCGCAATATTTCTATCAGCCCGGCTACACCTACACCTACGGCCATGGCTGCGGCGCCTGCGGCGCGAGCTATGAGCGGCTGCCCGAGCCGACCCGGCAGTATTACTATGTCAACCAGGGCCCGACCTACAGCGGTCCTGGCGCCTTCGCGCCGTATCCTGCCTATGAAGAGCAGGCGCTTCCGGTCTACAGCTATCATCACCGCCGCCACGCCTATCGCTGGGGCGCTTCGCCGTATTATCACGGGCAGCGCGTGCTGCGCCGCTATTACTGATCAGACGGACGTTCGTTCGCGCCAACGCCCGTGCGCCTCATGCGCGCGGGCGTTTCGTCATTTTGACATCAAGCCGAGCCGGCTCGCGCCGATATAGAGCGCGAGCACGGCGGCATTGGAGACGTTGAGGCTCTTGATCGCGCCGGGCATGTCGAGCCGCGCCACGACGCTGCAGGTCTCGCGCGTCAATTGCCGCAGGCCCTTGCCCTCGGCGCCCAGCACCAGTGCGAGCGGCTCGCGCAAGGCGACCGCCGCGATGTCCTCCTCGCCCGCGCTGTCCAGCCCCACCGTCTGAAAGCCGCGCTCGTTCAGCCGCGTCAGCGCGCGTGCGAGGTTCTGCACCGTGATGATCGGCACCAGCTCCAGGGCGCCCGATGCGGACTTGGCCAGTACACCGGTGGCCTCCGGACTGTGGCGGGCGGTGGTCACGATTGCCTTTACGCCGAACGCCGCTGCCGAGCGCAAGATTGCGCCGACATTGTGCGGGTCGGTGATCTGGTCGAGCACCAGGATCAGTCCCTCGGCCGCGAGCGTGTCGATGTCCGGCGAGGGCAGGGGCTCGGCCTCCGCCAACAGGCCCTGGTGCACGGCGTCCGGACCGAGCCGCTGGTCGATCTGGCTGGGGCGCACGATCTCGGGCGTCACCCGCGTCTCGATCCGCTCGTCGGCAAGCCGCCTGGCGGCGTTCTCGGTCAGGTAAAGCTTGCGAATCCGCCGCTTCGGATTGGCGAGCGCCAGGGTCACGGTGTGCCAGCCATAGAGAATGACGGGGGCATCCGAGTCCTGGTCGCGCTCCCGCCACGGCTGGGGGCGCTCGAATCCGCGCGGTTTGCCGGAGAATTTACCGCCCGGACGGCGAAAAGGGGGCTTTCGATCGCGTTCGCTCATGGCCCGAGCTTCTGTCACGGCCTGCGGATTCTGGCAATTTGGCACCGCTGAGACGGGAAAATTCGTCGTCCCTTGGTTGACTTCGAGGGCCGGGTTCGATCATAAGGGCCCCGGCCGCGCGCGCCCGCTCCTTCGGGCCCCGCGGTCTTACCGTCTCCATGGCGCTGATGGTCCCGACGCTGCTGTTCCGCGGCCGGCCCGAATTGCCATCGATACGGGGGAGTGTCCCGAGTGGCAAAGGGAGCTGACTGTAAATCAGCCGCCTCATGGCTTCGCAGGTTCGAGTCCTGCCTCCCCCACCATTCACTGCCTCTCAGCTCCGCGAGATTTTTCGAGGACAATGGACCCCATTGGCCATTGCTTCCCTGCAGACTATGCGTCGAAATATATGGGTCGCATCTGGGTCTGCCGGCCGGTCGTGATCTTCATTGGATCCTTCGTTGTTCTCGATCCCTGGGCGGCGATCGCTCACGGCTGTCGTGACGGCGCGCCAGAACCCAGGCTTCCGACATCTGCGGGGCCGGCGTGGCGATGGCGGGCGACTGATCGCCTGTTGTCGTTCCGCCGTCTCGGGTGAGGGCCCCGGCTACGACATCTCAGTTAATGCCGCGGGAGCGGTCCATATTGAAGACAAACACGAAAAACTCGACATTCTCTGACGCGAGATTTTTCTTTATGAAATAAATAGCTGACTTTAAATCACCGCCTCAGCTTCACGTCATCCCCACGACGTTGATTTCGCTTCAGATTCTGAAATCTTTGCCCTGAGGAATATGGCGGAGCGTAGCTATTCTGCCACAACCGGGCGGCTTTTCGCCGCAAATGTGGCGAGTCACATTGCGAGCCGATCTCGGGTTTGTTATCGGTTCCCTATGTTGAAGATCGTATATACACCCATTTTCATATGTGTTGTGGGAATGAGCTTTAGCCCGGCATTGGGCGCTGAGCCGTTCACCATCCAGGACGCCATAAACCAGGCGGTGAAGACCAATCCCGGTGTCGGAGAGGCCGCCGCCAATCGGCGGGCCACCGAAGCCGAGCTTCGCCAGTCCCAGGGGACGCTGCTGCCGCAGGTCCGGCTCGATGCGAGCGCCGGACCGGAGATGCTCAAGCAGTATGTCTCGCCGGCGCCGAGCAACAATGGCCGCTACCTGCGCGGCCGCGAGGCCGGCGTGGTGGTCCGTCAATTGCTGTTCGATGGCTTTTCCTCGATCAATGAAGTGTGGCGACAGGCCGCGCGGGTCGATGCCGCCGCGTACCGCGTGCTGGAGCGAACCGAACTGATTGGTCTCGATGCCGCCGAAGCCTATGTCGACGTGGTGCGTTACTCCAGGCTGGTCGCTCTGGCCGAGAAGAACCTCAAGGTTCATCTCGAACTGCGCAAGAACGTGCTGGCCCGTTTCCAGGGCGGCCGGGCCGGCGAGGGCGACACGCAGCAGGCCGAGGAACGGGTTGCGGCAGCGCAGGCCGTGCTCGAGGAATTCCGTCTCAGCCTCGAAGTGGCGCGCGCGAAGTACCGCAAGGTCGTCGGCGTCGAGCCTTATAACCTGCGTTTCCCCGGCCGGCTGTCCGACATGCCGCGGGACAAGGCGGAATCGCTCGACATCGCCTACAAGTTCAATCCGACCCTGCGCGCTGCCGCGGCGGATGTGACGGCCGCCAAGCGGGGATTCGATGCCACCACCGGCACCTTCCTGCCGACGCTTTCGCTCGAAGGCCGCGCGACGACCGGCAAGGAATCGATCACCTACAACAATCGTTACGACGAGGTCAGCGGCAAGGTCGTTGCATCCTGGGATATCTTCAACGGCGGCCAGAACAGCTGGCGCCGCGAAGAAGCCGCGCAGCGGATGATCCAGGAGCAGCAGAAGCATGCTCGTCTGCAGCGCGACGCGCTGGAGTCGATCGACAAGGCCTGGGCGGCCCGGATCATCACCGCCGATCGCGTCTCAGCTCTTGTCCGCGATGTCGAAGCGGCCCGCCGCACGTTCGTCGCCTACAACAAGGAGTATGAGCTCGGCCAGCGCACGCTGATCGATCTCTTGAACTCCCAGAACCAGTACTTCAACGCCAACGTGTCGCTGGTGTCGGCGCGCGGTGTGGTGGTGTTTGCCGACTATCAGCTGCTCGCCGCGATGGGCCAGATGCTGAACTACCTGAAGACCGGGCATCCGCCGGAGACCGAGCCGGTGGACACGCCGAGCGGCTTCATCGGCTACAGTCTGGCGCCCATTCGGCTGAGTGCGCCGGCGCCCGGACCGCAGCCGCTGAGCTCCGCCGGTCCGGTGCCGATGTTCGGCCTGCATGACGGTACGTCGAAGCATCCCGCGCCGATTACCTTTGGCGATCGGTGGGCCTCGAGCGATCCCGAGGATACGACGCTGTTCGTCGCGTCCGGAAAATACGGCGGATACGCTCAGAGCCCCAACGGGCACGCGCCGAAATAGGTGAGACTAACAAGAGCCGGTGCATGTCGCGCCGGCTTTTCACCATACGCATTTACTTTGCGCTGAGTTTGTCGAGAAACACCTGTAAAAATCTCAGAAAAGCCAAGTGCGGGCCAAAGAATTAGGCTAAGGCAAATTATTAGCAAGAAGCAATGGGTGCAGGTCCGCGTTGCTCGGTGGGCCAGATGGATTCCGAGGCGTCGTTGAACATTCGTCCGACAAGGTTCGAGCTCGAAGAGACGGCGCACGTGATGCCCCAGATGAGCGCAGCCGCACCAGCAGCTGATCCTCTCAGTGACAGTCTGCTTTACCTCGCTGCTCATCACGGCCGCGCCCTGAGCCGCAGCGCGCTGCTGTCCGGATTGCCGCTCGACAGCGGCGTGCTCAGCATCGCGCTCTACGAGCGCGCCGCGCAGCGGGCCGGGCTCGAGGCGCAACTGGTCGAACGGCCGCTGAGCGATATTCCCGCGCTGGTGCTGCCCTGCGTGCTGATGTTTCACGACGGCACCACGCGCATCCTGCTGACGATCGACGAGGCCGCCGGCCGTCTCACCATCGTCGATCCTTCGCGCCGCGAACAGCCGGCGATCGAGCGCTTCGAGGCGGTCGCGGCGCGGTATGTCGGCTTCGCCTATCTGGTGCGGCCCGCCACAATTGCCGATCCGCGCGTGGCGGCAGCCGGTGAAGTGCCGAAGACGCACTGGTTCTGGTCGGTGGTCAGCCGCTTCGGCGCCAATTACGGCCATGTCGCGATCGCCGCGTTCATCGTCAACATCCTGGCGCTGGCCGCGCCCCTGTTCACGATGAGCGTCTACGACCGCGTGATCCCGAACGGCGCGATCCCCTCGCTGGTCGCACTCGGCGTTGGCCTCATGCTGGCCATCGGATTCGACTTCCTGCTCAAGGTGGTGCGCAGCCGCATCATCGACATGACCGGAAAGAAGATCGACGTGGTGCTCGCCGCGAACATCTTCGAGCACGTGATGTCGCTGAAGATGGACAAGCGGCCGCCATCGGTCGGCATCCTCGCCAATCAGCTCCGCGACTTCGATTCGGTGCGCGAGTTCTTCACCTCCGGCACCGTGGTGTCGGCGACCGACATGCTGTTCGCGGTCGTGTTCATCATCGTGCTGTTCATCATCGCCGGTCCCATCGCCTGGATTCCGCTGCTGATGCTGCCGGTGATGATCGCCGTCGGGCTGCTGATCCAGCGGCCGCTCGAACGCGCGATGCGGCAGATGCAGGCGCAATCCGCCGCGCGTCACGGCATTCTCGTGGAATCGCTCAACGGGATGGAGACGGTCCGCGCGGTGGCCGGCGAGAGCCGGGTGCAGACGGTGTGGGAGCGTTCGGTGGCGGCGCAGGCGCGCTCCAGCGAGGACGTCCAGTTCTGGGCCTCGATGGCGATGACAGCGGCGAGCGTCGCGAGCCAGTTCTGCAGCCTGCTGCTGGTCGTCGTCGGCGTGTTCCTGATCCTCGACGGCAAGCTCTCGGTCGGCGCGCTGGTGGCGGCCAACATGCTGTCGGGTCGCGTGCTCGGTCCGATCGCAGGCATCGCCGGCCTGATGACGCGCTTCACCCAGACGACGTCGGCGTTGCGCTCGATCGACCGGCTGATGTCGCTGGACCGTGAGCGTCCGCCGGAGAAGATCTACGTCGCGCGCGAGATCAACCAGGGCCGCATCCAGTTCAAGAACGTCAGCTTCTCCTATCCGGGAAGCCAGACCAAGGCGCTCGACAACGTCTCCTTCGACATCAAGCCCGGCGAGAAGATCGGCATCATCGGTCGCGTCGGCTCGGGCAAGACCACGGTCGGTCGCCTCGCCACCGCGTTCTATCCGCCGACCGAAGGCAGCATCCTGATCGATGGGATCGACATCCAGCAATACGACCCGGCCGATCTGCGCGCCGGCATCGGCTTCGTGCTGCAGGATACCGACCTGTTCTACGGCAAGCTGCGCGACAACATCACGCTCGGCCGTCCGGCGGCGACCGATGAGGAGGTGCTGGAGGCCGCGCGGCTCGCCGGCGTCGAGACCTTCATCGCCGGTCATCCGCAGGGCTACGAGATGATGATCGCCGAAGGCGGCCGCAGCCTGTCGGGCGGGCAGAAGCAGGCGATCGGGCTCGCGCGCGTCCTGATCCGCAAGCCGCGCGTGCTGTTCCTCGACGAGCCGACCGCACATTTCGACGTCCGCAGCGAGGGCGAATTCCTCGAGCGCCTGAAGTCGCTGGCCAAAGGCGAGATGTCCATCATCGTCTCGACCCACCGACCGTCGTTGTTGTCGCTGGTCGACCGCATCCTGGTATTCGACTCCGGCAAGATCGTCGCCGACGGGCCGACCGCGCAGATCCTCACCATGCTGCGTCCGCAGCAGCCCGCGGCGGCGCCGGCCGCGAGCCACGCGGTGAAGCCGGTCCAGGGGACGAGGTGACATGGCGCACAGCGATTTCGCGTTCTCCAACGACATCAGGGCTGCCGTCGAGCTGCGCACGCCGAAGACGGCGCGGATGCTGCTGCTCGCCTCGCTCGGCCTGTTCTTCACCTTCCTGATCTGGGCGCATTTCGCCGTGCTCGACGAGGTCAAGCGCGGCAACGGCAAGGTCGTGCCGTCGCGCCAGACCCAGGTGGTGCAGTCGCTGGAAGGCGGCATCATCGCCGACCTCCTGGTGCAGGAAGGCGCGATCGTCGAGAAGGATCAGCCGCTGGCGCGCATCGAGGACACCAATTTCGCCTCGCAGTTCGGCGAGATCCGCGAGCGCCGCGGCGCGATGGCGGCCCGGGTGATCCGGCTCGCGGCGGAGACCGAGGGCCGCAGCCCGGTCGAGTTTCCCGACGACCTCGTCGCCGACGCCCCGCGCGCGGTGCAGACCGAGCGCGCGGTGTTCGACGCCCATGCACGCAAGCTCGCGCAGGACATCGACGTGGTGCAGCAGCAGGAACAGCAGAAGAGCAAGGAGATCGACGAGCTCAGGGCCACCGAGAAGCGCTTCTCGGAGACGCTGGCGCTGCTCAATCGCGAGCTGGGACTGACCCGCAAGCTGTTCGACCAGAAGGTGGTGCCGGAGATCGAGATGCTGCGCGCCGACCGCCAGGCGACCGACATGCGCGGCCAGCTCGCGGTGGTGCAGGCGAGCATCGTGAAGACCGAGGCGGCGGTGCAGGAGGCGCGCTCGCGCCGGCTCAACATCGTCACCGCCTTCCGCGCGCAGGCCGAAGACGATCTCGCGAAATCCCGCGGTGATCTCGCCGTGCTCGACGAGAACATCAAGTCGGCTCAGGACCGGGTGCGGCGCACCGAATTGCGCTCGCCGGTGCGCGGCATCGTCAACAAGCTCAACGTCACCACCATCGGCGCGGTGGTCGCGCCGGGCGCCAGCCTGATGGAGATCACGCCGCTCGACGATACGCTGCTGGTCGAGGGCCGCATCCGTCCGCAGGACATTGCCTTCATCCGTCCCAACCACGAGGCGGTGGTCAAGCTCAGCGCCTATGATTCATCTGTGTACGGCTCGTTGCACGGGCGCGTCGAGCGCATCAGTGCCGACACGATCACCGATGAGAAGGGCGACAAGAACGAGCGCGGCGAGACCTTCTATCGCGTGATGGTGCGTACCGAGAAGAACCATCTCGGCACCGCCCAGCAGCCGCTTCCGATCCTCCCCGGCATGGTCGCGACCGTGGAGATCCTGACGGGCAAGAAATCGGTGCTGGACTATCTGGTCAAGCCCGCCCGCATGCTGCGTGACGAGGCGCTGCGCGAGCGCTGAGCAGGCGTCCGCGCGAGCGCACCGAAACCCGGGTTCTCCACGAAAGCGCGTGTGACCCAGAATGCCGCTGCGCTCATCCGGGGCGCCCCGTGCGGCGGACAGCGTTGCCAAAATCTGAATCGTTCAAATGCGACGCGATTTGGTCGGCCGTGATTAGTCGCGTTCGCAGCTTGGCGGCGAACATCACCGCGGTTTAACCGGCCCGCAGCAGCGCCGGCCCTATCCCTGATCCGATAACAACCGGGACAGGGATCGACGCGATGACGTCGGCCGATGCCCCGGAGCATACGGGGCGTCACTGATGTTGCGGATCGATCGGCCGCGGGTTCTCCCGCGCGCGCTGGGACTTGCGCTGGTGTTGTCGGTCGTGGCCGGTTGTGCCGGCGCTGCGTTCGCCGAGACTTCAAATCGTAGATCTCCGCAAGGCACTGCGGATGGCGCGCTGCCGGTACCGCCGCCCGTCCGTTTCTTCACCATCAATGCCGTGCTTGCCAAGCATGACGGCCTGCGTCGCTCCGCCTCCGCTGCTGTGGAAGTCGCATCGACCGACCCGGCCGGGCCTGCGGGATCAGTCAGCGACGCTCCGCAGGGACCCGCGGTCGCGACTCCCAGCGACGAGCCGTTCGGCCTGATGACGTTCCGCGCACCCGAGGGTGTGCTGTGGGTGAAGTGGCGCGGCATTCAGGGCGCGATGGCGAGCGAGCGGATCTCGGTCGAACGTTGCAACCGCGATGACGCGCGCTGCTCGGCCTCGGAGCGCCTCTTCGTCGCGCTGACCCGGTCGGCGTCTGCGGCGAGCGACGGCCGCACGCGCGCGGAAATGATCAATCGCGGCGTCAACCAAGCGGTGCGCTACGTCAGCGACGATCAGCAACACGGCCTGCCGGACGTCTGGAGTTCGCCACTGCAGACCTTGCGCAGTGGACTCGGTGACTGCGAAGACTACGCGATTGCCAAATACGCGCTGCTGCTGGCGGCGGGGACGCCCGAATCGGATCTCAAGCTGCTGCTGGTCCGGGACCTCGCCGTGCGGCAGGATCACGCCGTCGTCGCCGTGCGGCTCGACGGTAAATGGTCCGTGCTCGACAACCGGCGGGCCGCTCTGATGGAAGGCCGCGATCTGCAGTCCTTCATGCCGCTGTTTGCCATCGATCACCGCGGCGTCAGCCTGTTCGCTGCGCCCTATGCCGAGCGGCCGCACCACGAAAGCGAGAGCGACGTCACGCCGGCGGCGGAGGCCGACATCGGCGGCGGCGGGAATCCGGGGCGGCCGCTGCTGCTCTGAATGTCGCAGGTGGACGGCTTGTAGCCGAGGTCATTTGCGGTCTTAATGCGCGCAGGGAAGCTGGCGAGCAGGGGGCCGCGGTGAATATCAAGCGAGTCATGGTTTGCGGGGCATTGGCCCTGTCGGCGATCGGTGGATTCATCGGCGGTGCACAGGCTCACGCGGTGATGCTGCCGGGCGCTGCGTTTTCGATCGCCTGCGAGAATGGCGGCAGCTACGTGCTGCGCTCTCGTCCCGTGCTCGCGCCGGGCGAGATCGTTACCGCGCAACTCTACCTCCATCCTCACCGTGCGATTCCGGTCCGTCTCGTCCCGATGGGCGACGGCTATCGCTATGCGGGCCGCGGCGTGTGGCTCGATGGCATCGGTGACCAGGCATTGTTGTATTTCCGCAAATACGAACCGGTGGCCTGCGTGGTCAGTCGCATCTGAGGCAATCTGCCGCGACTTCGACGCTCCTCAAGAATAGTTCCTGCCTTTCGCAAATAATTCGCGAGAGGCCGGTTCCATTTCGGCCGTTTCATGGCGGCAAGCTTTTATTCCCAACAGCGTGCGTGTTGTTCCCCAAGTATTGTGTGATCGAATAACTGCCAATTAGCAGTAATTCTCCCGGCCCTGCCTCCATTTATTCTTGTCGTTCCGCCCCTGCCGCGCGGGGGACGGAAGCATAGGCACAGCCTTGTTTCTCTTAATAAATGCCGCTGCACTTGACTGCATTTACCCAAAGTCCCTAAAATCCGATTAACAAGAACCGGTAATATTGACCCGTATTCTCGTTTAATAATAGTTTAACGATAGAAATGGGGCGCCACCAAAGCGCCCCATATTTGGAGGTTTTGGCGCATGAATGCTCCTGTCCTGCTGGCCCAGTTGACCGGCACGTCCACGCAGCCATCCAGCGCCTCGGCCAAGCACCTCAAGATCGGGAAACCGCCGGGCAACCAAGCCGTTACGGTTCATCTCGACGGCCAGAGCCAGATCGATTTCAGCGATATCGCCAGCGAGCGGCTGACCTTCGTCAAGATCGGCGACCGCCTGATCATCCTGTTCGACAATCAGTCGACGGTCTCGATCGACCCGGTTTTCGACGCCAACGGCGCCCCGCTGAAGGACGTCAGCTTCGAAGTCGGCCCCGACCGAATCATCAATGGCGATCAGTTCGCCGAGCTGTTTCCGGTCACCACCGACCAGTCGGTGCTGCCCGCCGCGGGTACGCCCGGTGCGCCCGGCGTGCCCGCCGGCGCGAACTTCGGGACGTTCAAGGTCGACCCGCTGACCGTCGGCACGCCGCTCGGCCTGCTGGGACCCGAGGACTTCACCACCAAATTCGGCGACAACCCGGTCACGCCGAATCCGACGCCAATCGCCGGCGTTGCCGACAGCGTGGTGCTCAACGAGGACGGCCTGTCCGAAGGCCGGCCCGGCGGTAGTGGCGACATCGGCGGCGTGGTGACGAGCTTCACCGGTTCGCTGAACGTCGACTTTGGCACCGACGTGATCGGCCGCGCCTTTGCGTTCGCGGCGTCACAGCCTGGTCTTGCCGGGCTGACGTCCGGCGGCCAGGAGTTGCATTTTGCGATCACCACCGTCAACGGCCAGCCGGAGCTGATCGGCTATATCGGCGGTGATCCCTCGATCGTCGCCAACCAGGTCTTCACCGTCACGCTCGACGCCAACTCGACGATCGCGGGGACCTGCACGGTCACGCTGCTGCAGCCGCTCGATCATCCGGTGTTCGGCACCGAAGACACGCTGAACCTCACCATCAACGTCATCGCCATCGACGGCAGCGGCGACACCGCGCCGGTGACGATCGTGATCGGCGTCAACGACGATTCGCCGGTCGCCGGCACCGTCGAGGCGATCAATGTCGCCGAGCACACCGGCGGCGGAAGCGAAGGCGGCGGCGAGAGCGAGCTCGTCGCCAAGGTCGTGGGCGGCGACGGCTTCGAGCCGACCACCGCGAGCGTGGACCTCAACATCGGCTGGGGCGCCGACAACGGCAACAGCAAGGTCGATGGCGGCTCCAACGGCACCGTGGTCGACGGCGACCGCTCGCTGGTGTTCGATGCGTCCGAGATCGCGACCTTGCAGGCGCTGGGCCTGACCTCGAACGGCGAGGCCATCTCCTACACGCTGTCGGCCAACGGCACCGAGATCATCGCGACCGCAGGCGAGGGTGAGGGCGCACGCACCATCTTCACCGTGTCGCTGTCCGACACCGGCTCCGGCAGCGCCACCTTCACGCTGTCCGACAATATCGACCACAACGGCGCCAACGACGCCTCGCTGCCGCTGACCTTCAAGGTGGTTGCGACCGACGCCGACGGCGACCCCGTCAACAGCGCCTTCACCGTCAACGTCGCGGATGACGGCCCGAGCTTCGGCGAGAAGCCGAGCTATTCGGTGGTCGACGAAGACGGGCTCGGCAATGCCGGCAACAGCTACGCCGACGGCCATGATGCCTATGGCGAAGACCTGACGGTCACGGATACGCTCGGAATCCGCTGGGGCTCCGACGACGCCAACAACAATGTCGACGGCGGCATCAACGGAACGCCGGTCAATGGCGACCGCGCCGTCACCTTCGCCGCAAACGTGGCGGCCTCGCTCGAGGCAAAGGATCTGACCTCCGACGGCTTTGCCCTGCGCTACGAGGTGTCGGGGAACGGCACCGTGCTGACCGCCTATCGCTATGATGCCGCGCACGAGACCTATGTCGACGCCAACGGCAAGCCGCTGGAAGGCGAGGGCCTGTCGGGCGCCGTGGTGTTCACGGTGTCGCTGTCAGACCAGGGCCATGGCTCCTATACCTTCGCGCTGTCGGGCAACCTGGATCACCCGGTGCACGGCACCGAGGACGACATCACCCTCAACATCGGTTTCGTCGCGACCGATTCCGATGGCGATGCGATCACCGACACCTTCACGGTGAAGGTCAATGACGACGCCCCGAGCTTCGGCGAGAAGCCGAGCTATTCGGTGGTCGACGAGGACGGCCTCGGCAACGCCGGCAACAGCTACAAGGACGACGGCGACGCCTATGGCGAAAGCCTGAAGGTCACCGATACGCTCGGCATTCGCTGGGGCGCCGACGGCGCCAACAGCCATGTCGATGGTGGCATCGATGGCGCGCCGGTCAATGGCGACCGCGCCGTAACCTTCGCGGCCGACGTGGTCGCGACGCTCGACGCCCAGAATCTCACCTCGAACGGCTTCGGTCTCACCTACGTCGTGTCCGAGAACGGCACGCTGCTGACCGCCTATCGCTATGACGCCGAGCACGAGACCTATGTCGGCGCAGACGGCAAGCCGACGGATTCGGCCCACGCGACGGTGTTCACCGTGGCGCTGTCCGATCAGGATCACGGCTCCTATACGTTCGAGCTGAAAGGCAATCTCGATCACCCGGTGCACGGCACCGAGGACGACATCACGCTCAACATCGGCTTCGTCGCCACCGATTCCGACGGTGACGCAGTCACCGACAGCTTCACCCTGAAGGTCAACGACGACGCGCCGGTGTTCGGCGATGCGCCGAGCGCTGGCGTGGTCGACGAGGACGGACTCGGCAATGCCGGCGACAGCTATGCGCAAGGCAGCGACGTCGCCGGCGCCGATCTCACGGTGACCAAGACGCTCGCGATCCTGTGGGGTGCCGATAGCGCCAACAGCCATGTCGACGGCGGCATCGATGGCGCCCCGGTCAAGGGTGATCGCGCCGTCACTTTCGCCGCCGACACCGTTCCCTCGCTCGAGGAACTGGGGCTGACGTCGAACGGGATTGCGCTGAGCTATCAGGTCTCCGAGAACGGCACGCTGCTGACCGCCTATCGCTACGACGCCGCCCACGAGACCTATGTCGACGCGAACGGCAAGCCGACGGAGGACCTCGCCAGCGCCACGGTGTTCACCGTCTCGCTGTCGGATCAGGACCAGGGCTCCTACACGTTCAATCTCACCGGCAATCTCGATCATTCGGTCCACGGCAGCGAGGATAATCAAGGGCTGTATTTCGGCTTCGTCGCCACCGATTCCGACGGCGACGCAATCCACGGCAGCTTCAATGTCGAGGTCAACGACGACGCTCCGGTGTTTGGAGAGCGCGTCAGCTACTCCGTGGTCGACGAGGATGGTCTCGGCAATCCCGGCAACTCCTATTCGGACGGCAAGGACGCAGCCGGCGCCAATCTGACGGTGACCGATTTCCTCGGCATCCGTTGGGGCGCCGACAGTGCCAACAGCCATGTCGACGGCGGCATCAACGGTACGCCGGTCAATGGCGACCGCGCCGTCACCTTTGCCTCCGACGTGATCTCGACGCTCACCGGCCAGCATCTGACGTCGAACGGCGTCGCGCTGACCTACACCGTGTCCCCCGACGGCACGCTGCTGACCGCTTACCGCTACGATGAAGCGCATCACACCTACGTCGACGGCGAGGGCCATGCCACCGGTGATCCGGCCAAGGCTGCGGTGTTCACGGTGTCGCTGTCCGACCAGGGGCAGGGGTCCTACAGCTTCACGCTGATCGACAATATCGATCATCCGGCCCACAACACCGAGGACGACGTCACGCTCACCCTCGGCTTCGTCGCCACGGATTCGGATGGCGATGCGGTCTCCGACACCTTCACGGTCAAGATCAACGACGACGCGCCGGTGCTGAACCGGGAGATTGCGACCGGCGTGGTCGATGAGGACGGGCTCCCGACCGGGCTCGCGGGCGGGTCTGGCGACGTCCCCGGCCAGAACACCGTCGCAACGGGCGATCTCGGCATCTCCTGGGGCAGCGACAGCGCCAACAATCTCGGCAATGTCGGGATCACCGGTGCGTCCCCGGTGAACGGCGACCGCGCCGTCACCTTCGCGTCCGACGCCACCACCACGCTCGCCGCGCAGCACCTGACCTCGAACGGCGTCGCGTTGACCTACGACGTCAGCGAAGGCGGCACGTTGATCACGGCCTACCGCTTCGATGGACAGCATTACATCGACGGCAACGGCAACTGGACCGGCAACAAGGCCAATGCCGCCGTGTTCACAGTGAAGCTGTCCGACCTCGATTCCGGATCCTACAGCTTCACGCTGCTCGACAATCTCGACCACCCGGTGCCCAACACCGAGGACAGCATCGCGCTGACATTGAAATACGTCGCCACGGATTCCGACGGCGACCAGGTCAGCGGCACGTTCAAGGTCAGCGTCAACGACGACAGCCCGGAGGCGCATACCGGGACGGCCAAGAGCATCAGCGAAGCTGATCTCAACGCTGGCGGTGGCGATTGCGGCCCCGATTTCGGCGGTCACGATTTCGGCGGTCACGATGGCGGCAGCCGCGATCCCCAGGTGACCGGCGCGCTCAACATCAAATGGGGTGCCGACAACAACGACAGCGGCGCCGCCGATCGCTCGGTTCGCTTCGCCAATACGTCCAACGCCGCCGACGACGTCCATGTGACCAACGGCAGCGACGTCGGCCTCAGTGGCCTGACGTCGGACGGTCAGCAGGTGAAATACGCCTTCGATCATGGCGCGCTGGTCGGCTACACCGGCAACAGCCTCAATTCCGGTCAGCGCGTGTTCGAGGTCTCGCTCGATGACGACGGCACCGGCACCTACACCTTCAAGCTGCTCGGCAATCTCGATCATCCGGCCGGGCAGGAGAGCAACGTCGTCAAGCTGACCTTCGATTACACCGCGACCGATTCCGACGGCGATTCGAGCAGCAGCACGTTCACCGTCACCGTGGTCGACGACGTCCCGACGATCGGACACGCCGAGAGCGAGACCGTCAGCGAAGCCAACCTGCCGACCGATCTCTATGACGTCCTGTTCCCGGATTCGCCGTACTCGACGGTGCAGACCGGCCGTCTCGCGATTTCCTGGGGCGCCGACGACAATGATTCCGGCGCGACCAACAACCGCTCGGTGGCGTTCTTCAACACGACCGCACCGGACGGGCTCACGTCGAACGGCTATGCGGTCAGCTATGTGGTCTCGTCCGACGGCACCACGCTGAGCGCGGTCACCACCGATCACCGCACCGTTTTCACCGTCACGCTGAGCGATGACGGCGACGGCAGCTACAAGTTCACGCTGCTCGACAACCTCGATCATGGCAAGTCGGGCACCGACAGCCTGGCGCTGAGCTTCGGCTTCAAGGCCACCGATTCCGACGGCGACAGCGCCGCGAGCAGCTTCACGGTGGCGGTGACGGACGACGTCCCGACCGTCGGCTGCCCCGAGGACGAGACCGTCAGCGAGGCCAGCCTGCCGACCGACGGCTACGACACCAGCCATCCGGATGCATCGAACTCGACGGTCCAGACCGGCAGCCTCGACATCTCCTGGGGCGCCGACGACAACAATACGGGTGTCGGGCACAACCGCGCGGTGGCCTTCACGACCGCCGCCGGCGCCGCGGGCCTGACCTCCGACGGCTCGGCGATCAGCTACACGATCTCCGGCGACGGCACCTTGCTGACGGCGGTCACCGCGGATCACCGCACCGTCTTCACGATCCAGTTGTCCGACAGCGGCGATGGAAGCTACAAGTTCACGCTGTACGACAACATCGACCACCCGGCGTCCGGCCAGAACGATGACAGCCTGCCGCTGACGTTCGGCTTCAAGGCCACCGATTCCGACGGCGACAGCGTCACCAGCAGCTTCAAGGTCACGGTGCTCGACACCGCGCCGGTGGCGGCGGCCGGCGATGCCAGGACCGTTGACGAGGACGATCTGCCGGGCGGCACCGATGTCTCCAAGGAGCCGACCGCGGTCAGCGGCGACCTCAACATCAGCTGGGGCTCCGACGACAGCAACAAGACCTCGGGCGGCGGGCTCGGCGACCGCTCGGTCAGCTTCCGCTACACGAGCGCAGGCGCGAATGTCGACGCCGAGGACAGCGCAGGCCGCAACCTGGCGCTGACGTCGGACGGCCAGACGGTGAAGTACAGCTTCGAGAATGGCGTGCTGGTCGGCTACACCGGCAGCGATCTCGCCCACGGCACCCGCGTGTTCGAAGTGTCGCTGAGCGACCAGAACGACGGCTCCTACAGCTTCAAGCTGCTCGGCACCCTCGATCATCCCGCCGGCAGCGGCGAGAACATCGTCAAGCTGTCCTTCAGCTTCACGGCGACCGATGGCGACGGCGACACGTCCAGCAACAGCTTCACCGTCTCGGTCAAGGACGACGTGCCGGTGCTCGGTTCGCCGACCGCAGCGACGGTGACCGAGAACACCACCGGATCCGCCGGGGCGGAGGTGTTCCAGACCCAGACCGCGTCCAATGTCGCGCTCAACATCAATTGGGGCGCGGACGACAACAATTCGGGCGCGGCCAATCGCAGCGTCGCGTTCGATAGCGCGATCCATACCGGCGACGTGGTCAAGACCACCGGCGCAGGCAGCCCGACGCTGACGTCGAACGGCACGGCGGTGCAGTTCATCCGCGTGTCGGACACCGAGATCTGGGGCGTCGCCAACGACAATGGCGGCCAGCTCACGACGAACGACCGCAAGGTGTTCCACATCACGCTGTCCGACGACGGCTCCGGCAGCTACACCTTCGAGCTCCTGGACAATGTCGATCACGTCGGCTCGGGCCAGACCAATGCACTGTCGCTGAAGCTCGGCTTCACCGCGACCGATGCCGATGGCGATACCGCCTCCGGCGGCAACTTCACCGTCACCATCAATGACGACAACGGCCGGCCCGCGATCGGCACGGCTGATGCCGGGACCGTCGACGAGGATGGGCTTTCCGGCGGCAACACCGGAGCGGCCACCGGCGACGTCGCCGGTGCCAATGTCACGGCCAACGGCTCGTTGGCGATCTCCTGGGGCGCCGACGACAACAACAGCGGCAGCGTGAACCGCGCGGTCGCGTTCAGCGGCATCACCAACGGCCAGAACGCCACTTCGGACGCGGGCTCGCTGACGGTCGAGGGCGTCCAGGTCAAGCTCTGGGTCGTCGGTAATACGGTCTATGGCTACACCGGCAGCAATCCGACCAACGGCAACCCGCCGTCGGTGGCCAGCCAGGTGTTCAAGGTCTCGCTCGATGATTCCGGTGCAGGCAGCTACAGCTTCACGCTGCTGAAGCACGTCGATCATCCGGCCGGCCAGAACGAGAACGACGTCAAGCTGACCTTCGGCTTCACCGCCACCGATGCGGATGGCGACAGCGCCAGCTCGTCATTCGCCGTGACGATCGACGACGACACCCCCGTCGCGACCGCGACGGTGTTGAGAGCGGCGGTCTACGAGAGCGAGCTGCCGAACGGAACGGTAGTGACCGCGACCGGCAACCATGGCGGCGACCTCAACGGCGACGGCAACGGCAACGATTCCTACTTCACCGGCAATCTGAGCTCGCTGGTGTCGTTCGGCGCCGACAGGCCCGGCACCTATACGGTCGAGAAGACCAACCTCGCGCCCGAGCTGCTGTCGCTGACGTCGGGCGGCGTGGCGCTGACCTACAGCATCGGGGTCGACAACACGCTGATCGCCAAGGCTGGCAGCGTCACGATCTTCGAATTCCAGGTCGATGCCAACACCGGCCAGTATTCGTTCCGTCTGAAGGGCGCGCTGGACCACGTGGGCACCGGCCATGACAACACGCTGACGCTCGATCTGTCGACGGCGGTGACCGCCACCGATTCCGACGGCGATTCCGTTGCGCTGCACGATCAGATCATCATCACCGTCAACGATGACAGCCCGCAGTCGCAGGACGTCGACACCGTCGCGATCTCGGAGGCAGCCGGCAGCGTCTCGACCGGCGCGGTCGATCTGCGCATCACCTATGGGGCCGATGGCGACAGCTCCGGTCCGTCGGTGACGTTCCTCGGCGCGTCGCCAGTGCGCGCCTACGATGCGGCCAACCACCAGCTCTCCGGGCTGACCTCGCTCGGCTTCGGTCTGACCTACGTCATGTCGGCCGATCACACCACGCTGACCGCCTATCGCATGAGCGGTGGCAGCTACATCGGCCAGAATGGTCTGGTGACCGGCAACGCGGCTGATGCCGCGGTCTTCACGGTGACGCTGTCCGAGGCCGGCACCGGCTCCTACAACTTCACCTTGCTGCAGCCGCTCGATCACCCCGCGCCGATCGGGACCTCGAGCGCGGCCGACCAGTATCTCGACATCAATTTCGCCTTCGCGGTCGAGGATCGCGACCATGACGTCTTCACCAACAATTTCACCGTCCGGGTCGATGCTGCCGGCACGGTGACGACGACACGCTATGACGCGCCGAACTCGCCGGTGTTCGTCAATCTCGGCGATACCTCGGCGACGGTCCTCGGCGAGACGGTCGGGGCTCACAGCGTGACCGACCGCGCCGCGGTGACCGACAAGGTGGTCGGCACCGACAAGCTCGGCGGCGTGACCGAGGCCCACGGCTCAAATGGCGACGACATTCTGGTCGGCGGCAACGGCGTGGGCGGCGATGTCCTGTATGGCGGCGCCGGCAACGACATCATCATCGGCGGAGGAGGTGGCGACCGGCTGTTCGGCGGCGCCGGCAACGACACCTTCCTCTACACGGTGGGCGACGGCAGCGACGTCATCGACGGCGGCTCGGAGTCTGGCACGACCTTTCCGAACTACGACGTGCTCGCGATCACGGGCGATGGAAATGCGCGCAATTTCACCATCGGCAAGACCTCGACCGGCACCGAGATCAATCCGACGCTGAACGATCCCTCCGCCAGCAACGCCACCGACATTCTGGTGCGCTATGACGGTCCGAACGGAGCGACCATCCGCGCCGACGAGATCGAGCGCATCACGATCACCGGCGGCACTGCCAGCGACACGGTGACGATCACCGATATCAGCGGCACCGCGATCGCGCCGTCGACCATCGTGTTCAACGGTGGCTCCGGCAGCGACACGCTGGATCTCTTCCGGTTTGCCGGCAACACCAGCGTTGTGTCCGACGGCGGATCTGACACCGACACCGTGAAGTTCGGCTTCAAGTTCGCCGAGGCGACCTACACCAAGGTGTTCGCCACCGACGGCGTGACGCTGATCGGCGTGCAGGTCACCCACAACGGCCTGACCGATACGTTCACGAACTATGAGAGCTTTGCATTCACCGACGGCACGCGCACGCTGACCGGCGTCTTCAACACGCCGCCGGTGGCTCATGACGACGCGGTGCAAGCGAGCGAGGACAGCCCGCTCACGGTCAACGCGCTGCTCAGCCTGCTCAACAACGACACCGACGTCGACAACAACACCTTGACCGTCAGCGGCGTGTCGAACGCGACGCACGGCACCGTTTCGCTCTCCAACGGCAATCCGGTGTTCACGCCGGACAAGAACTTCTCGGGCGTTGCCGGCTTCGATTACACGGTCAGCGACGGCGATGGCGGGACCGCGACCGCGCATGTCACGGTCGACGTCGCACCGAAGGCGGACGCGCTGACGCTGGGCTTCATGGATCTCGGCCCGGCCTCGGGTGCCGAGGACACCACGATCAACCTGAAGCTCATCAGTGCCGCCGTCACCGACACCGACGGCTCCGAAAGCCTGCGGCTGCTTATTACAGGTTATCCGGCCGGCGCGACCTTCTCGGTCGGCCATGCCGGAACCGGCGCTGACGCCGGCAAGTGGGTGATCGATAGCGCCGCCGCGATCGCCGCGTTCGACAGCCATCCGCTGCAGATCACGCCGCCCGCGAATTACAACGGCACGTTCTCGCTGTCGGTGGTCGCGGAGGTTACCGACCAGGCTACGTTGTCGGACGGCAACGTCCACACCGACGTCGTCAACACCGCACTGCAGACGATCGATGTCACGGTGACCCCGGTCAACGACGCGCCGCAGATCCATGCGCCGGCGCAGGTGACGACGAACGAGGATACGCCATTCGCCTTCACCGGCGCGAACGCGTTCTCCTTCTCCGATGCGGACGGCGATGTCGTCGAGTCCGTGAGGTTCGACATCTCCGGCGGCACGTTCGCGATCCCGTCTCTCGGCGTCTACAACGCCAGCCAGACGCTCTCGATGAGCGGGTTCAAGATCAGCGACCTGAACACCTATCTGGCGTCGGCGGTGTTCACGCCATCAGCCGACAACGACGCGACGGGATCGGTCACGATCACCATCAACGACAACGGCAATGTCGGCGGCGGCAATCTGAGCGCGACGCAGACGATCACGATCAACATCAACCCGATCGAGGATGCTCCCAGGGCCGTGGATGACACGGCCAGCGTGAACGAGGACACGACGCTGACCGTGTCCAATCCGGTGCAGGGCGTTCTGCACAACGACCGCGACCCGGATACGGGCGACACGCTGAGCGTGGTGGCGGGTGACTTCACGACGGCCAAGGGCGGCACGATCCATTTCAATGCCGACGGCACCTATGTCTACAAGCCCAAGGCCGACTTCTATGGCGCGGATACCGTGGATTACACGGTGCGTGATGCGGCCGGACAGACGGACACCGGCACGCTGACGATCAACGTGGCGCCGGTGAACGATGCGCCGGAGATCCATGCCCCGACGCATGTGACGGCCAATGAAGGCGCCTCGTTCGCCTTCACCGGAGCGAACGCGATCACCTTCTCCGACGCGGACGGCGATGTCGTCGAGTCCGTGAGGTTCGACATCTCCGGCGGCACGTTGTCCATTCCGTCGCTCGGCGTCTTCAACGCTGAACAGACGCTCTCGATGAGCGGGTTCAAGATCAGCGATCTGAACACCTATCTGGCCTCTGCCGTCTTCACCCCGAACAGCGACCATCCGGGGTCGGTCACGATCACCATCAACGACAACGGCAATGTCGGCGGCGGCAATCTGAGTGCCACCCAGACCGTCAGCGTCGAGGTCATCCCCGCCAACCACCCGCCGGTGGCGAACTCCGACACCCATGCGGTGCTGGAGGATGGCAGCCTCAACATCTCGGCGGCGAACGGCGTGATCCGCGGCTCGACCGGCGGCTCGGTGGCCGACAGCGACGTCGACAACCCCGTCAGCTCGCTCGTCGTGTCCGGCGTCGTGGCTGGCACCGGCAGCGTGACGCAGGGGGCGGGCGTCGGCACCTCGATCGAGGGCGCCTACGGCCATCTGACGCTGAATTCGGACGGCTCCTACACCTATGTCGCCGACAAGGCCGATGCGCTGGCGGCGGGCGTGCCCGCGGTGGACACCTTCACCTATACCGACAAGGATCCGTCGGGCGCGGTGTCGAACACCGCGACGCTCAAGATCACGGTCACCGGCGTCAACGACGCGGCCGTGATCAGCGGTGACGCCACCGGCACCGTCGCCGAGGAGGGCGGCATCGCGAACAGCCAGAGCAGCCCGCTCTACGGCATCGCCCGCGGCGACCTCAATGCGACCGACGTCGACGGGCACAACGATGTGTGGCAGGCGACGTCCTCGAACACGGCCAACGGCTACGGCTGGTACGACGTCGGCAGCGATGGCAGATGGACCTACGGCATCTATAACAACGACCCGAGAATCCAGGCGCTGAAGGAAGGCGAGACCACGCTGACCGACAGCTTCACGGTCTACACGGAGGACGGCACCGCCAAGACGGTGACGATCCAGATCCTCGGCAACAATGACGCGCCGGTCCTGCAGAACGCGCTGACCGACCGCAGCTCGGCGGAAGATCAGCCGTTCAGCTTCACCATCCCGTCGAACACGTTTGCCGATGTCGATGGCCGCTTCGATGGCACCGCGAACCCGCTGACGCTGTCGGCGAACCTCAGCGACGGCAGCAACCTGCCGGCGTGGTTGCACTTCGACGCCACGACCGGCACCTTCAGCGGCACCCCGTCGGCCAATTTCGCAGGCACGGTCAACGTCACGGTCTACGCCAGCGACGGCGAATATGCCGTCTCGGACGCCTTCACGCTGACCATCACGCCGGTCAATGACGGCGCTGCGAGCGTGACGGTGTCGGGCACGGCGACGCAAGGTCAGACGCTGACCGCCAATCTCGGCAGCGATCCGGATGGTGCCGCGTCGAACGTCGTCTATCACTGGCTGCGCGACGGCGCCGTCATCAACGGCGCGACGGGCTCGACCTACACGCTGGGCTCCAACGACGTCGGCCACAAGATCTCGGCCAACGTCACCTACACCGACGGCCAGGGCTTTGCCGAGAACGTGACCAGCGGCCAGACCGGCTCGGTCACGGCGCCGAACCACGCGCCGACCTTCGGGGCGGGAACGACCACGGCAAGCGTCACGGAGGACGCCTCCTATGCGGCGCCGAGCGGCAACCTGATCCAGAACGGCTCGTTCGGCTACTACAACGGCAACTTCTACACGCTGGATGCGTGGACGGTCGGGGGCGCCCATGCCGTCACCGTCGTGGGCGGCCGCACGGACGGCGGCTCGGCCGATTTCTACGGCGCATCGAGCTCGATGAGCCAGACCATCAGCACCGTCGTCGGCGTGACCTATACCGTCGACTTCTACGTGATGACCTACGGTACGGCCGTGACATCAGCCGTTGATGGAACAACCCTTCTGACGACGAGCGCCTGGAACTTTGGCTGGACGGAGCAGACCTACCAGTTCACCGCGACCTCGACGTCGACCACCATCAAGTTCGCGAGCGGCGGCGGCGCCGTCATCGACGACATCTCGGTGCAGCCCAGCACGGTCGTGACACCGGGAGTGGAGCAGGCGTCCGGCGCGATCGCCTTCACCGACGTGGACGGCGATGCCCAGACCGTGACCTACACGACACCGGCCGGCAGCAACTACTACGGCTCGTTCAGCGCCACGGTCGACAATACCGGCCACAAGGTGAACTGGACGTTCGCCGTCAATGACGCCGACATCCAGTCGCTGCGCGCCAGCGACCATATCGATCAGACCTATACGGTGAAGATCGATGACGGTCACGGCGGGACGACGATGCAGACCGTCACCGTCACGGTGAACGGCGTCAACGATGCGGCGTCGATCGCGGGCATGGCAAGCGGTGCGGTCAAGGAGGACGGCACGCTGACGGCAGGCGGGACCCTGACGGTCACCGACGTCGATAGCGGAGAAGCCCAGTTCCAGACGCCGGCTTCGCTGGCGGGGACGTATGGCACCTTCACCTTCAATGCGGTGACAGGCGACTGGGGTTATACGCTGAACAATTCGGCTGCCAACGTGCAGGCGCTCAACAATGGCGACGTCAAGCATGACACGCTGACGGTGAAGTCGGTCGACGGCACGGCCAGCCAGGTCATCGACGTGACCATCAGCGGCACGAATGAGCCCGCGCCGCTGGCCGTGGTGGACACCACGAGCGCCGACGGACGCTATGCGCTGTCGAAGAACAGCGACTCGCCGAACGTGGTCAGCCTGGACGCGGCGACGCTGTTCTCGGGCGGAATGGGGACGGTCACCTACACCTACAGCCTCGTCTACAGCTCGACCGGCGACGACAGCTGGATCCACCGGACCGGCAATCAGTTCACCGGAGATCCGAGCAACAACGACGCGGGCCTGTATGTCTACAAGGTCACGGCCACCGACTCGGTATCGTCCGTATCGACCTATCTGGCCTTCAATGCGCTCGACAATGGTGCGCTCAACCTCACCATCAACTCGCTGTCGGACAAGTCGTGGGTGGTCGGTTCGGCCCCGTGGCTCTCCGGCTACAGCGCCAACGACGGCGACGCGATCACCGCCACGGTCGACAACCCGCTCGAGGCCAATGCCAACAACGGCTACGACGTGATGATCGGGTCGAGCGGCGGCAACAACTTCAACGGCGGTGCCGACGACGACGGCATCTACGGCCTCGGCGGCAACGACACGCTGCTCGGCGGCGCCGGCAACGACTACATCAACGGCGGCGCCGGCAACGACTCCATCCGGGGCGGCAGCGGCAACGACGTCACCATCGGCGGCTCCGGCAACGACACCTTCTATTGGGGCGTCAACGACGGCGTCGACACCGTCGACGGCGGCATTGGCACCGACACGTTCGTCATCGAGGGGACGTCGTCCCAGGATCTGATCTATGTCACGGTTGCCGGCGGCGTGATCACCGACGTCAACGGAACCAAGCTCAGCAATATCGAGGCCGTGACCGCCGATCTCGGCAGCAGCAGCAGCGATACCCTGACCTACATCACCAGCGAGGACGTGACGGTCAATCTCGGCGCCGGCACGGCCACCGGCTTCAGCTCGATCGCCAATATCGAGCGCGTGACCGGCGGCTCGGGCGACGACATCCTTATCGGCAGCAGTGCTGCCAACGCGATCAATGGCGGCGATGGCGACGACATCATCCGCGGCGGCGGCGGCAACGACACCATCGATGGCGGGGCAGGGATCGACCTGCTCGACTTCTCGGATGCGACGGCCGGTTTTACGTTGACGCTGACTCAAAGCTCGACCGCCACGAATGTGTCCATTCCTGGTCTCGGCACGGACAGCTACAAGAATATGGAAGGCGTGATCGGTTCGAACTACAATGATACGATCAATGGATCGGGCAGCGCTGACGTTCTCATCGGCGGCGCCGGCTCCGACCAGCTCACGGGCAACGGCGGCTCCGACACGTTCAAGTGGAACGCCGGTGATCTCGCCGGTGGCGGGCTCGACACCATCCTGGACTTCCAGACCGGCACCTCCGGCGACGTCATCGACCTCTCGGGCCTCTTGTCCAGCGTGTCCGGCAACCATGCCGACGCGGTGCGCTTCGTCGACAGCGGCGGGCACACCAGCCTGGCCTCGGCCAATGGCAGCGGCGTGCTGAACAACGGCGACCTGACGCTGCAGGTCAATACCGGCTCCGGCTGGAGCAATGTGGCGACCTTCAAGGACACCGGCACCAACCTTACGGGTGGCGACGACGTCATCAAGATGATCCTCGACAACAGCCACGCCCAGACGCAGGTCCACGTCTGATCCCGGCCGGCACGGGACACGAAAGCAAAGGGCCGCCCATGAGGCGGCCCTTTTTCATGGCTGGAGGCGGCGGCGCGCCGATGCGCTGCGGCTCAGATCTTCTGCCCTGCCGGCCCGACGCCGACGTTGATCATGATCCGCTGCACTTCGGTGCGGCCCTGCGGGAACTTGACCTCGAGCGTCACCGTGTCGGTGCCGGCGAAGTCGGCCTTCGACTGATAGAAGGCGATGAAGCCCGGCACTTCCAGGGCGAGGCACTGCTTGTAGTTGGTGGCGCTGACCTTGCCGCGCTTGATCGTGACGGTGCCGTTGCCGGGCGGCGACACAAGGCGGATGGCGGGAAGGGGCCCGGATGAGCAGTCGGGCTGGACGTTGAGATAGATGCCGACCTGGATCGGCTTGCCGGCGACGCCCTTGGCGTTGCGCTCGACCGTGGTCTGAGCGGGACCGGGCGCGGGAGCAGGCGTCTGGGCTTGCGCCGAGGCTGCGGTGGCCGCCGCCAGCAGCGCCGCGACGGCTATTCCCGCGAACGCTCCCCGCCATTCTCCTCGCAACAGGTTCATCACCGTCCTCAGCCCCGCATTGTCCCTCAGCGTCGCCAGATTGCCGTATTCGAGCTGATCGTTCAACGGATTGCCGAACTTGCGGCCGACTTCAGCAAACTTCCTTCACGTCCGCCATAGCATCGCCCGCGCGGTGTCATCGGATGGGTCCGATGACGTCATGACTGTTTCCCGCTGTTGCCATCCGTGTCTGCGCAACTCGTCCGCCTCGAGGAATGCGCGGAGTGGACGACATTGGAACGCAGTCATCGGGCTGACATCGATGCCCTTCGGGCGATCGCTGTCGTCATCGTCATTCTCTTCCATCTGAGGATCACCGGCTTCGAGGCCGGCTATGCCGGCGTCGACATCTTCTTCGTCATCTCCGGCTATCTCATCACTGGGCAGATCCTGCGCGATGTCGCCGCGCGGCGCTTCTCGCTGTCGGACTTCTATCTGCGGCGGGCACGGCGCATCCTGCCGGCGCTGGTTGTGACCATTGCGGCCACGTTCGCGGTCGGCTGGCTGTTCCTGTCGCCGGAAGCCCTGCGCCAGCTCGCCAAGGAGGCGACACACGGCCTGCTCTCGATCGCAAACATCCAATATTGGCGCGAGGCCAGCGCCTATTTCGCGCCGAGCGCGGATCAGTTGCCGCTGCTGCACCTGTGGTCGCTGTCGGCGGAGGTTCAATTCTACGCGTTGGCGCCGCTGCTGCTGATGTGGCTCGGCACGCGCCGGCATGTGTTCGGTGCCATTGCCGCGATCGGGTTGTTGTCCCTTGCCGCGGCCACACTCTGGTCATCGCGCGATCCGGACGCCGTGTTCTTCCTGACGCCGTTCCGGGTGTTCGAATTCGCCCTCGGCGCGCTCGCCATTCCGCTCGAGGCCCGGCTGGCAGCGTCGCCGCGCGCACGCTCTCTCGCCGCCGCCTGCGGCGACGTTCTGTTGTTCGGCAGCCTTCTCCTCATCGGCTGCTATCAATTCCAGGCAGGCGTCGCCGCGCTGCTGCCCTGCATCGCCACAGCCGTCATCATCGCGGCCAATGCCCCGACGTCGCTGGTGATGGCTCGCCCGGTTCGCGCCGTCGGCGCTGCGTCCTATTCGCTCTATCTCGTGCACTGGCCCGTGATCTTCTTCGTCCGCTTCATCTTCGGCGATGCGGCGCAGACCGCGGCGGGACTGGCGGCGCAGCTCGCGCTGATGGCGGTGCTGACCACGCTGATGTTCGTCATCGTCGAGCGGCCGCTGCGGCGGCTGCCGTGGCCGAGGGGCGCGCAGGTGGCGAGCTTTGCGACCGTGCTCATCGTCGGTGCCGCGCTCACCCATGTGACGTTCCGCGCCAATGGCGTCGTGTCGCGGCTGCCCGACGATCAGCTCGCGCTGTTCCAGCTGCAGGGCTTCGGCCTCAACAAATGCGGTCGCACCGTCGGCCGTCTGTGCGCGTTCGGCGATCTCGAGGGCACGCGCGGCGTCGAGCTGCTCGGCGATTCCTATGTCCAGCAATATGTCGCCGCGCTCGATGCGACGCTGAAGGCGCGCGGCATGATCGGGCACGTGTCCACCATGAGCGGATGTCCCACCCTCGCGGGGCTCACCGCCGAGGGACCTCGCGCCCAGGTCTGCGCCGAGCTGCGCGACAGCGAGCTGCCGCGGATCCGGCAGTCGCAGGCCGATTTCGTCGTGATCGGGCAGGCGTGGCAGCATTATCTCGACCTCGGCGAAGGGCCGGCAGCGCGGGCCCGCAACGCCGCGGTCGCCGGTCATCTCGCCGAGACCATCCGTCTGCTCGACCGGCCCGGCCGGCATTTCCTCGTCGTCGGCGGCCAGGTCCGTCCGGTGAATTGCGCCTTCGATCAGTTGCGCATGCTGCCGGGGCCGCGCTGGCACGCGCCGGCCAAGCCGTGCGATGCCGTGCCGAAGAGCGAGGCGATCGCGACCAACCGCGTCATCGACGCCGTCCTGTCGGAGGCGATCAGGCCGCTCGCCAAGGTGACGCTGCTCAGGCCCTCGGAGGTCTATTGCGACCGGGATTGCCCGGTCGTGGAGGGGGGCGTGTGGTTGTTCCAGGATGCCGGTCATTTCACAGTGGCAGGGGCCCAGCGGATGGGCGAGCGCGCTGCGCCGGTGTTCGCGAGTTTCCTGTCGGACGATTAGGTGGCGCTATTCGCCCTTGGGCGCGAAGGGCGCGAGCGTGGGCGAGGCCGCGACGATGCGTGCGGCGGCGAGCTCGGACCCTTGTGCGGTGAAATGGCCGTCGTCCCAGGCAAGCGGTGCGCCGCTGGATGTCTGCAGAACGCAATCCTTGCCGGGGCAGAGAAGCGCGAGCAGCGACACGTAGTCGGTCTGCGGGAAATCCTTGAGCAGGGCTTGCAGAAAGCCGTCGATGCGGCTGAACGTATCCAACATGTGCCGGTCCGGGGAGATGCCGAAGCGTGATAGCGCGATGAGGAGATCCGGCAGTGGACGATCGAATTGCGGGCTCGGCCCGATCACCACCACGCGGCTGCCGGCCAATGTGATCGCTTTGATCGTGGCGAGCAGGCTCTTGCGTGCGGTGGGCGCCATGGCCGTGCGCGTCCAGTTGCCCGACAGGATCACGATGTCCGGCGCAAGAGCGCGCACCAGCCCGGGCAGCCGGCCATTGAAGTCGGCGCAGGCGGCCGATTGTCCCGGCTCTTCGTGGGGGATGCATTGCGCTAGCGTCGCGCGCAAGAGCGTAGCTTGAGGTAGCGCGCGCCTCAGGCCGTGAGCGAGGTGTGCGGCATGGCTGTCGCCCCACAGCAGGATGTTGGGGCGTGTCCCTTCGACGAGGCAGGCATGCTGCAACATGTCGAACGTCTGGCCCGGGTTGAGAAAGCAGGTTCCCTCTTCATAGACGGTCTTGTGGTCGTAGCTGAGGAAGTCGGCCCAGGCCCGCTGCTGCGGCGAGAAGCGCGTGGGGAAGCCCGCGGACCAGATCATGATCGCGCAGGCTCCGATCGCGGTCGCGCCGATCGCCATGAGCGCACGTGCGGTGACCGGCCATACGGCACGTCGGGCGGGCTGCTCGATCAGATAGAAGCTCGTCAGCGCCAGCGTTGTGCAGGCGCCGAGCAGCTCGAGCTTATCCATGATCGAACTCGGCGGGCCCCAGATGGCGGCCGCGAACGAGACCACTGGCCAATGCCAGAGATAGAGCGAGTAGGACCACAGCCCGACCACGATCATCGGCTTGAAGGCCGTCAGCACGGCCTTGCTCGGGGTGGGATTGGCCCAGATCACCGCAGCCGCTCCGAGGCAGGGCAGCAGCGCGGCGACGCCGGGATAGGGCGTGCGCGGCGAGAACACGTTGGCGGAGGCGCCGAGCGCGGTCCATCCCAGCGCGGCGACCGCGATCCTCATCCACTGCTCGCGGAGCGCCGGAACGGACTCGACGGCAAGCAGCGCTCCAAGCGCGAGCTGCCAGGCGCGCGCCGGCAGCAGATAGAACGCGGCCGCCGGCTGGATCCGGGTCTGGACCACGCAGAGCAGGAGCGAGGCCACGCAGACGGCGCCTAGGCTCGCCAGCATCAGCGAGCGACGGAGCGCAAAGACGGCCAGCGCCAGCGCCGGAAACAGCAGATAATACTGCTCCTCGACGCCAAGCGACCAGGTGTGGAGCAGCGGCTTGGTGATGGCCGCGGCGTCAAAATAGCCCTGTTGCAACCAGAACAGGATGTTGGAGCAGAAGGTCAGGACGGCCAGCGCCTGATGGGCGGTTGACACCGTCTCTTGCGGCAGCTGAATCAGGCTCGCACCGAGCAGTGTGGCGCAGACCATGGCGAACGCCGCGGGCAGGATGCGCCGGGTGCGGCGCCGGTAGAATGCCGCGAACGAGAACGTGCCGGCCTGCGCCTCGGCATGAATGATCCGCGTGATGAGGAAGCCCGAGATCACGAAGAACACATCAACGCCGACATAGCCGCTTCGGAACGGCGAGATGTCGTAATGGAACGCGATCACCGACGTGACCGCGAAGGCACGTAGGCAGTCGATGTCGGGACGATAGTCAGTTGAACTCAAGATGGCCGTCCGCAGGGTCGTATGCGCTGCCGTCTTGAATGGCCGAGCCGCGGCGCGTGCGACCGACCCTGGCACGCTCCAATTGCAACTGCAATGCGGGACCCCAAACACTGCCGGTCGTGCAGACAGGACACAATGCCATCGAATTGACACCGCAGCGGGAATCCGCGGCTTGCCTTCACAGACTTGCCTCAATGGCGTGATGGCCTTGTCGGAGTTCATGCGTCGAGCGAGCGTGTCATGCGTACATTGGGGCGGAAGGCCGGCCGGGCCGGATTGTTGTGCGGCGTTGTTCTATTTCAGGTTGCGGTTGGCGTTTCGCTTGCGCGAAGCGCCGAGCCGGGCGGCTCCTCACCATCCGCAGGCGAGGTGGCCAAGGATCAGGGCAAGGAGAGCGGGCCGTTCGGCGGATGCGAGCCGATCGGGTTGACGGCATCGGGCGAGCTGGTGTTCCCGCTGGAATGCAAGAAGCTGATCAAGAAGCCGGCTGAGGCGCCGGTCGCCGAGGACAAGACCCCAGCCGACGACAAGACCGCGTCGGTCAATCCCGCGCCGTCCGTTCCGAGCCAGGCGGCCAGCGCCGACATTTCGGCCGGTCCCGAGGTCAAGCCTGCCGCGGCTGCGGAGGCGGTTGCGACGACACCCGCCGCGTCGGCTGAGCCGAAGCAGGCCGCAGTTGCGGACAAGCAGGATGCGGCTCAGAAGGTCGCCGTAGCAGAGCCAGCCGCCGGCAAGCCCTCCCTGACCAAGCCGTCCGTGAAATCGCCATCGGCGCTGGCGCCAGCGACCAAGCCGCCCTCTGCCAGGTCGTCCTCTTCCAAGCCGTCCTCTGCCCAGCCGTCATCTGCCAAGCCGTCCTCTGCCAAGACGGCCGCGGCCAATCCGCCTGGGACGACGCCATCGCCAGCCGGCGCCTCATCGGGCAAGCCGTCGTCCGGCAAGGCGGCCCAGGCGCAGGCCGTTGTGGTCGCCGCCAGGGATGCAGCGGTCAAGGATGCCGGCAGAACATCGCGCATGGTCGCCAGCCGGCCGATGATCGTGATCGCGAGGCCCGCCACCGCAACCACGGCCTCGGCCCGGCTGCAGGCGGAGGGCAGGCCGCGACTGCGCACCGCGGGACTGCCGGCCTGCGTCCAATTCCGCAGCTATAATCCGGCGACGCACAGCTATCGCGGCTTCGATGGCCACATCTATGCCTGCCGGTGAGGGCTGACGCTCGAGGGCCGGTTTAGTCTGGAGGGTGGCGAGTGACGTGACAGCCTGCCGCCCAAGGGCGGCAGCGAAGTCGGGCGGCGCGGCGCCGGAGCTGCTATAGAAGGTGAGTCCTCATCTCCGTTCCTCGCCTCGGTTGCTTCCGATTCGACATGGCAGAGCCTCAGTCCGACCTGTTCGAGATGCGCCGGCTGGAATCGCTCTCCAACACCATCTTCGGTGTTGCGATGACGCTTCTCGCCTACGACCTGCCGAAGCCCAATTTCGCGCATATGCCGGGTTGGATCGACCTGGTGCATACCTATTCCGGGCGGCTTGCCGGGCTGGTCCTCAGCTTCATCATCGCCGGCGTGTTCTGGATCAGCCACCACCGGCGGCTGGCCCGGCAGCCGTTCGCGGGCCGGCCCGTGGTCATCCTGAATCTGTTCTTCCTGTTGTCGATCGTGCTGCTGCCGGTCACCAACGGGCTCTACGGCGGCTACAGGCTGAGCAGCGCGGTGGCCGTCCTCTATGGCCTGCATCTGACCATCATTGCGTCGCTGAACGCCGCGCTGTGGTGGCTCGCGCTTCCAAGCGGCCGCCATGCCGAGATCGCCGGCGCGATCTTTCCCGTCATCGTGTTCGTGCCGGGCATCGTGATCGCAGCGCTTGCACCGGAGTACGTGCAGTATTTCTGGATGCTCGGCTTCGGCGGCTTCCTGGCGCGGCGGTTCGTCCGCAGCCCGGCGCCGTCGGCCGGCGAGCAGGCGGAGTTGCCATAAAAAAAGACGCGGCGGGCCGTGAGACCCGCCGCGCTTCCGTTCTTGAACTCGCTGGTCCAGGGCCGAGACCGCCCCGTTGCCGAGCCGCGATGGCGCAATCCGCTGACGAATCACGCCCTCAAACGTCGCTCATGAAGAGCCGCTCAGCGGGCGATCCCAGCGAGGTGACAGCGCTTGGTGAAAGACACTGGATCACCTCCTTTCGTTGTTGATGGTGACGCCAATATAGGACGGTCCGGGCGGCGAGGGTAGGGGGGCCGATTACGGAACCGGCCGCCCCCAGGGTGCCGCGCCGCGGTCTCGAGGTCGCGCGCTGCGATCGCTTCGGGCCGTTCCATCAGGCCGGATCCGGGACCCATCCGCTTCGAAACCTCGCCCCGAAGAGGTTGAGACCCGCCGCGGACCATGTTAGGGAACGCCCAATGCGGGTGTAGCTCAATGGTAGAGCAGCAGCCTTCCAAGCTGAATACGAGGGTTCGATTCCCTTCACCCGCTCCAACGATTTCAGGCACTTGTCGCGCCGTCAGCTTTCCATTCGGACAAGCAGGCTGATGCTCATTCGGACAAATGTCCTTCCTTTGTTCGAGCTGCCCACCGCTTTTTGGCGCCGTTGACGATCTGCCGCGTCGTGCGCTTGGTGTACTTTGGCAGCACCTTCACCGTCGTGTGCCGGCCCTGTGCCAGCATCTCGCGGTCAGTCAGTTCGGCGTCGCCACCTTCAGTAAAGCCGCCATGCCGGAACGATGTGAACGACAATTCATCGCGAAGGCCAGCAGCACGGATGACTTCTTTGACCTTGCGGCTCACGTGCGTGAAATCCGGCTGATCCGGCTTCGGCCATGTCGGCCATGGTCCGCGCTCGCCCCAATCCCGGCACAGCATTAGGCCGCCGATGCGGTCGCGTTTGATGGCGTCGAGCTCCGCCATCAACTCGGGATAAACCGGTGCACCTGTATCGTCGAACAGCGGTATCCAGTCCTTCTGCCTAGTCTTCTCATCGATGATGCGGACCATACTCGGGCGCCCTTTCGGGCGTTAATGCGACACGTCGAAAGTCGCAAAGACGTCTGTCTCGCGCTGGAGCCATTCCCAGCCGATCAGGGCAGCGGTCGTCGGTCAGTGCCGTATCGATGATCGTGTCCCCAAGCGTGGTGTAGCTGGCGGCCCACCGCGTTCGCCGGCTGGAGCCGGGCCTGTCAGCTGGCGATAGCCGTGAGGCTGACGTTCGGATCATCGCTCAATGGCGCGATGGTTTCCAGCGTCATGTAGCGGGCGCGTTGGACCGCCCATTCATCGTTCTGTTCGAGCAGGACAGCTCCGATGAGGCGGACGATAGCGTCCTCATTGGGGAAGATGCCGACCACCTCGGTGCGCCGTTTGATCTCGCCGTTGAGGCGTTCGATCGGATTGGTGGAGTGCAACTTGGTCCGATGCTGCGGCGGGAACGTCATGTAGGCAAGCACGTCGGTCTCGGCCTCGTCGAGGAAGCCGGCAAGCTTGGGCAGCTTGGGACGGAGCTGATCGGCGACCTTGCGCCATTGGGTGCGAGCGGCCTCGGCATCGTCCTGGGCAAAGGCCGTGGCGATGAAGGCGGAGACCACGCGCCGTCCGCTCTTGCCGGCATGAGCCAGCACGTTCCGCATGAAGTGGACGCGGCAGCGTTGCCAGCTGGCGTTGAGCACCTTGGTCACGGTGGCCTTGATGCCCTCGTGGGCGTCGGACACCACCAGCTTGACGCCGCGCAAGCCGCGGCGGGCCAGCTTGCGCAGGAAGGCGGTCCAGAACGTCTCGGCCTCGGACGGCCCGATGTCCATGCCGAGAACCTCGCGCCGGCCGTCGCTGTTGACGCCGACTGCAACGATCACCGCGACGGAGACGATGCGCCCCTGCTGGCGCACCTTCACATAGGTGGCGTCGATCCAAAGATAGGGCCAGTCACCCTCGATTGGACGGCCGAGGAAGGCCTTCACTTTGTCGTCGATCTCGCCGCACAACCGACTGACCTGGCTCTTGGAGATGCCGGTCATGCCCATCGCCTGCACCAGATCGTCGACCGAACGGGTCGAGACGCCCTGAACGTAAGCCTCCTGAACCACGGCGGTGAGCGCCTTCTCGGCCATGCGCCGCGGCTCCAGGAAGCCGGGGAAATAGGAGCCCTTGCGCAGCTTTGGGATGCGCAGCTCCACCGCACCGGCGCGGGTCTCCCAGATCCGGTCGCGGTAGCCATTGCGCTGGGCCAGACGTTCGGGGCTCTTCTCGCCATAGGCAGCCCCGGTCTGGCTCTCGACCTCCAGCTCCATCAGGCGCTGGGCCGCAAAGCCGATCATCTCGCGCAGCAGATCGGCGTCTGGGGTCTTCTCTACCAGCGTGCGCAGGTTCATCATGTCTTCGGTCATCGGTGGTTCCTCGGTTGCGTTGGCGTGTCGCAACCCGATCCTACCGGAGAACTGCCGGTGACCACCGCAAAGCCGCCCGCCCGCTACGGCGCTATTTGGGAGCGCGCGTCCGGGCGGCTTTGCTCCACCGAGCTACACCACCTCCGGGGACACGACCGTATCGATTGCGGTGAGGCGCTTCTCGCCCAGTCGCTTGCCATCTTTCAGGACGTAGCCGCCGACAAGCTTGAATCCGACCTCGTGATTACGCTTGGACTTAGGATCGAGCTTGGCGTAGCGGCGATCAGAGCGGTATTCGGCAAACATCCAATCGAGCGTTCCGACCGCATTGGGAGGCGACGCTGCCAAGGCCTTGCCGCCGGTCCGCCACGCGCGCCACCCGTAGATTCGCTTCTTCTGGACTCATCTACAAGGGCAATTTGCGGGCTTCAGTCTGTGGTCTTCGCGTACCCGCCAATCAAAGCAGGTCGGAGGACTTGTTCATCTGGAAATACTGCAATTTGCGATGCCTAAGCAAAATAGTCGTCGAAGGCACATCGTACAATTGGATGCTGCGGCAAGCAAAAAGGAAGGATCACCGACATTTTTCGCATTCGGCAATCTTGTCGATTTTCACCCTGCCGAATTTGCAGAACCTTCAGCAAGAGCCCCGCGGGGGGGTGCCGTTTGGCTGCCGAATTTATTGTTGCTTGTTCACCAAAGGTCGAACCTGTAACCAGACCGTTATGAGCGGGAGGAGATTGAATAGGTTTATTGATTTTGCAGCATTTTTGCCCAATGTTGATAGCGCCTGTCGCGGTTTGTTCAGTTCGTTTCTGGTGCGAAACTGGTGCGGCCGCGTTCGGAGGCATCGCCCTTTAAGGCAAGGCGGTTCGATAGGGGGAAGGGCAACGGCAAGCCGCTTGCCTTACACGCCGCTTCGATGAAGAGCCGAGCGGCTCAGGCGTACCAGTAAATTCGCTCGATAGCCGTACCCAATTGGGTTCGGTCGGCCTCAATTGAGCTCGGACACCGTCCTTCTCGAGCGATTTTGTGCGTTCCTTCAGCCCGATCCGCGATTGCAGTCCGGGTAGCCGTACCATGATGTAATATTTGCGCGCGCTGGTGTTTTATGGCCAAGCATCGCCGGCAAACAGCCCATCCAAAACGTGGATGGTCGGCTTTTGTCCACCATGAGTATTCCGGAAGTCACGACGAGCCATCCGCCGAAGTTAAAAGTCGGAGTTATGCTTGAAACTGTAAAGTCCGCGATCGATATCGACGTAGACGCCGCGCAAAACTCAGAAGACCGTCAACCCGATCCTCGTGTCGGCGATCTCGGGCGCAATTTTATGGCACCGATTTTCTGCACCGTGGAAATGCTTCCCAATAACCAGCAGTTCTTTGGAGGCATCTTTTCAAATTTGCGAGTTGGTAAGGCGCGCCTCGCGACCGCTTGAGCAGTCGTTCCCCTTAAGCAGCCCGCAGCGCCTGGCGGAAAGCGTTTGCGCCGGATACATGGCGACGGGGCCGTCATTGACCATGTATCTCAGTTGCGCATGGCGATGGCGTGCCGCTACACCGCGAACCCCGCCCCGCCCCACGCGTCTCGGTCGCGGCGACCTCAGAAGCGCGCCAATTTGCAGGGCGCGAAGCGGCTTCCTCAGTCGGTCCTGGTTACATACTCGACCGGGAGATGCTTGAACGGCTTGCGGTGCTCACGCGATACGGCCCCGCCAATGATGATCCTGGAAAACGCATGGAGGTCGGCGAAGAAGGCCGGCTTCAGGCTGTCGAGCTTGCTCGCATCGGCGACCAGAATGCTTTCGATCGCCGTTGCGATGGCCGCCTGCTTGACCGCCGTCTCATGAAAGTTCGAGCAGCTCGCGCCCCTATTCGCATGTACGCCGCCCGCCGAGATGAAGGCCTTGTTGATGCCGAGCTTGCGCAAATAGGACAGGCCTTCCTCCGATGAGAAGGATTGCGACGAGGGATGATAGAGCCCGCCCATCAGCATCAGCTGCGTGGCAGGACGTCGCGTCGCCAGCGCCGCCACGTTCATCGAATAGCAGATCACTGAGAGGGACATCGTCGAACGCAGTGTAGCGAATCATAGCGAGGAAACGGATCAGTGTAGCAAGGGTGCCGCCGGCGACAGATCGGGAGGGCTCCGCAGTTTTGATAGTTGGAGACTGAGGGCTTGGTCCGCGCTCTGTTCCGGGACGCAGGGGCTAGCCGAAGGCCTGACTGACGACGCCGTAGATCTTCGGTTGGTCGTTGCCGCGCAGGAAGGCACCCTTCACGTCGTTCCGCAGCGACATCGTGGTGACGGCATCGAAGAGAGCGAGCCCCGACCGCGCGAGAAAGTCGCGGAACTCTCCTGTCGCTCGATGAGTGTCGAGCCTGAGGAACTGGCCTTCGTGAGCTGCCACGTGCGGCGCCAACACGGCGATCGCGTCGCTGTCGCAGGATGCGACCACCGGCCCCGCGACATGTCCGCGTCCGAACCGCCGGCACATCGCGAACGTCTCCAGCCGCCCCGCGCGAAACAGCCCAAAGCTGCGCGACTGGTGAAACAGTCCGGTCATCAGCCCGGCTCGCCGGACGCCATAAGCAGCCGCGTCGAGTTCGATCAGCGCCGGCAGGTCTGCCTCCATCAGCACGCGAATATTTCCCGCTTCGGCCGGCGCCGCGTCCGAGGCAATCGCCTCACCTTGACACTGAAACAGAGTCTGCTCACGCTTGAAATCGAGAGATCGGTAGAGGCGATAGGCGGCGCGCGTGGCGTTGAGGCGCAGCGTCCGACCGCCGCATTCGGCCATCACCCGATGCATCAGCCATTGCCCGGTGCCAAGGGCCTGCAGCCGCGGCGAGGTGATGACCATCCCAACCGCAGCAAAGCCGTCGCTGTAGGGAAACCACATGGCGGATCCGAGGGCCCGACCGATCTCATCGAGCGCGACGACGCCGCGGCCGATGCTGCGCATGAATTGCCAATCCTCCGCCCGATGGGGCCATTGGACGGCGATCGACAAGGCGAGCAACTGCGCGAGGTCGACCCTGTCGATGTCGGCGAGGCGCATCTCGAACACGTCGGCGATTCGCGATTCCACGTCCGGATTGTCCATGCACGCTGTCCCTGTCTTCGTTCCGCCCGCCACGCGTCACCCAGCCTCGATGAGGTCGAGAGCGAGCATGCTGTCGTCACCTCCGCATATTGAGGCGTCTGCGGGCGAACTTCGCAACATTCTTCTCAATCCTGCCCTGTATTCGGCACGTAACGCAGGCCGCGACCGCCATGATCGGAGGCGCGACGAGCCAGATCGGCCGCTGGGATGACCGCATGACCTTGTTGTTCAACTCCGATGCCACGCGCGGCGCGATCTTTCGCGAGGTGCTTGCGCGTGAGATTCCGGATCTTCCGTTCGAAATCAATCCGGCGCAGGTCGATGCCGATGAAGTCCGCTACATGATTACCTGGCTGGTGCCGCCGGACCTCGGCGCCTATCGCAATATCGAGATCCTGTTCTCGATCGGCGCCGGCATCGATCAGTTCAACGCCGCGTCGGTGCCGGCGAGCGTCAAGATCGTCCGCATGGTCGAGGACGGCATCGTCAGGATGATGCAGGAATACGTGACGCTGGCCGTGCTGGCGCTGCACCGGAATTGGACCGTCTATCTCGATCATCAGCGGCAGCAGCTCTGGCGCGCTATCCCGCAGCCGCAGGCACATGTGCGGCGCATCGGCCTGCTCGGCCTCGGGCTGCTCGGCCGGGCGGTGCTGGAGCGGCTCAAGCCGTTCGGCTTTCCGCTCTCGGGCTGGAGCCGCAGCCGGCACGCGATCGACGGCGTGACTACGTACCATGGCGCCGACGGCCTCGATGCGATGCTCGCGGTGACAGACATCTTGGTCTGCCTGCTGCCGCTGACGGAGGAGACGCGCGGCCTGCTCAATGCCGAACTGCTCGCCAAGCTCCCGCGAGGTGCTTCGCTGGTGCAGACCGGCCGCGGCGCGCAGCTCGACCAGGCGGCGTTGCTCGGAGCACTTGACTCCGGGCATCTCGCGGGCGCCGTGCTTGATGTGACCGATCCCGAGCCGCTGCCGACGGATCACCCGTTGTGGCGGCATCCGCGCGTCCTGATCACGCCGCATGTCGCCAGCGTCACGCAGCCGGAAACAGCGGCGCTCGCGGTCGCCGCGAACATCAAGCGACACCGCGCCGGGCTCGATCTGGTTGGCCTCGTCGACCGCAGCCGCGGCTACTGATCGCGGTCGCGCCGTCACGGCTCAGCGGATCCAGTCCAGGGTCTTGTAATACGCGCCGACGAACGGCAGGAACCAGGGCTTGCCGTAATGGCCTGGCACGACCGGCCAGCCGGCGTCCTTCATCGGATTGCGGTCGGGCCGGCCGAGCATCGCATCGGCCATGATCATGCCGAGATGGGTCGAGAGCTGCGCGCCGTGACCCGAATAGCCCATCGCGTACCACAGCCCGCCCTGGCGACCGGCGCGCGGATAACGGTCGGCGGTCATGTCGACGAGGCCGCCCCAGCAATAGTCGATGTCGATGCCGGCAAGCTGCGGGAACATCCGCTCCATCGCCGCGCGCAGGATCGCGCCGCTCCTCGCATCGGACTGCTGATCCGATGTCGCCGAGAAGCGCGCGCGGCCGCCGAAGATCAGGCGATTGTCCGGCGACAGGCGGAAGTAGTTGCCGATGTTCATGGAGGTGACGTAGGTGCGGTGGCCCGGCAGCACCGAGGCCGCCTCGGCCTCCGTCAGCGGCCGCGTCGCGATGATGAAGCTGCCGACGGCAATGATGCGGCGGCGGAAATAGCTGAAGCTCGCCGGCGTGGTGGCGCCGGTGGCGAGCAGCACCTGCTCGGCGCTCACCGTCCCCTTGGCCGTGGTGAGGCGAAAGTGCTTGGTGTCCTGCACCCGTTCAGTGACGGCGGCTTGCTCGACAATGACGGCGCCGCGGCGGCTCGCGGCAGAGGCGAGGCCCGCGGCGAAGCAGCCCATGTGCATCATCGCGCTCTTCTTGAACAGCATGCCGCCGTGAAAGGGCGAGCCGATCTCGGATTTCAGCTCGGCCGGCGAGAGCAGCGCCGTGTCGGGATCGACCTCGCGGTGGATCGCTTCGAAGTTCGTTGCGATCCCCGCGAAATGGCCAGGCTTGGACGCCAGCTTGAGCTTGCCGGAGCGGCGGAAACCGCAAGCGATGTCTTCTTCCGCGATCAGGCGCTCGAGCGTGTCGATCGACTCGTCGAACGCTTTGTAGAGCGCGATCGCGCGCTGGGTGCCGAGCTCGGCCTTCGCGGCCGGATAGCTGTGCGCCAGCCCGTTGTTGAGATGCCCGCCATTGCGTCCCGACGCGCCCGAGCCGACCTGATCGGCTTCGAGCACGATCACCTTGGCGCCGGCCTTGGCGAGCTGCAGTGCCGCGCCGAGCCCGGTGAAGCCGCCGCCGATCACCGCGACGTCGTAATGCCCCTCCACGGGCCCGCTATGGCCGCCGGAAAATGCGGTCGCCGTGTCGCGCCAGTAGGAGACATATTTCATCGCGGGCACTCTGCTTACAGGCCGAACACGCCGGGCAGCTCGGAAATGGTCTTGATCTCGGTGTAGCCGTAATAGGGATTGGCCGGCTCGTGGCCGCGGTTGACCCAGACCTTGTTGGTGATGCCGAGATCGTGCGCGGTCATCAGGTCGTAGCGGAATGAGGAGGAGCAGTGCGTGATGTCCTCGGGGCCGCAGCCGAGCATGTCGAACATGTATTCGAAGGCGCGCATCCGCGGTTTGTAGGCCTGCGCCTGTTCCGCCGTGAACACGGCATGGAACGGCGCGCCGAGCCTGACGACGTTCGAGGGGATCTGCACGTTCATGGCGTTGGAGAGGATGACCAGCGGGATCTCCTTGGCCACCTTGGCGAGACCCGCCGGTACGTCCGGATGTGGACCCCAGGTCGGCACGCGCTGATACACCATCTCGGCATCCTCGGGCTTGAAGGGGATGCCGATCTTGCGGCAGCTGCGCGCCAGGGCGTTGCTGACGACCTCGGCATAGGGCTTCCACGCGCCGAGGACTTCATCGAGGCGGTAGGCCGAGAAGACCTTCACGAACTCCGTCATCGCCGACTCGGAGAGCTGTGCGCTGTAGAGATCGCGTGCGGCCTCGGCCATCTCGAAATTGATCAGCGTGCCGTGGCAGTCGAAGGTCACGTATTTCGGGCGAAAGCGGCTCATGGATCCTCATGCCGGTCGTGGTCTCGACGTCCGATGATAGGCCGCCCCGCCAGCATAAGATGCGGCTTTGCCCCGGTTCGGCGGCGGAAGATGTTGTCGGCATCATCGCCTTCAGACGATCTGCCGGGGGCCGCTCGCCCAGACTCCGGTGCAGATGGGAGTGCATGACATGACGTCCGACGCCGCGAGCTTCAGAGCTTTCAGCGGGGAGCACCTGGATGCAGCGACGCGGCTGTCGCAGCAGGTCCGCTGGCCGCATCGTCGCGAGGACTGGCAGATGGCGCTTGCGCTGAGCAAGGGCTGCGTGGCGGTCGCGGCGGACGGTCGCGTGATCGGCACCGTGCTGATGACGCCGTATGGCCAGGATGCCGGGACCATCAACATGGTCATTGTCGACGAGGCGGAGCGGGGGAAGGGACTCGGACGGTGCCTGATGCAGCAGGCGATGGCGCTGGCCGGTGAGCGGCGGTTGCAGCTCGTCGCGACAGAAGATGGACTGCTGCTCTATGAGAAGCTCGGCTTCCACCGCAGCGGTGAGATCGTGCAGCATCAGGGACATCTCGCGGAAGCTGTCGCACAGCCCGACGCCGTGCGTGCGGCCACGCCCGACGACATCGCCGTCATCACGGCACTCGACATCGCGGCCTTTGGCGCGGATCGCCGCGACCTGATAGCCCATATCGCATCCATCGGAGAGTTCGCGGTGTTGGAGCGTCAGGGCCGCGCGGCAGGGTTCGCCGCGCTGCGTCACTTCGGCCGCGGTCTCGTGATTGGCCCCGTGGTCGCTTTCAGTAGCGAGGACGCCAAGTCGCTCGTCGCGCATTTCCTCGCTGGGCGACAGGGCAAGTTCATCCGCGTCGACACCGGCAGCGAGACGGGACTCGCACCATGGCTGGGCGGCTTGGGCCTCGATCATGTCGGCGGCGGCATCGTCATGCTTAGGCCGGCCGCTGGTCACACGAGGCGGCGCGCCCCGACATCGTTTGCCTTGGCCAGCCAGGCGTTCGGCTGAACCGGAGATCATCATGCTCAGCAACTCGCTCATCGAGCTCGATCGCGCCCATCTGGTGCATCCGGTCGCGTCCTATCGCGGACACGAGGCCGCCGGCGCGCGGGTCCTGAAATCCGCCAAGGGTGCGATCGTGACCGATGCCTCGGGCCATCAACTGGTCGACGGCTTCGCCGGGCTGTGGTGCGTCAATGCCGGCTATGGCTATGAGAGCATCGTCGAGGCGGCGGCGAGGCAGATGCGCGAGCTGCCTTATGCCACCGGCTATTTCAGCCTCGCCTCGGAGCCGGCCATCCGGCTCGCGGCCGCGCTCGCCGAGCGCGCGCCGGGTGATCTCAACCACGTCTATTTCACGCTTGGCGGCTCGGACGCCGTCGACAGCACGGTCCGCTTCATCCATTACTATTGGCACGCGAGGGGGCAGCCGCAGCGCGATCAGTTCATCACGCTGCAGCAGGGCTATCACGGCTCGTCGACGGTCGGTGCAGGACTCACGGCGCTGCCGGCCTTCCACGCCAATTTCGGCGTGCCACTGAACTGGCAGCACAAGATCCCGTCGCACTATTCGTACCGCAACCCCGTTGGCAGCGATCCCGATGCCGTCATCGCGGCCTCGCTCGCGGCCCTCGAAGCCAAGATTGCCGAGGTCGGCGGTCCCGAACGGGTGGCCGCGTTCTATGCCGAGCCGATCCAGGGCTCGGGCGGCGTGCTGGTGCCGCCGGACGGCTGGATGAAGGCGATGCGCGAGCGCTGCCGGCAGCACGGCATCCTGTTCGTCGCCGACGAGGTGATCACCGGCTTCGGTCGTACCGGACCGCTTTTCGCCTGCACAGATGACGACATCGTCCCGGACTTCATGACCGTCGCGAAGGGTCTGACCTCCGGCTACGTCCCAATGGGCGCGGTGCTGATGTCCGATCATGTCTATGGCGTTATTGCCGATGGCGCAGGTTCTTCGGCCGTGGGGCACGGCTATACCTATTCGGCGCATCCGGTGAGCGCGGCGGTCGGCCTTGCCGTGCTTGATCTCTATGAGAATGGCTTGCTGGAGAATGGCCGGCGGGCGGGTGCGCGGCTGATCGCGGGCCTGCGCGCGCTGCAGGACCATCCGTTGGTGGGCGAGGTACGCGGCCGTGGCCTGCTGGCGGCCATCGAGCTCGTGACCGACAAGGAGAAGAAGACGCCGCTGCCGGCGAGCGCCGAGCCGTCGCGCCGCATCTTCGATCGCGCCTGGGCCAACGGCCTCGTCATCCGTGCCTTCCCGACAGGGGTGCTCGGCTACGCGCCGCCGCTGTGCTGCAGCGACGCGGACATCGATGCCATCCTCGAACGCACCGCACGGACGCTGGATCAGACCCTGGCCGATCCGGACGTCCGCGAGGCCATGGCGTGAAGGTGGGCACGGGCATATCGGTGCGTGTGCAGCAGGGCCGATATGTCGGCGGCTCCTCCTATTCGCAATTTTCTGCCGTCGGGTCCTCGCAATTCGGAAGTTTTCGCCGGAACCCGGCTTCACACTAGGACCGATGACGCGGAAGGGCCTCACAGAATGACCAAGCTCGATCTTGCTCAATTCAGGTACCTGACCTTCGACGTGGTCGGCACGCTGATCGACTTCGAAAGCGGGATCGTCTCGAGCCTCGGCGAGATCGCGGCGGAAGCAAACAAGGCAATCGACGGTGAGCAGGCGCTGAGCCTGTACCGCGCGGCACGCTACGCGGCGGACGCCGACCGCTTTCCGGATGATCTCGTCCGGGTCTATGACATCATCGCACCACAACTCGATCTGCCCAGGCAGACCACGCTCGGCGAGCGCTTCCGCGACTCCGCCGCACGCTGGAAGGCCTTCCCGGACAGCGCCGCCGCCATGGCGCGTCTCGCCCGGCGCTACAAGCTGATCGCGATGACCAATGCGCGGCGCTGGGCACTGGATCATTTCGAGCGCGAGCTGGGCTCGCCGTTCTACGCGAGCTTCACGGTCGACGACACCGGGACGGAGAAGCCGGATCCCGCCTTCTTCACTCAGGTGTTCGATTTCATCGAACGTGACGGCGGCTCGGCGTCACAGATCCTGCATGTGGCGCAGAGCCAGTATCACGACATCGGCATCTCCCGGCAGCTCGGCGTCATCAATTGCTGGATCGAGCGGCGCCACGACAAGCAGGGCTATGGCGGCACCATCGCGCCGGCGTCCTTCACCAAGCCGGATTTCCACTTCCATTCGATGGCCGAGCTGGTCGACGCGGTGGACCAGGTGCCTGCCAAATGATGTGCGACTGACGATTTTCATTCTGCCGGATCGAACAGGGGACGGATGACATGAGCAAAGGGATCGCCAACTGGACTCCGAGTGACGATGTGCTGGTCGAGGCGGCAATCCGGCGCGGCGCCTCGCGCCGGGATCTCCTGAAGATGATGCTCGCCAATGGCGTCGCGCTCGCTTCCGGCAGCACCATCCTCGGTCGCGTCGAGCGCGCATTCGCGGCCACGCCGAAGAAGGGCGGCGCGATCAAGGCCGCGGGCTGGTCCACCTCGACGGCCGACACGCTCGATCCGGCCAAGGCGTCCTTCTCGACCGACTATGTGCGCTGCTGCTCGTTCTACAATCGGCTCACCACGCTCGATAAGAGCGGCGCGGCGCAGATGGAGCTCGCCGAATCCGTCGAGTCCCAGGATGCGCAGACCTGGACCGTGAAGCTCAAGAAGGGCGTCACCTTCCACGACGGCAAGCCGCTGACGGCCGACGACGTCGTGTTCTCGCTGAAGCGGCATCTCGACAAGGCGACAGGCTCCAAGGTCGCCAAGATCGCGGCGCAGATGACCGGCTTCAAGGCGGTCGACAAGACCACCGTCGAGATCACGCTGGCGAGCCCCAACGCCGACCTGCCGATGATCCTGGCGCTGCATCACTTCATGATCGTCGCCGACGGCACCACCGATTTCTCCAAGGGCAACGGCACCGGCGCGTTTGTCCGCGAGGCCTTCGAGCCGGGCGTCCGCTCCATCGGCGTGCGCAACAAGAACTATTTCAAGGACGGCCCCTATCTCGATCAGATCGAGTTCATCGCGATCACCGAGGAGAATGCGCGTGTCAACGCGCTGCTGTCGGGCGACATCCAGCTCGCCGCCAGCATCAACCCGCGCTCGCTCCGGCTGATCGAGGGCAAGGAGGGGATTGCTCTGTCGAAATCGACGACCGGCAACTACACTGACCTCAACATTCGCCTCGACATGGCGCCGGGCAACAAGAAGGACTTCATCGATGGCATGAAGCACCTCGTCAACCGCGAGCAGATCGTCAAGTCGGTGCTGCGTGGCTTCGGCGTCGTCGGCAACGACCAGCCGGTTTCTCCGGCGAATTTCTTCCACAACCCCGACCTCAAGCCCAAGCCGTTCGATCCGGACAAGGCGAAATCGCTGTTCCAGAAGGCCGGCGTGCTCGGCACGTCGATCCCGGTCGTGACCTCGGAAGCGGCGAACTCGGCGATCGAGATGGCCATGGTGATCCAGGCCTCGGCGGCGGCGATCGGCCTGACGCTGGACGTGCAGCGCGTTCCCTCGGACGGCTATTGGGACAATTACTGGCTGAAGGCGCCGGTCCATTTTGGCAACATCAATCCGCGCCCGACGCCGGACATCCTGTTCTCGCTGCTCTATGCCTCCGAGGCGCCGTGGAACGAGAGCCGCTTCAAGTCCGAGAAGTTCGACAAGATGATGCTCGAGGCGCGCGGCCTGCTCGACCAGGCCAAGCGCAAGCAGATGTATGCCGAGATGCAGGCGATGATCGCGGAGGAGGCGGGCACCATCATTCCGGCCTACATCTCCAATATCGATGCCACCTCGTCGAGACTGAAGGGCTTGGAGCCGAGCCCGCTCGGCGGCATGATGGGATATGCCTTCGCCGAATATGTCTGGCTCGATTCGTGAATGTTGTCTGAGTCGCGTGGCGCCGGTCACTCGGGTCGGCGCCGCGATGACCATGATCTGATCAGGCCCGCGGACCCAAAGTTTGAAACATCGGATCGCATCCCTCATCCTGGCCCGGCTGGCGATCGCGCTGGTCACCGCGATCATTGTCTCATTCGCCGTCTTCTTCGCCACCGCGATGCTGCCGGGCGACACCGCGACCATCCTGCTCGGCCAGGCCGCGACCCCCGAGGCGGTCGAGGGGCTGCGCAAGGCGATGCATCTCGATGATCCCGCCATTTTCCGTTTCCTGCGCTGGCTGGCCGGCGTCGTGCAGGGCGATCTCGGCGTGTCATATGCCAACAACATGCCAGTCGCGAAGCTGATCGGCGGGCGCCTCGTCAACACCCTCAAGCTCGCCGGCCTCACCGCGACCGTCGCGGTACCGCTGGCGCTGACGCTCGGCATCACCGCGGCGATGCTGCGCAACACGCTGTATGATCGCTGTCTGACCATCGCCGTCATCGGCATCGTGTCGGTGCCGGAGTTCATGATCGCGACCCTCGCTGTGCTTTTGTTCGCTGTCTATCTTAATTGGCTGCCGGCGGTGTCCTTCATCAGCGAGATCCGCACCGCCTCTGATTTCGCCCGCGCCTATGCGATGCCGGTCGTGACGCTAACCATAGTGATCTCGGCGCAGATGATCCGGATGAGCCGGGCGGCCGTGATCGAGACCTTGAACACGCCCTATGTCGAGATGGCGCTCTTGAAGGGCGCCTCGCGCGGCCGTCTGGTGCTCCGCCATGCGCTGCCCAATGCGCTGGGCCCGATCGTGAATGCGGTGGCCTTGTCATTGTCCTATCTCCTGGGTGGCGTCATCATCATCGAGACCGTCTTCAACTATCCCGGCATCGCCAAGCTGATGGTCGACGCGGTGTCGACCCGCGACCTGCCGCTGATCCAGAGCTGCGCCATCATCTTCTGCTTCGGCTTCCTGCTGCTGACCACCACGGCCGACATCATCGCCATCCTGTCCAATCCGAGGCTGCGATGACGAGCGCCGCGAAATCCGCCTCGCGAACCCCGCGCTTCGGTTACCGCATCAACGCTGTCGGGGTTGCCGGGGCGCTGATCGTGGCGTTCTGGATCGTCGTGGCGTTCGTCGCGCCCTCCATCATTCCGCATCCGATCGGCGACATCGTCGACACCGATTATTTCGGCCCCATGAGCCGCGAGCTGTGGCTGGGCTCCGACTATCTCGGACGCGACATGACCTCGCGCATCCTGATGGGCGCGCGCTATACGCTCGGCATTTCGGTGGCCTCCGTGATCATCGCCGGCGTGTCGGGCGTCACGCTCGGCATGATTGCGGCGATCACCGGCGGGGTCGTCGACATGGTGCTGAGCCGGCTGCTCGACGCGTTGAGCTCGATTCCGAGCAAGCTGTTCAGCCTCGTCGTCGTCGCCGCGGTCGGCTCGTCGATCCCGGTGCTGATCGTGACCATGGCGGTGATCTACATTCCCGGCGCCTACCGCTTCGCCCGCGCGCTCGCGGTCAACATCAACACCATGGATTTCGTCACGGTGGCTCGGATCCGCGGCGAGAGCCTGTTCTATTTGATCCGCGCCGAGATCCTGCCCAACATCATCGGCCCGGTGCTGGTCGATCTTGGCCTGCGCTTCGTGTTCATCGTGCTGCTGCTGTCCGGAATGTCCTTTCTCGGCCTGGGCGTGCGGCCGCCTTATGCGGATTGGGGCGCGCTGGTGCGCGAGAACATCGGCGGGCTGCCCTATGCCGCGCCGGCCGTGATCTCCCCGTCGCTGGCGATCGCAAGCCTCACCATCGCCGTCAATCTCCTGATCGACAATCTGCCGACCAAGATCCGCGACCGGGAGGCGTCGTAGATGACGAGCCTGGTGCAGATCCGCGATCTTCGCGTCGAGGCGACCACCGATTCCGGCCGCACCATCGAGATCATCAGGGGCGTCGATCTCGACATCGCCGAAGGCGAGATCGTCGCGCTGATCGGCGAGAGCGGCTCCGGCAAGACCACCATCGCGATGAGCCTGATGGGCTATGCCCGGGCCGGCTGCCAGATCGTCGGCGGCTCGGTCACGGTCGATGGCGTCGACATGGTGACACTCTCGGAGAAGGACAAGGCGGCCGTGCGCGGCGCCAAGATCGCCTATGTGCCGCAGAGCGCCGCCGCGGCGTTCAATCCGGCAATCCGCATCATGGATCAGGTGATCGAGGTCGTGCGCATCCACGGCGTGATGCCGGTGGAGGAGGCACGCAGCAAGGCCGCGGCGCTGTTCCGTGCGCTGTCGCTGCCCAACCCCGACACGATCGGCGAGCGCTATCCGCACCAGGTGTCCGGCGGCCAGCTGCAGCGGCTCGCCGCGGCGATGGCGCTGATCGCGAGCCCGAAGGTGCTGATCTTCGACGAGCCGACCACGGCGCTCGACGTCACCACCCAGGTCGAGGTGCTGCGCGCGTTCAAGTCGGTGATCTCGGCGCATCGCATCGCCGGCATCTACGTGTCGCATGATCTCGCCGTCGTCGCCCAGATCGCCGACCGCATCGTCGTGCTGCGCAATGGCGAGGTGCAGGAGAGCGGGACGACCGCCGACATTCTCGAGCGCGCGCAGCACCCCTATACGCGCCAGCTGCTCGCCGCCATCGCGCCGCATCATGAACCGCGAGCGGAGGCGTCCGTGGCGGCCGAGGCATTGCTCGAAGTGCACGAGGTGTCGGTCGGCTACGGTCCGCTGCGCTCGGACGGCCTGCCCGCGATCGTGGCCGTCGAGAACGTCAGCCTGCGTGTCGCGCGCGGACGCAATCTCGGCATCATCGGCGAATCCGGCTGCGGCAAGTCGACGCTCGCCCGCGCCATCGCTGGCATCCTTCCGCCGTTTGCGGGCGGCGTCGTGTTCGACGGCCGCGAGCTCGGGCGCAGCGCGCGCAGCCGCGATGCGGACCAGCTCCGCCAGGTGCAGATCGTGTTCCAGCATGCCGACACGGCGCTGAACCCGGCGCATACGGTCGAGGACATTCTGGGGCGGCCGCTGAAATTCTATCACGGCATGCCGCGCCAGCACCGCAGCGCCCGCATCGATCAGCTGCTCGACATGGTGAAGCTGCCCCAGAGCTTGCGGCTGCGCCGTCCGGGCGAGCTCTCGGGTGGACAGAAGCAGCGCGTCAACTTCGCCCGCGCGCTGGCCGCCGATCCCAAGCTCATCATCTGCGACGAGATCACCTCCGCGCTCGACACCGTCGTCGCCGCGGCGGTCATCGATCTGCTCAAGGAGCTACAGCGCGAGCTCGATCTCGCTTATGTCTTCATCAGCCACGATCTGTCGGTGGTCGAGGCGATCTGCGACGACATCGTCGTGATGTATCGGGGACGCAAGATCGAGCAGATTACGCCCGAGGCCATGGCGCGGCCCGAGCATCCCTATACGCAGCTGCTGCTGTCGTCGGTGCCGAAGCTCGATCCCGCCTGGCTCGACAATCTCCGCCAGGATCCCGAGCAGGTCCGCGAATACTGCCAGCGCTGACCGCGCGGCTACATCTGGAACAGGCTGGTCAGCGGCAGATAGGGTTTGACGATCGGCGACTTCAGCACGACGAAGCTGAAATATTTCTCGATGCCGATGTCCATGTCGGTCAGCCGCTCCATGATGGTCTGGTACTCGCCGATCCCCGCGGTGACGAACTTCATCATGTAGTCGTAACCGCCGGAGACGAGGTGGCACTCGATCAACTGGTCGATCTTCTCCACCGCGGCAAGAAAGCGGGCGAAGTCGATCTGCCGGTGGTTCTTCAGGGTGACCTCGGTGAACACGGTCAGCGTCTGGCCGAGCTTGGAGACGCAGATCTGCGCCGAGTAGCCCTCGATATAGCCTTCCGCCTGCAGCTTCTTCACCCGCATCAGGCAGGGGCTCGGCGACAGGTTGACCAGCTCGGCCAGCTCCACATTGGTGACGCGGCCGTTCTTCTGCAGTTCGTGCAGGATCTTGATGTCGATGCGATCGAGCTTCATGAAGCCGTGGTCCCGTGTGACGCCGCGTCCGGTCCCCATTACAGCAGAAAATTCTGCCGCTGAGCCATCGAAACTTCCGTAAAGCAAGAATGGGGCCGTATCCGCCGGGATTATGCGATGCAAAACAATACGCCGGCGATGTGCAGACGGGCAGAATGATATGCCGTTCGGACCACGAATCCGGCGCCCGAACGGCCGGCTGCCACTCTAGGCTGAGCCAGCCCACAGCCGGAGAGACCGCATGCCCGCACCGCTGGTGCTCGTCGAGACATCGCCAACGCTGCCCGCGCGTGCAGATGCCGTGGTCATCGGCGGCGGCATCGTCGGCGTGTTCACGGCCTATTACCTCGCGCGGCGCGGGCTCGCGGTGGCGCTGATCGAGAAGGGCCGCATCGGCGCCGAGCAGTCCAGCCGCAATTGGGGCTGGTGCCGGCAGCAGAACCGTGATGCGCGCGAGCTGCCGATGGCGACGCTGAGCCTCGATCTGTGGGAGCGCTTTGCGGCCGAGAGCGGCGAGGCGACCGGCTTCTCGCGCTGCGGGCTGTTCTATCTCAGCAATGACGAGGCGGAGCTCGCCGGCTGGGCGCGCTGGGGCGAGTTCGCCAGGACCGCCGGCGTCACCACGCATATGCTCGACAGCCGCCAGGCCACCGCGCGCGGCGCGGCCACCGGGCGCAGCTGGAAGGGCGGCGTGTTCTCGCCGACCGACGGCACCGCCAGTCCCGCCGATGCCGCGCCCGCGGTGGCGCGCGCGATCCTCAAGCAGGGCGGCTCGGTGCACCAGATGTGCGCCGTGCGCGGCGTCGAGACCAGCGGCGGCCGGCTGTCGGCCGTGATCACCGAGCGCGGCACCATCCGCACGCCGGTCGCGGTGCTCGCCGCCGGCGCCTGGGCTTCGTCGTTCTGCCATCAGCTCGGTGTCGCACTGCCGATGGCCTCGATCCGCGCCTCGGCGCTCGCTCTGTCGCCGTCGGCGGAGCCGCTGCCCCCGGCGCTGCACACCGCCGCCGTCTCGATCACTCGGCGCGGCGACGGCGGCCATACGCTCGCGATCAGCGGCCGCGGCCGCGTCGATCCTACACTTCAGCAGCTGCGCTTCGCGTCGCACTTCCTGCCGATGTTCGCCAGGCGCTGGCGCAGCCTGCTGCCCGGCGGGCTCGAAGGCCTACGCGCCGGCCACGAGACGGTCGGCCGCTGGCGGCTCGACGCGCCGACGCCGATGGAGCTGACCCGCATCCTCGATCCCCGGCCGGACCAGGCCACCATCCGCCTGACCCAGGCGCGCGCGGTCGAGCTGCTGCCGGCCTTGAAGCAGAGCCGCGTCACGGCGGCGTGGGCGAGCTACATCGATTCCACGCCCGACGGCGTGCCTGCGATCGGCGAGCTCGCCGCGCTGCCCGGCCTGATCGTCGCCGCCGGCTTCAGTGGCCACGGCTTCGGCATCGGGCCAGGTGCGGGCCATCTCATCGCCGATCTCGTGACCTCCGCCAAACCGATCGTCGATCCCAGGCCCTACGCGCCCGCGCGTTTCGCCCGGCATGAGTCCAAGGCGGTCGCAGACTTCTGAAGGTTACGTCTCCGGGACGTCAAGCCCCCGACTGCGCCAGACCGTTCGGTTCGCCGAATTCACCGGTTCGCCGCTCGGCGGCCCTTCGGTCTGCGGCTGACTTCGTCCAGTCCGTTTGGGGCCTGCTCTTGGAAGGCGTTGCAGAACAATGATGCCTTTTCCCCCAAACGAGTTCTCAACTCTCTGATTTTGTTGGTATTCGCTGACCATGCCCCTGGGGCTTAATCCAGTTTGAAGTTCGTTCTGGCCCAACGAGGACCAGAGCATGAAGCGCGGCCGCTTTACGGAAGAACAGATCATTGGGATTTTGAAGGAGCACGAGGCTGGCGTTCCGGTCGCCGATCTCTGCCGCAAGCATGGCGTGAGCGACGCGAGCATCTACAAGTGGAAGGCCAAGTTCGGCGGAATGGACGTCTCGGAGGCCAAGCGGCTGAAGACGCTGGAGGACGAGAATGGCGCTGGTGGCCGACACTTCACTCTCGGGCGCCCCGGTCGCCCGGGAGCTGGACCGGCTGGGCGCCGAGCGCGGCAAGCCCAAGATGGTGGTGAGCGACAACGGCAGCGAGCTCACGAGCAATGCCATCCTGACATGGACCGATCAGAGCCGTGTCGCCTGGCACTACATCGCGCCGGGCAAACCCATGCAGAACGCCTTCATCGAGAGCTTCAACGGTCGCCTGCGGGATGAACTGCTGAACGAGACGCTGTTCACCTCGCTTGCTCAGGCCCGCGTCGCGCTCCGATGCTGGCGGACCGACTATAACGACGCTCGGCCGCACTCCCAGCTCGGATGGAAGACGCCATCCGAGTTCGCCGCCACCTGCAATCCGCGTCGGGATCTGGCGCTGCGCTATGCCGAGAGCTCCGCGCCAGCTCCCGCCGCTACGACCGCCCAGATGGGCACATCAAACCGCCCGAACGAACTCAGATCTGGATAAAACTTGGGGGCAAGGTCACTGCGGACGAGTCTGATGTTTTGGTAGCAAACGAAACCCGGCTCGCCTCAAAAGTTCATCGCGCCGGATTTTCGGTCAAGGTTTGGTCGTAAAGTGAATTCGTCGGGTGGTTGACTGTTTGGCGGCCCGAACTGTGACCTCCTGCTTGCCAGCCGTCATCACCGCAGCATCAACGCCAGCCAGCATGACGCCGCATTCGATTTGGCCTGGTCGCTACTGACTCCACGTCAGCCCTTTAGCTGGTAGCCACTCTTCCCAATCCGGAGGCAGCTGGGAATAGCTCGCTTGTTTTCTGTAGCTCCCAACGACGGGTTTCAGGTTGTCGCAGGAGCAGAACCTGTCGACGACAGCCTCCTTGATGGCATGAGCGGCTCTATTTCCCAGTCTGGCTTCTTCGCTGCGGAACTTTCTCCAAAGCAAGACTTCGATGAACTCATGGACGAGAACGCTGTTGAAATCCAATCCCTTCATTTCCGGATAGCTTACGACTAATCGCGGCGCCATCGATGCGCCATTGTGCGACCCGCCCGGACCAAACTTGGTGACATGGACGCGCACGACCTTTGGCAACTGACGCGTAAGCTGCGCAACGAAATCGGAAGCAAATCGATCCTCCACCCGCCGCCATGACTGCACGACGCGCTCCAGACTGGCGCCCGGCAAGTCGTGACGCACGATCGCGTCGCGCAGTCTCTCATCTGAAAACCGAGCTATACCCTGCGCGATCTCCGCTTTGAGCGCATCTGGCCAGGTCACATCATATTTTTCGGCGCGAAAGAATTCGAGATTTCCAAGTTGGAAGCGGACGTGGGAGACCTCGTCTTCGATCGTTGAAGAAAAGCGAAACTCCATGATGGCCACCTTCATGAAACGCCAGTTGAACGACCGTCGACCGGAGCCGCCATGCCCCGATGCAAGGGTTCAATTCCCTATATTTCGAAGATTTCCAGCTCCGAGAAGCCGTTGCAGCGGCGGTCACATTGGCCGAATCGCCTAGTCGCACGAGACGCGATTAACCATCCGCCGGCACGTCCTGCCATCACTGAAATAGGTCGTGCTTCCGACCGTGTGCGACGACGTGCCATCGCTGTAGTAGGTGTGGTTGCCGATCTGCTGCGAGCTGCTGCCGTCGTTGTTGTAGGTGAAGCGCCCGATCTGCTGGGACGAGGAGCCGTCGCTCCAATAGGTGTTGTTGCCGATCCGCTGTCCCGACGTCCCGTCGTCGCACAGGATCTGGTTGCCGATGAGCTGGCAGGTCTCGGCCTGAGCTGCTGTCGCCGCCCACAGGCCGAACGCGATCGCGAGAGCGTGGCGCATGAAGTCGATTCTCTAAATTACAATATCCAATCGCAACCCACGCGCGAGCGCAACGGAAAACGATCCGTGATGATCTGTGCGGATCAACGTCCGGCGCCGCGCGTCCTGGTCTTGCCGGCGGCTCCGCCGACCCGGAACGCCCGCATCTGGCCGCTGAGAAAGCGCAGCAGATGGCTGGCGGCATGCGGCAGCTCGCGGCCGCGCCGGGTGATGACGCAGGCTTCGCTCGAGGCCAGCAGGCGGTTGTCCACCGGCACGGCGGCGAGGGAGCCGTCGGCAAGATCGGCGGCGATCGCGAAGGCCGGCAGGAGCGTCAGGCCGAGGCCGCTCCTGACGAAGTGGCGGAGCACGTTGATGGAGCTGGTGGTGAGCTTCGGCGACAGGGCGATGCGCTCGGCGGCCTCCGCCATTGCCACGACCTGACGCGTGCCGTAGCTCGGATGCATCAGTCCGAGGGGGTGATCGGCGAGCTCGCGCAAGCGCAAGGGACGGCCGAGCCGCGCGAGCGCATGATCCGGCGGCATGATCGCGCAGAGCGGCTGCCGGCTCGCGGTCGCGATCCGGATGCGCGGATCGGCTGATGGGTTGAACACCAGGCCGATGTGATGGCGATCCTCGGCGACGGCATTGACGACCTCGTTGGTGCCGGCCAGATCGAACGCCATGGTGAGGTCGGGATGGCGTTGCCAGAACCGGCCGAGCGGGCCGGACATCAGGTCGCTGACGAAACCCTCGCCGAGCACGATGTCGACATGGCCGCGTTTGAGCCCCTGCAATTCGCGCAGCTTGGCGACGGTGTCGGCCTGGTCGGCCTGCCATTGCCGGAAGCGCTCGACCAGCAGCGCGCCGGCCGCGGTGGCGCGGATGCCGCGGCTGAGGCGCTCGAGCAAAGTGAGGCCGAGCTCCTTTTCCAGGAGCGCGATCTGCCGGCTGATCACCGACGCGTTGACGTCGAGCGCTTCGGCGGCGGCGCGCACCGAGCCGAGGCGGATCGCCTCGTGCAGATAGTGCAGGCGGTGGTGATCGAGCAGGGCGGACATGGCTTCGGAACGTGTTGACCTGAGGTCAACACTAGCGGCGGACGGCGCTGATGTCTGCTCCGGAATTGCGCGGCTACGCTGGCGAGGCAAATCTGGCAGGAGGCCTCGTGACCGCGGTCGGCATCATCGGACTTGGCAACATGGGGCGCGGTATGGCGCTGACGCTGAAGGGCGCGGGCTTCGCCGTCACCGGCTACGACACGCTAGCCGCGACGCGCGCGGCGCTCGCGGCCGAGGGCATCGCGATTGCCGACGGCATCGGCGGCGTGATCGCCGCCGCCGACATCGTGATCCTGTCGCTGCCGACCGCCGGCATCGTCGCCGATGTCGTGGAAGGCGCCGGCGGTATCCTCGCGCAGGCCAGGGCCGGCGTCGTCATCGTCGACACCTCGACCTCGCATCCCGAGACCTCGCGCCGGCTCGCAGCCCTTCTCAAGGCGCGCGGCATGGGCTTCGTCGATGCGCCGGTCAGCGGCGGGCCGAAGGGCGCGGCGACCGGCACCATGACGATGGTGATCGGCGCCGATGGCGATGATCTCGCGCGCGTGCTGCCGGTGCTGGAGCGCATGAGCGCCAAGCGCGTCCATGTCGGCGGCGTCGGCGCCGGCAACGTCGCCAAGATCGTCAACAATCTTCTCTGCGCCGCGCATCTGCTCACCGCCGCGGAGGCGCTGCGCATCGCCGATGCGGCGGGCGTCGACGCAGTGCGGCTGCTCGAAGGGCTCAATGCCGGCTCCGGCCGCTCCGGCGTCACGCTCGTCAACGTGCCCAACTGGATTCTCAACGGCGCCTTCGACTCCGGCTTCACCATGCAGCTGATGCGCAAGGACGTCAGGCTCGCGGCGCAGTTCATCGGCGAGCTCGGACTGTCGCTGCCGATGGCCGCCGACACCGCGCGCATCTGGGCGGACAGCGCCGCCAGCATCGCCGACACTGATGATTTCAACCGCATCGTCGAGCTGCAGCTCGGTCCGATGCCGAAGCCGTGAGCGTGCCGCCATGACCCATTTCATCGATCCCCGCCTGCGCGCCGCCACGCTGCCGTTCTGGCCTGACTTGGAGGCCGTTGGCTCCCATGTCGGCGGTGACCTGATCGTCGGCGATGGCGCGACGGTCTCGGTGAATGATCCCGCCACCGGCAGATTGCTGTTCACCTATGCCGATGCCGGTGCCGACGTGGCGGCCAAGGCGGCTGCTGCTGCGGGGGCGGGGCAGGCGGAATGGGTGAAGCTGACCGCCGCGGGCCGCGGCCGCGTGATGCAGGCGGTGGCGCGGGCGATCCTCGCCGCGGCCGAGCCGCTGGCGCATCTGGAAGCGCTGTCCGCCGGCAAGCCGATCCGCGACACCAGGGGCGAGGTCGCCAAGGTCGCGGAGATGTTCGAGTACTATGCCGGCTGGGCCGACAAATTCCACGGCGACGTCATCCCGGTGCCCTCAAGCCATCTCAACTACACGCGTCGCGAGCCGATGGGCGTGGTGCTGCAGATCACGCCGTGGAATGCGCCGATCTTCACCGCGGGCTGGCAGATCGCGCCAGCGATCAGCATGGGCAACGCCGTGCTGCTCAAGCCCTCGGAGCTGACGCCGCTGACCTCGCTGGCGCTGGCAGGCATCGCCGAACGCACGGGCTTGCCGAAGGGCGTCGTCAACGTGCTCGCCGGTTTCGGCCACACCACGGGGCAGGCGGCGCTGGCGCAGCCTGCGGTCAGGAAGGTGGTGTTCGTCGGCTCGGTACCGACCGGGCGGCTGATCGGCGAGGCTGCGGCGCGCAGGCTGTTGCCGTCGGTGCTCGAGCTCGGCGGCAAGTCCGCCAACATCGTGTTCGCCGATGCCGATCTCGAACGCGCCGCCGTCGGCGCGCAGGCCGCGATCTTCGGCGGCGCCGGACAGAGCTGCGTCGCCGGCTCCAGGCTGCTGGTGCAGAGCGCGGTCTATGACCGCTTCGTCGATCTGGTTGCAAAAGGTGCAGTGAAGATCAAATGCGGCGATCCGCTGTCGGCGGACACCGAGATCGGTCCGATCAACAACGCCAGGCAATATGATCACGTGCTGTCGTTGATCCGGGAAGGCGCGGCGGAGGGGGCGGAGATCGCCGCTGGCGCAAATGGCGTGGCGCAGGACGGCGGATATTTCGTCAAGCCGACCGTGCTCAAGAACGTCACCAACGCCATGGGTATCGCGCGCAAGGAGGTGTTTGGTCCGGTCGTCGCCGCGATCCGCTTCGACACCGAGGCGGAGGCGATCGCGATCGCCAATGACAGCGAGTTCGGCCTCGCGGGCGCGGTGTGGACCAGGGATGTCGCGCGCGCGCATCGCGTCGCAGCACAGGTCAAGGCCGGGACGTTCTGGATCAACGCCTACAAGACCATCAACGTCGCCTCGCCGTTCGGCGGCTACAACAACAGCGGCCATGGCCGCTCCTCCGGCATCGAGGCGCTGTACGAATACACGCAGGTGAAGAGCGTGTGGGTCGAGACCGCGGCCGAGCCGGCCGTGGCGTTCGGCTACGCGCCGGGCTTGCGCGACTGAGCGGGCATGGCATGATCGGTGCAAGAGCTGCGCGCCACGGAACGACCATTTAGTTCCGAAATAAGGAACGGAAACATGCCGCGCTTCGTCAACGTCGCCATTGGTCAGCTCGGCCCGATTGCCAAGAGCGAAACACGGATCGCGGTGGTTGCGCGACTGATGGCGTTGATGCGGCAGGCGCACGCCAATGGCTGCGACCTGATCGTTTATCCCGAGCTCGCGCTGACGACGTTCTTCCCGCGCTGGTACATGGCCGATCAGGCCGAGATCGACCTCTATTTCGAGCGCGAGATGCCGGGGCCGGAAACGCAGGCCTTGTTCGCGCTCGCGAAGGAGCTGCGCATCGGCTTCTGCCTGGGCTATGCCGAGCTGGCGCTCGAGGGCGGCATCGTGCACCGCTACAATACCGCCATTCTCGTCGACAAGACCGGCGCGATCGTCTCGAAATACCGCAAGGTGCATCTGCCGGGACATGCCGAGCACGAGCCGTGGCGCAAGTTCCAGCACCTGGAAAAGCGCTATTTCGAGCCCGGCAAGCGCTTCGGCGTCGCGAGCGCCTTCGGTGGCGTCATCGGCATGGCGATCTGCAACGACCGCCGCTGGCCGGAGACCTATCGCGTGATGGGGCTGCAGGGCGTCGAGATGGTGCTGATCGGCTACAACACGCCGGTGCACAATCCGCCCGCGCCGGAGCATGACGATCTCTCGCTGTTCCACAACCGCCTCGTGATGCAGTCCGGTGCCTATCAGAACGGCACCTGGGTCATCGGCGTCGCCAAGGGAGGCATCGAGGAGGGCATCGACCACATCGCCGGCAGCTGCATCATCGCACCCTCCGGCGAGATCGTCGCGGCCTGTGCCACCAAGGGCGATGAGATCGCGCTGGCGCGCTGTGACCTCGATTTGTGCAGATCCTACAAGCAGACGGTCTTCAACTTCGACGTCCATCGCCAGCCGCAGGCTTACGGCATGATCGTCGAACGCAAGGGCGAGACGCTGATGGCCGACGGCTCGCCCGTCAGAAAGCAGGCGTGACGCACGATGTTGCTGCACGGCACTTTCCGTAGCCCGCATGAGCGAAAGCAACATGCGGGTTCGCATGAACTGTGCGGGAGAACCCGGGGGCGCTGCGCTCGCCCGGGGCTACGCAAAAGCTTGCGCTCCGTGCCTCATTTGCGTTCAAATGAATGCACTCCACGCGCATGGCATGGGCCTTGCTTATAATTTCGGCAATTGAACTTGGCATGTTGCATCAGGAGAGAACATGGATCGCAGGACGGTATTGAAGGGATTGGCGGGCGCGGGTGGTCTGGCGCTGACGGGGATTGCGGCACCGGCGATCGCACAAGGCGCTGCCGCACGCACCTTGCGTTTTGTGCCACAGGCCAATCTCGCCAATTTCGATCCGATCTGGGGCACGCAATATGTCGTGCGCAACGCGGCCGCGATGGTGTGGGACACGCTGTACGGCATCGACGACCAGTTCGTGCCGCAGCGCCAGATGGTGGAATCCGAGCAGGTGTCCGACGACGGCCTGACCTGGACCTTCAAGCTGCGCCCGGGACTGAAATTCCATGACGGCGAGCCGGTGCTCGCCAAGGACGTCGTCGCCAGCCTCACGCGCTGGTCGGCGCGCGATCCGATGGGCCTGATGCTGAAGGCGCTGCAGAACGAACTGACGGCCGTCGACGACAAGACCTTCAAATGGGTGTTGAAGCAGCCCTATCCGAAGATGCTGTTCGCGCTCGGCAAGGGCAATGCGCCCTGCGCCTTCATCATGCCCGAGCGCATTGCGCAGACCGACCCGTTCAAGCAGATGTCGGAATATGTCGGCTCTGGCCCGTTCAAATTCGTCAAGGGCGAGTGGGTGCCGGGCGCCAAGGCCGTGTTCGAGAAGTTCACCGACTACGTGCCGCGCCAGGAGAAGCCGGTGTGGCTCGCCGGCGGCAAGCAGGTGCTGGTCGATCGCGTCGAATGGGTGATCATGCCGGATCCTGCGACCGCGGCTGCCGCGCTGCAGAATGGTGAGGTCGACTGGTGGGAGAACCCGATCACCGATCTCGTGCCGGTGCTGAAGGGCAACAAGAACATCGGCGTCGACATCGGCGATCCCCTCGGCAATGTCGGCTCGTTCCGCATGAACCACCTGCATGCGCCGTTCAACAACGTGAAGGCGCGCCAGGCGATCCTCATGGCGATGAGCCAGGAAGATTATATGCGCGCGCTGGTCGGCGACGACAACGCGCTGTGGAAGCCGCTGCCCGGCTTCTTCACGCCGGACACGCCGCTCTATACCGAGGCGGGCGGCGACATCCTCAAAGGCAAACGCGATTTCGCGGCGGCCAAGAAGCTGCTTGAGGAGGCCGGCTATAAGGGGGAGCCGATCACCTGCGTCGTCGCGCAGGACCAGCCGATCACCAAGGCATTCGGCGACGTTACCGCCGATCTCCTCAAGAAGCTCGGCATGACCGTCGACTTCGTCGCCACCGATTGGGGCACCGTCGGCGCCCGCCGCGCGCAGAAGACGCCGCCTTCGCAAGGCGGCTGGCACATGTTCCACACCTGGCACGCAGGTGCCGACTGCATCAACCCGGCCGCCTACACCGCGCTGCGGGCCAATGGCGACAAGGCCTGGTTCGGCTGGCCGACCAGCGAGCCGGTGGAGAAGGAGATCACCGACTGGTTCGCCGCCAAGTCGCTCGACGAGGAGAAGGCGGTCGCCGCGCGCATCAACAAGGCGGCGATCGACGACGTCGTGTTCGCGCCCACCGGCTTCTTCCTCGGCTATACCGCTTGGCGCAAGAACGTCTCGGGCGTGACCAAGGGGCCGATCCCCTTGTTCTGGGGCGTGTCGAAGACCGCATAGGGCGAAAGACCTCCCATGCTCACCTATGCGCTCCGCCGAGTCCTGTCGACGCTGCCGGTGATGGCGATCGTCGCGCTGTTCGTCTTCAGCCTGCTCTACATCGCGCCGGGTGATCCGGCCGTTGTGATCGCAGGCGACCAGGCGAGCCCGGCCGACGTCGAGCGTATCAGAGCCAATCTCGGACTGGACCAGCCATTCCTGGTCCAGTTCGGCAGCTGGGTTTGGCGTCTGCTGCACTTCGATCTGGGCACCTCGATCTTCACCAACCTGCCGGTGTCGGCATTGATTGCCCAGCGTATCGAGCCGACGCTGTCGCTGATGATGGTCACCCTGGTCCTCACGATCATCATCGCCGTGCCGCTCGGTGTCATCGCGGCCTGGAAGGCTGGCACCTGGATCGATCGGATCATCATGGCGTTCGCCGTGTTCGGTTTCTCGGTCCCGGTGTTCGTGGTCGGCTACATCCTGGCCTACGTCTTCGCGCTGAAGTTCGATTGGCTTCCGGTGCAGGGCTACACGCCGCTGGCCCAAGGGTTCTGGCCGTGGCTGCAGAACCTGATCCTGCCGTCGGTCGCGCTCGGCTGCGTCTACATCGCGCTGATCGCGCGCATCACTCGCGCCGCGATGCTCGAGGTGCTGCAGCAGGACTACATCCGCACCGCGCGCGCCAAGGGCCTGGGGCAGGGCGGCATCCTGTTCATCCATGCGCTGAAGAATGCCGCGGTGCCGATCGTCACCGTCGTCGGTATCGGCATCGCGCTCCTGATCGGCGGCGCCGTCGTCACCGAGAGCGTGTTCGCCATTCCGGGCCTTGGCCGGCTCACGATCGATGCCATCCTGCGCCGTGACTATCCGGTCATCCAGGGCATCGTGCTCTTGTTCAGCTTCGTCTACGTGCTCGTCAATCTCCTGATCGACGTCACCTACACCCTGGTCGACCCGAGGATCCGCTATTGACCGCCACGACCTCCACATCGCCGCCGCCAGGCCTCGTCCTCGCGCCTGTTCTGCCCGACCTGATGGTCGCGCCGAAGATCCGGCGCGGCGCCATCGGCTTCCTGCGCAACCATCCGACGGTTGCGATCGGCGGCGCGCTCCTGCTGCTGCTCGTCATCATCGGCGTGTTCGCGCCATTCCTCTTCACCGTCGATCCCACCGCGATCGCGCCGGCCAAGCGCACGCGGCTGCCGTCGGCGGATTTCTGGTTCGGCACCGATGCGCTCGGCCGCGACATTTATTCCCGCGTGCTCTATGGCACCCGCGTCTCGCTGACGGTCGGCCTCGCGGTGGCGCTCGGCGCCTCCCTGATCGGCCTCACCATCGGTCTTGTCGCCGGCTTCCTGCGCTGGGCCGATGGCGTCCTGATGCGCTGCATGGACGGGCTGATGTCGATACCGCCGATCCTGCTCGCGGTGGCGCTGATGGCGCTGACGCGTGGCAGCGTCGGCAACGTCATCCTCGCCATCACCATTGCCGAGATCCCGCGCGTGGCGCGGCTGGTGCGCGGTGTCGTCCTGAGCTTGCGAGAGCAGCCCTATGTCGATGGCGCGGTCGCCTCGGGCACGCGCACGCCGATGGTGATCCTGCGCCACATCCTGCCCAACACCATGGCGCCGATGCTGGTGCAGGCGACCTACATCTGCGCCAGCGCGATGATCACCGAGGCGATCCTGTCCTTCATCGGCGCCGGCACGCCGCCGACCATCCCGTCCTGGGGCAACATCATGGCCGAAGGCCGCGCGCTGTGGCAGGTCAAGCCCTTCATCGTGTTCTTCCCCGCCGCGTTCCTCTCGGTGACCGTGCTCGCCGTCAACCTTGTCGGCGACGGCCTCCGCGACGCGCTCGACCCGCGCATGGCGAAGAGCCCATGAGCAGCGCAGTCAGAGATCGCCGGGAGCTCAAATGATGCCGCTGCTCGAGGTCGAGAATCTCCAGGTCCATTTCCGCACGCCGACCGGCATCAACCGTGCCGTCGATGGCGTCTCCTTCCACGTCAACCCCGGCGAGACGCTCGCCATCGTCGGCGAATCCGGCTGCGGCAAGTCGGTGACGTCAATGTCGATGATGCGGCTGATCCCGGAGCCGCCGGGCAAGATCGCGGGCTCGATCAAGCTCGAGGGCAGGGACATTCTTAAGCTCCCCGACCGCGAGATGCGTCAGCTCCGCGGCAACGACATCTCGATGATCTTCCAGGAGCCGATGACGAGCCTCAACCCGGTGCTGACGGTCGGCCGCCAGATCGGCGAGACCCTGCGGCTGCATCAGGGGCTCGACCAGGCGCAGGCGGAAGCGCGCGCGGTGGAGATGCTGACGCTGGTCGGCATCCCCGAGCCGGCGCGCCGCGTGCGCGAATATCCGCACCAGCTGTCCGGCGGCATGCGCCAGCGCGTGATGATCGCGATGGCGCTGGCCTGCAACCCGAAGCTCCTGATTGCGGACGAGCCGACCACAGCGCTCGACGTCACCATCCAGGCGCAGATCCTCAAGCTGATGCTGGAATTGAAGCAGCGCGTCGGTGCAGCCATCGTCCTGATCACCCATGATCTCGGCGTCGTCGCCGAGGTCGCCGAGCGCGTGATGGTGATGTATGCCGGCCGCAAGGTCGAGGAAGCGCCGGTCAGGGAGCTGTTCCGCTCGCCCCGCCATCCCTACACTCAGGGCCTGCTCGGCGCGCTGCCCAAGCTCGGCTCGTCGCTGTCGGGCGAAACCAGGCGTCTCGCGGAAATTCCCGGCCAGGTGCCGGACCTCAAGCAGCGCATCGAGGGCTGCGTGTTCGCCGGCCGCTGCGCGCTTGCCACCGACGTCTGCCGCCAATATGCGCCGGGGCTGGAGCAGAAGGCCAAGCATCACATCGCCGCCTGCCATTTCGCTGCCAAGGAGCAGGCCGCCGCATGACCATGCCGCTGCTCCAGGTCAACGACCTCAAGAAGCATTTCCCGATCCGCAGCGGCCTGTTTGGGCGAGCCAAGAGCCGGGTGCACGCCGTCGACGGCGTGTCGTTCGAGATCGCGCGCGGCGAGACGTTGTCGCTGGTCGGCGAATCCGGCTGCGGCAAGTCCACCGTCGGCCGCGCCATCCTGCGCCTGTTCGACATCACGGCCGGCCAGATCGTGCTCGACGGCACGCGGATCGACGATCTCGGCCCGGGCAGCCTGCGCGACATGCGCCGCCGCGTTCAGGTCGTGTTCCAGGACCCGTTCTCCAGCCTCAACCCGCGGATGCGGATCCGCGACATCCTGGCCGAGCCGATCAACAATTTCGGCCTCGCCAAGACTGCGGCCGAGCGCGATGCGCGCATTGCCGAGCTGATGGAGATCGTCCGGCTGCCGCGCGACGCCGTGAACCGCCGCCCGCACGAATTCTCCGGCGGCCAGCGCCAGCGCATCGGCATTGCGCGGGCGCTCGCCGCCAAGCCCGACGTGATCGTCTGCGACGAGGCGGTCTCCGCGCTCGACGTCTCCGTCAAGGCGCAGATCGTCAACCTCCTGCAGGACCTGCAGCGCGAATTCGGCCTCGCGCTGCTGTTCATCAGCCACGATCTCGCCATCGTCGAGCACATGACGCACCGCGTCGCCGTGATGTATCTCGGCCGCATCGTCGAGCTCGCCCCCAGACGGCAGATCTTTGCGTCTCCCGGCCATCCCTACACCAGGGCGCTTCTCTCAGCCGTCCCAATTCCCGAACCCGGCGCCGAGCGCACCCCGATCATTCTCAAGGGCGACGTTCCCAGCCCCGTCAACCCGCCCAAGGGCTGCCGCTTCAACACCCGCTGCCCTCTCGCATTCGACCGCTGCCGAATGGAGGCGCCCGAGCTGCGTCTGAAGGGCGAGGACCAGTGGGTGGCGTGCCATCTGGAGAATGCGTAGTTGTAGTAGCGTAGGGTGGGCAAAGGCGCTACGCGGCGAAAGCCGCGAAGCGACCTGCCCACTGCGCCCGGTGCGAATGACAGCTTGACGCACGAGACTGCCGCGCCAATCCTCATTGCGAGCGCAGCTCGCAATGAGGGAGGAGAGATGGTGCGTTTCTCGCGCGGATATGGGCGCAGCGCGTAGCCCGCATGAGCGACAGCCGGCGCGCAGGACGCGTGTCGGCGCCAGCGGTCTTGCGTGCCGTGTCGGCGAACCCGGATGTTGCTGCGCTCGTCCGGGCTAGGTGGCGACCGAACGAAACTTCGACGGCATGCGGCATCGCTGCGCCGCGCGTCGTCGCTGCAGATCATGTCTTGAGGAATGGTACCGCAGCCGCGCCCGGTTGCGACCAGGCGTCGGCTCACCGGGGCACGGCCTCGCCCGCTTCAGGCTGCGGGCGACCGATTGAATTTCGTCCAATAGAACGTCGCAAAGCGCGATCTGCGACAGCAGGGCGGCCTCTGTCGATTGGTGCGACGTCGGCCGACCGAGGTGTAGCTTTGCTGTGCGGATTCTGCTTAGCGATTTCAATACCGAATGATTGGACAGGTCGCCGCCTCGAATATCGGTCATTTTGCCTGCACCACCACTACACGAGATCTGTCGCATCAGGACCAATTTGGTTCAAAACAATCGGTATGCCGCGAAGGGGGCCGCGAGCGGACAGCGCGACCTTGCGGGTCCCTCCGGCGTCTGCAAAGCAGCGCCCACGGACATCAATCGGCGGTTTACAGTTGGTTCCGAAATTGAAACTTGGCACGTTGAGTTGACGCTTTGCCTGCCTGATTGGCAACTTATCGCTCTTGGTCGAGCGATTGGCGACCTGCTGATGACCTATTGCAGTCGTGCCAGACTGGAAGACGCTCGCTGTGCCCGGCGAGGGGATGACCTGGTGCACCGCCACTGAACTGGTAATGCCTACAAGATAACTAAGAGAATGCAACGTGACCGTCTTGATAAGCATGATTGGACTCACTTCATCTCGCCTCATATCGACAGGCGTGTGGACGTTGCCAGGTTCGCGTTGTGACAAGGGCATAAGTTCATCGCTTCGGTGACCTGCTTCGCAAGATCGAGAATCTCAAGCGCCGAGCGTCGCCGGTTAGGTGTGTTGGTGTTCCGAACATTATCGTCTCCCAAAAGTGCCGCGGGTCTCGGCTCGCTCGGTCACGTTCAACCCTGTCTGTCGCTGCGAGGATGCGCCTGGCGAGTCTTGATTTCGTGGTGGAGTTTTGCCCGGCCTTGGGCAGGGGATCACCGCCTCGTCCAGCACGGAACTCATGAGTTCCACTTCGCCGGGATGCCGGTTCCCGTGCCGCCACGTTCATCCCCTCTCTTACGGTCGCACTCGACAGAACCTGCTGCCTGCTCATCTCAACGAGATTGAAGCGCGTCGCGCGGCGATTTTGAAGTTATTCTCAAGTCCAAACTCTGCAAACGTTGCTCAGAATTAGCCGCAACACTAGCCAGTTACCTGCTCAAATTAACATGTGAGAAGTCGGGAACATGATCGAGCTGCGGCGCCTGGCCGCCTGGCCGCCTGGCCGCCTGCCGCGTGACGGGAGTTTCTCGGAGTTGACTTGGATCAGTCGGGAGGACGTACTCTTCGGTATTCAAGCGAGCCGTGAGCGAGGACAGACCGATGAACTTGGACCGATCCGTGAGCCTATTGAGCCGGGCTCCCGTCATTCGTACGGACGATCCGGAGGCGATGGAGCACGCGTTGCGTACGGTCTATGGGGCAACGGGCTTCGCAGTCACCAAGGCAGATGGCTTCCTGGGGGTGGGCAACTATCTTCGGCTTGCGAATATCGGCCTTGGCTTTTGTGCCTATGGCGGGGCGAGGGCGGTCGTCAAGTTCCCGGAAAGCGACTACGCGCGCCTGCAAATTGGCCTCAAAGGCAGCGCTTTGACCGTTCTGAATCGCACGGCGATCGCGATAACCGAACGGCAGTCCTGCATAGTTGCGCCTGGCGAACCCAACAGGATTGTGTTCGAGCCAGGTTATGAGCAGCTCATTCTTCGAATAAGCGCGAGGGCGTTGGAGCAGACATTGACGACGCTGCTCGGTGCAAAGCCAGCCGGTGTCCTCAAGTTTGATCCCATAGCGGCTGCGGTGCAGCCGAACGCTCTGGTCTTGCGCGATCTGGCGATGTTTCTCGCTCATCAGTTGGATGCGACGGCGACAGAGCTGCCGCGCGCGGTGCTCGTCGAACTGGAGCAGGCTCTCATCGTTTCCTTCCTGTCGGCTCACCGCCACAATTTCAGCGAGCTGTTGGAGAGAGCCGAAAAGGATGTCGTGCCGCGCATCGTCCGGCTGGCCGAGGAGTATATCGAGGCTTCTTGGGACCGCGCCATCACGATCGAGGCGCTGGCATCGCAGACAGGCGTCAGCATCCGCGCGCTCTATACTGCGTTCAAGAAGAGCCGCGGATACTCGCCGATGGCGTTTGCGAAAACGGTGCGATTGCGACGGGCAAAGCAGATGCTCTCGGGGGCAGATCAGCGCACCTCCGTCTCTGCAGTCGCCTACAATTGCGGCTTCGGAAATCTGGGACACTTCGCGAGAGACTATCGCGAGATGTTCGGTGAGCTTCCATCCGACACTCTGTCGCGCTCGCGGCGAGCCGCCTAGCTCGCCTGACAGAAGCGTCGGTCAGGCCAGTCCCAATAGCGCTTGGGCAGCGGCGAAGCAAAGCGCGGGTCGCCAAGTCAAGCTGAGAGCCAATCATGATGACGCCGTCCGACTGCGGCGAGGCGCTAAGAAGCGGGTCAGGTCTTTCGAATATTCTCGTCTCGTAGAAAGCGCCGCGCTTTTCAACTTGTTCGGGTCACGTTCACCTGACGTCGCTGCTGGATACGCGTAGCGAGCTTCAACTTCATGGCGGATATTCTCTCGGGGGTAGGCGGGAGGGTTGCCGCGTCGTCCAGCGCAGACCTCATGAGATGAGGCCAAGTAGTAATCCGGAAGGAAATTGAAGCGCATCGATGAAGAAGATGGAACTGCGACACCTCGCCGCTGACCGGTGTTTTCCCGGAGTATCAGTTCGGTCAAACCGAGGTACCATCTTCCGATGAACCTAGATCAATCCGTAAGCCTGCTGAGCCGCGCTCCCGTCATTCGTACAGACGATCCAGAGGCGATGGAGCACGCGTTGCGTACCGTCTACGGGGCAACTGGCTTCACAGTCACCAAGCCAGATGGCTTCCTGGGGGTGGGCAACTACCTTCGGCTTGCGAATATCGGCCTTGGCTTTTGTTCATATGACGGGGGAACGTCGGTCGTCAAGTTCCCGGAGGGCGACTTCGCGCGCCTGCAAATTGGCCTCAAAGGCAGAGCTTTGACCGTTCTAAATCGCACGGCGATCGCGATAACTGAGCGGCAGGCCTGTATAATTCCGCCGGGTGAACCGATCAGGATTGTGTTCGAGCCAGGTTATGCGCAGCTCATTCTTCGAATAAGTACGGGGGCGCTGGAAAGGTCGTTGACGACGCTCCTGGGCGCAAAGCCGGCTGGCGTCCTCAGGTTCGATCCCATGGCGGCTGCGGTGCAGCCGAACGCTCTGGTCTTGCGCGATCTGGCGATGTTCCTCGCTCATCAGCTGGATGCGACGGCGACAGAGCTGCCGCGCGCGGTGCTCGTCGAACTGGAGCAGGCTCTCATCGTTTCCTTCCTGTCGGCTCACCGCCACAATTTCAGCGAGCTGTTGGAGAGAGCCGAAAAGGATGTCGTGCCGCGCATCGTCCGGCTGGCCGAGGAGTATATCGAGGCTTCTTGGGACCGCGCCATCACGATCGAGGCGCTGGCATCGCAGACAGGCGTCAGCATCCGCGCGCTCTATACTGCGTTCAAGAAGAGCCGCGGATACTCGCCGATGGCGTTTGCGAAAACGGTGCGATTGCGACGGGCAAAGCAGATGCTCTCGGGGGCAGATCAGCGCACCTCCGTCTCTGCAGTCGCCTACAATTGCGGCTTCGGAAATCTCGGACACTTCGCGAGAGACTATCGCGAGATGTTCGGTGAGCTTCCATCCGACACTCTCTCGCGCTCGCGGCGAGCCGCCTAGCTCGCCTGACAGAAGCTTCGTCCAGGACCATTCTCAAGAGCGCTGGGGCAGCGGCGTGCGGTAGGCAGGTTGTGCCTAGCGAAGCGTGCTGATGATGTCCGCAATTCGCGGCCAAGCTGAGCCTCCGTGCTGCGTCTGGACGCAAAGCGACCGAACTGCGACATTACAGGTGACGGGTCATAGTCATTGCGCTCGGCGGCGGACATGCTGCGGGGCGGGCCAAGGCGTGCACGCGGCGATTCGCCGCTAGCGACATGCCATGGCGTTTCACGCACCTCCCCCTCGGCGATGCGGGGCAGCGGCACCCCCCGCTTGCCCAGCCTGCGGTTGAAGGCTCCGCAGCCTGCGACCGGCCTGCCACACCAATACAGCCAATCGTCCATGTGCCGTGCCGTCGCCGGGCGGGTGCATTGTCAGGAGACCTTATGGCGATTAAAGATTCCGGCCCAGACCGCGTCGGCACCGCAAGCCCTCCCGCGCGGTCGCGCGTTCGATGAGGCCGCCATGCATCTTGCCCATGATCCCACAGCGCCGGCGGCAGCAGGGATCAGCTTCGACCAGTTCCTGGCCGTCGACATCCGCGTCGGCACCATCGTCGCGGCCGAGCCCTATCCGGAGGCGCGCAAACCGTCGCTGAAGCTGACGATCGATTTCGGGCCCGGCATCGGCGCCAGGCGCTCCAGCGCCCAGATCGCCACGCTCTACGATCCGGCCACCCTGGTCGGCCGCCAGGTGGCCGGCGTCGTCAACTTCCCGCCGCGCCAGATCGGCAAGTTCATGTCCGAGGTGCTGACGCTCGGCTTTCCCGATGAACAGGGCAACGTCGTGCTGTTCCAGCCCGACAAGCGCGTGCCGAACGGCGCGCGGCTGTTCTGACGCGCGGAGAGCCGACCGCCATGGATATGCTGCTCGAACCTGTTACGCTGCCGCCGTTCCCCGAAGGCCTCAGGATTTCGCTCAGGCAGATGCATCTTCTCCAGGCTCCCATGGGCGGCACCCTGGTGACCGGCGGCGCCACCTTCCGCGTGTTCGCGCCGCATGCCAAGGCGGTCTACGTCTCCGGCCCGTTCAACGACTGGGCGCAGGATGCGAGCTGCCGGCTGGCGCCGATCGGCAACGGCCATTGGGCGATCTTCGTGCCGTCTCTGAAGGACGGCGACGCCTATATGTACTTCGTCGAGGGTGAAGGCAGCTCCGGCTACAAGCGCGATCCGCATGCACGGCTGCTTACGCTCGATCCGCCGTTTCCGCAGGCGCATTCGGTGCTGCGCAATCCGCACGCTTTTCCCTGGCACGACACCGACTACACGCCGCCGCCCAACAACGAGCTCGTGATCTATCAGCTCCACGTCGGCACCTTCGACATGAAGGCGGGCAATCCCGACGGCTGCTTCTTCGACGTGATCGAGCGCGTGCCGCATCTGGCGAAGCTCGGCGTCAACGCGATCGAGCTGTTGCCGGTGCAGGAATTCCCGACCATGTTCAGCATGGGTTACAACGGCACCGACCTGTTCAGCCCGGAGAGCGAGTACGGGGAGGCAGAAGACGCGCATCTCGCGGCCTACTTCAAACGCACCAACGAGATCCTCGTCGCAGCCGGCGCGACACCTTACGCCGATATCGGCGTGGTGCGTCACTGTGACGACCAGCTCCGCGCGCTGATCGACGTCTGCCATGTCCATGGCGTCGCCGTGCTGTTCGACGTCGTCTACAACCACGCCGGCGGCGGTTTTGACGAGAGCAGCATCTGGTTCTTCGATCGTCAGGCCTATGGCGATCCCAATCGCAGCCTGTATTTCACCGATCAGGGCTGGGCGGGCGGCCAGGTGTTCGCCTACTGGAACGCCGACGTGCGGCGGTATCTCGTCGACAACGCCGTGATGTTCTATCGCGAGTATCACGCCGACGGCCTGCGTTTCGACGAGGTCAGCGTGATGGACCGCTTCGGCGGCTGGGCGACCTGCCAGCAGCTCACCGAAGCGCTGCGCGCGGAGAAGCCGGATGCGATCCAGATCGCGGAATACTGGCCGGTGAACCCGTGGGTGGTGAGGGACATCGCGCATGGCGGCGCCGGCTTCGATGCGACCTGGAGCGACGGACTGCGGCTCGCGGTGCGCGGCGCCGTCGCGAGCGCGGCCGGCGGCGCGGGCGCCGTCGTCCCGATGCAGCCGATCGCCGCGGCGATCGCCGATCTCAGCCTCGACAAGCGCTGGCGCGCGGTCAACTCGATCGAGAACCACGACATCGTCTATGCCGGCCGCGAGCCGCGCATCCCGCGCCTCGCCGATCCCGTCGACAGCCGCTGCTGGTATGCGCGCAGCCGCAGCCGCGTCGCCACGGGCCTGTTGCTGACCGCGCCGGGCATCCCGATGCTGTTCATGGGCCAGGAACTGTTCGAGGACCGGCCGTGGAGCGACACGCCGAACCCCGACACGACGATCAGTTGGGGGCTGCTCGACGGCGAGGACAAGATCACCGCTGATGCGATGCGCTTCACGCGCGAGCTGATCGCGATCCGCCGCACCCATCCGGCGCTGACCGCGGAGGGATGCGCCATCGTCCACGTCCATGACGGCAACCGCGTGCTCGCCTTCCACCGCTGGGACGGCCAGGGCGACGACGTGATGGTGATCGTCAGCCTCAGCGAGACGCCATGGCGCGACTACGCGATCGGCTTTCCGGCAGCGGGGCAGTGGAAGGAGGTATTCAACAGCGACGTCTATGACAACTGGGTCAATCCGAGTGTTGTCGGCAACAATGGCGCGGTCAGCGCAGGCGGCCCGGCGCTGCACGGCCAGCCGTGCTCGGCGATGGTGACGATCCCCGCGAATGGCGTACTGGTGTTTGCGCGGGCGTGACGGCCGTAGGGTGGGCCAAGGCGCATCCGCACTCTGTCCACGATCGAGATCGTCATGGCGCCGTGCCCACCATCTTTGCTGATGCGTTCGCGGATGGAAGGTGGGCACGCCGCCGCCTTCGGCGGCCGCTTTGCCCACCCTACGGCAGCGCGCCCGCAGCGACGACCTGTGGAAGATGAACGCTTGGTCTTTCCTCCGTCATTGCGAGCGCGGCGAAGCAATCCAGACTTTCTCTGCGGAGGGACTCTGGATTGCATCGCTGCGCTCGCAATGACGTGGTGAGAGCGGGGCGTGCCATGAGCAGATCGACCTGCTGAATCGGACTACACGATCAGCCGGCCCTGTCGCTCCGCGATCCCGATCACCGCTTCTGTCCCCGCATTGAAATCGAGGTGATCCGCCTCGATGCCGTCGGAGAAAATGACGCCGTTCTCGGGCATCAGCGAGCGCAGGCGCAGTGTTTCGGCGCCGTTCAGCCCTCCGCAGACCAGGGATGTCTGTGACGTCTTGCTCGGGAACGGCTCGCGCACGGCAAAGCGCAAGCTCCGGGCGTCCCAGGGCAGGGCGGTGTAGTCGCCGCCCGTCGTGGGGCTGCCGAAGTTGCCGGCGATCGCCAGCGCGCCGGTGACGATGCTCTTGAACCACGCAGTCGAGCCGAGTCCGGTCGCGACGATCAGGCCGCTGGAGGACTGCCGCTCCTGATGCTCGCGGGTCGCGATCTCGTAGCGGGCCGAGACATGCGTGCGCGCGCCGATGAAGAGGTCGTTGACCGCATGGAGCACCTGGCCGTCGGCGAGGCTCGCGCGCGCCATGGTCACCGCCTTGGCCGCGCGCCGGTCGGCAGCAACCTCCGGCAGCAGGCTCGCGAGATCGGCCGGCGCGAACGGCAGCAGCACGCCGTCATGCCGGGCCGCGTCCGGGTTCAGGCCGAGCAGCGGCTGGCCGTCGAGATATTTCATGGTGTTGGCGACGAGCCCGTCGGGGCCGAGCGCCGCGACGATGTCGGCGGGGCCGAAGATGAAGTTCGGCAGGAAGCCGCGGTCGACGATCTGGTAGCGGCCCCAGCGCTCCAGCGTCTGGACGCTGGTCAAGCGCGCGGCCTGGTAGGCCGCGTGCTCGCGTTCGTAGTCGGAGAAGTCGGCGCCGAGATGCTCGACATAGAAGCGGGCCTGGTCCGCGGTGAGGAATCTGGTGATCAGCTCCTCGAGCCGCGTTCTCCTGACAACCAGCACCACCTTGCGGTCATTGCCGGACACGGGCGGCCTCCGCGGGCTTCTGCATCAGGCTGTTCAGGAGCTCCGGCGAGACGTTCAGCTGCCCGATCTTCTCGGCCTTTTCGGCGAGGCCCGAGAACGCCTGCGCGATCAACTGGCCGGGTTGCATGCCGGTGGCGGCGAGCGCCTGGATCACGCGGGTGTCGACGCCCTCGAAGATCTTCATCAGCGCGCCGACGCGATAGGCTTCGGCATTCGCCAAAGTGCGGGTGTTCGCCGCATTCAGCGACACGAAATCCTTCCGCTTGGCCTCCAGCCCGATATCGGCGACCATGCCGGCCTCGCGCAGCTCGTTCTTCTTCGCGGCGACGCTGGCCTCCGCATCCATCTGCGTCTCGCGGATCGAGCGCTTCTTCTGCTCGACCGCGATCTCCGTGTCGAGCTCGCTCTCGCGGATCGCCCGCTCGCGCTCGACGGCGAAATTGCGCCGCGCGAAGATGGCTTCGTCCGCGGTCCTCAGGATCGCCTCGCGCGCCTCGGCCTCCAGCGCCTTGGCGGTCTCCGGCGTCGGCTTCACCGCGCGCACGGCGACGCCGAGGATCTCCAGGCCCAGCGCCTCGATGTCGGCGCGCCGCTTCAGTCCGGCCGCAATCGTCTCGGCGATGCGGTCGGAGGCGCGCAGCGCTTCCTTCAGGGTCATGTCCTTGACGGCCTGCTGCGCCAGCACCTCGACCGCGCCGAGCACGCGCTGCGGCAGCTCCTCCGGGTCATCAGACTCGTAGGTCTTGCCGTCGCGCTTGAGCGTGAAGTTGAGCATCGCCGCCGCCTTCCTCGGCTCGCCGATGCGGTAGGTCACCTGGCCCTGGATCGTCAGCGTCTGAAAGTCGCGGGCGATCTGCTGGAAGATGAAGGCGGCGTCGCGGCTGCCGATGGGGATCGCGACCAGGGAAGTGGCGGGCCCGTAATAGAAGGTGGAGAGCCCGGCACCTTCCTCGACCACGCTGCCGGCGCGGTACTTGAGGAGATAGGTGGTGGGTTGGGCCTTGATGAAGCGTAAGCCGAACATGGCGGCCTCCTGACGTTCAATGGCATAAGTGCGTCACGCCAACTTAGTAAGTTGGACAGTACAACTAAGTGTGCTAGTGTCAAGGGACAAATTGGGGGGCGGACGGTATGGCAGCACGGCAGGGGCAGGGCGGCGGAGCGGCTGCGAGGGCGGGCGGACTGGATTTTCCGCGGCCGCTGACCACGGTGGACATCGTCATCTTCGCGATCCGGCTGGAGGCGCTGCACGTGCTGCTGGTGCGGCGCGGCCACGGCGAGGGAGAGCCGTTCCCGGACGCGTTTGCGCTCCCGGGCGGTTTCGTCGATGTCGACAAGGATCGCGATCTCGAAGCCTGCGCGCGGCGCAAGCTTGCCGAGAAGACCGGCGTGATCAGCACCTATCTGGAGCAGCTCGGCAGCTGGGGCAGTGCGCACCGTGATCCGCGCGGCTGGTCGGCGACGCACGCGTATTTTGCGCTGATCCCGGCGTCAGCGGCGGAGGCCGCGCTCGCGGCCGATGCGCAATGGTTTCCGCTCGTGGGCATGAGCGTGAAGCCGAATCTCGCGTTCGATCATGCCGAGATCCTGCAGGCCGCCGTGCAGCGGCTGCGCAACAAGGTCGAGTACACCTCGCTGCCGGCCTATCTGATGCCGGAGGAGTTCACACTGCCCGAGCTGCAGCGGACCTATGAGATCGTGCTCGACCGCCCGCTGGAGAAGAGCGCGTTCCGCACCCGCATGCTCTCGGCCGACCTCATCGAGCCGATCGCCAAGATGCGCAAGGGGCCAAACCGGCCGGCGCAGCTCTATCGCCTGAAGGCGGCGGCCGCGCCGGTGTATTTCGCGCGGACGTTCAATGCGCCGGAGTGAATCTCCGTCGCCCGCATGCGCGCAGCGATATGCGGGTTCTCATCAGGTGCGGCGGCGAACCCGGATGTTGCTCCGCTCATCCGGGGCAACCAAGGCGAGACGGCCGCATCAGGCCGAGAAGTCCACCACCAGCGACTTGCTGGTCGAGCTCGACGAACTCGTGCCGCTGGCGCTGTAGGATGAGGTCTTGCTGTTGTTCGAGCTCTGCAGCGCCTCGAGCAGCTTCTTCAACAGCTCCTCGACCTGGGACGAGGACGATGAAGACGACGAGGAGGAGGTGCTCGACGTGGTGTCGGTGCTGGAGTCATCGCTCGGCGGGGCCGGCGGCGGACCGCCGGCGCCACCCGCGCCGCCCGGACCGCCGGAGAAGGCGTTGGCAAATACGTTCTTCAGCTCGGTCGCCTGGTCCGAGGTCAGCTTGCCGCTGTCGACCTCGCTCTGGATGAGATCGTCGATCTTCGACTGCATCTCCTTGGGCGACGGCGGCGCGCTGGAGCTCGACGATGAAGACGAGCTGCCGCTCTGCAACGCGGAATCGATGTCGTCGAGCGCCGAGGACAGCGCAGTCTGGTCGGCGGAGCTGACCTTGCCGGCCGAGACTTCCTTGGTGAGTTCCTGCTTGAGCAGGTCGAGCGGCGAATATCCGCTCATGGAGGATGCAGAGATCGACGTCATGGCGTGCTCCGGGGTGCGACATCAAACCTGCGCCCAGGTGCGACCGGAACGCTTAACAGCTCCTTGTTCCGTGTTTCTGGATGTGTCCCGCCGCAGGCTGCACACAAAACGAAGCAAGAAAGTCAGCATGGCTGCGTAGCCCGGATGAGCGCAGCGACATCCGGGTTCGGCACGAGCGCCGGTGGCGACCCCGGATGTCGCTGCGCTCATGCGGGCGACGGTCCGCGGCAAGGCGGCATGCCGCCAGCGCAATGCTCCGGCGCGGGAAATGGTGTATCCGCGGGTGACAGGCGGGGCTCTCGCTCGGGATGTCCGCCACAAGGAATAAAGCTCCCGGAGGAACTCCATGTCGGCCCTGCCGCTTTCTGGCATCAAGATTCTCGATCTGACCCGCGTGCTGGCCGGACCGCTGTCCGCGCAGATGCTGGCCGATCTCGGCGCCGAGGTGATCAAGATCGAGCGGCCCGGCACCGGCGACGATGCGCGCGCGTTCGGTCCGCCCTACCTCAGGGACCCCGATGGCAAGGCCAACAACAACAATTCCTTCTACATCTGCGCCAACCGCAACAAGAAGTCCGTCACGGTCAACATTGCCTCGCCGGAGGGGCAGGAGATCATCCGCGCGCTCGCCAAGGACTGCGACGTGTTCATGGAGAACTACAAGGTCGGCGATCTCAAGCGCTATGGCCTGGACTATGAGGCGATCCGCGCCGTCAATCCCGAGGTGATCTATTGCTCGGTCACCGGCTTCGGCCAGACCGGGCCGTATGCACCGCGGGCGGGCTACGATGCGATCTTCCAGGCCATGGGCGGGCTGATGAGCGTGACCGGCCACATGGACGGCGAACCGGGGGCGGGGCCGATGAAGGTCGGTCCCTCGATCGTCGACTACATGACCGGCATGAACACCTCGATCGGCATCCTCTCCGCGCTGTATCACCGCGACGTCAATGGCGGCGGCGGCCAGCACATCGACGTCTGCCTGTTCGACACCGTGATCGCCTCGCTGTCGCACTATGCCCAGATCTTCCTGATCAACGGCAAGTCGCCGCCGCGCCGCGGCACCTGGGGCAATGGCGGCATGCCGGCCGGCGTGTTCCGCTGCACCGACGGCGAATTGATGCTGGTGGTCGGCAACGACGCGCAGTTCGCGCGCACCTGCGCGGTGTTAGGGGCGCCAGAACTGGCGACCGACCCGAAATTCGTCAAGAACAACGACCGCGTCGTCAACGGCAAGGAGATCATGGCGATCTTTGCCGGCCTGTTCCTGAAGAACTCGGTGGCGCATTGGCTGGAGGAGCTGGAGAAGGCGGGCGTGCCGTGCGGGCCGGTCAACGATTTTGCGCACGTGTTCGCCGATCCGCATGTCCGCTCGCGCGGCATGGAGGTGAAGGTCGAACACCCGTTCGAGCCGCATCTGTCCCTGATCCGCAACGCGCTGACCTTCTCCGGTACCCCGATCACCGAGTATCGCGCGCCGCCGCTGCTCGGCGAGCATACGCAGGACGTGCTGTCGGGGCTCGGCTATGATGAAGCGAAGATCGCGGCGCTCAAGCAACAGGGCGTGGTGTAGCTGCTGCGGCGGCCGTTCTCTCCCGTCATTGCGGGGCTCGCGACGCGCCGATCGTCCCGCATGTCGTGCTGCGCATCGGAGTCCACGCCCTCTCTGCGTCATTGCGAGCGCAGCGAAGCAATCCAGGGTCCCGCCCACCACTCTGGATTGCTTCGCTGCGCTCGCAATGACGGGGAGACAGCCGGGCTTCCGCGCATAGCCCGGATGAGCGGACGCTTGCGGGCAGGCACGCGGCCGCCTTGCGGCGGCCGCTCTGCCCACTCTACGGCTCAGTGGACGTGGTGGCGACGGTGCCGCTTCGCCTTGGGCCGGTGGTAGCGCGGCTCTGCGACGAAGGGCGGCGGCGCGCCGAGCTGCTGCCGGGATTCCTGCAAGCGGCGCTGATAGCCGGGCGAGTTCATGATGCTGGCGGCGGCGCCGCGCGCCAGCGCCGGCTCGCTCGCCATCATCATGGCGAGCGCACTGGCCGCAGCGGCCAGGATCAATCGCGAACGGACCGTCATCGGGCGAGTTCCATTGTCATTGGTGGCGACGTCATCTGTGGCGATCGGCGCTCAGCGCGCTGCAATCCTGGCCTTCGACTTTGCCGCCTGATCGCGCGTGGTCAAGCCGAGCACGGCGCCGCGCACCACCCGCGCGATCACATCCTCGACATCGTCGAGGTCGCATCGGCCGTCGGAGAGCTTGGTGAGGCGCTCGCTCTCGCGGATGGTGTGATGCGCCATGGCGAGCGCAAAATGCAGGCCCCAGAACAGATCGACCTCGGAGCTGTCAGGCAGGGCGCGCTGCATCGCGCCGGCGAATTTGCGCAAATGGTCGATTTCCTTGGTCTTGATGCGGCGAATTGGCGGCACCGATTCGATCGAGGCGCGGATCATGAACTGCGCCACCGCCGAGCGTTGGTTCTCAGGGCCAAGGCAGCCGCGCAGGATCGGGCCCACGAGGGCGCGCAGGACGTCGGAGATGTCGGCGCGACCGCCGCCCGCGTCCTCAGCTTCGCGCAATTCGCGCAGGCGCTCGCGGTTGAGCGCGATCGAGCGGGTCACGAACAGTTCGGCGATCAGCTCGTCCTTGGAGCCGAAATGATAGTTCACCGCGGCGAGATTGACGTTCGCCTCCGCCACGATGTCGCGCAAGGTCACGTCGGAGAAGCCGCGTTCCGCATAGAGCCGCTCGGCGGCGATCAGGATCGCAGTCCGGGTCTGGTCGGTCGCCATGCTCGTCCTCCCGAACGATGAAGCGGGGTGGGAGTTGCGTTTCAAACAATTGTATGAAACTATTGTTTGAGACGGCCGCAATGTCAATCACGGTTCTTCCGTGGGGCGACATTTCGGCGCTGCAGCGACGGTTCGCGCGGTCGTGTCGCGCAAGATCACACTTGCACGGACGCCGTGGGCGGGCCGACACTGCGGCCAAAGTTTCAGAGGAAACACCCAAGGAGAGTCCCATGGACTTCACGATGTCGGCGAAGCAGCAGGAATGGCTGGAGCGCGTGCGCAGCTTCATGACCAAGCATGTCCGCCCGGCGGTGCCGATCTACAAGCAGCAGGACGCCGAGGGCGACCGCTGGAAGGTGATCCCGATCCTGGAGGACCTCAAGGCCAAGGCGAAGGCGGAAGGCCTGTGGAACATGTTCATGCCGCCGTCGCCGCATGAGGACGACGAGTTCCGCGGCGCCGGCCTCACCAATCTCGAATATGCGCTGCTGTCCGAGGAAATGGGCCGCATCTCCTGGGCGTCCGAGGTGTTCAACTGCTCGGCGCCCGACACCGGCAACATGGAAGTGTTCATCCGCTACGGCACCAAGGAGCAGAAGCGCAAATGGCTGCGCCCGCTGATGGACGGCGAGATCCGTTCGGCCTTCCTGATGACGGAGCCGGCCGTGGCCTCGTCGGATGCCACCAACATCGAGACGCGGATCGTGCGTGACGGCGATCATTACGTCATCAACGGCCGCAAATGGTGGTCGTCGGGCGTCGGCGATCCCCGCTGCAAGATTGCGATCCTGATGGGCAAGACCGATCCGTCGGCCGCCAAGCATCAGCAGCAGTCGCAGATCCTGGTGCCGCTCGACACCCCCGGCATCAAGGTCGAGAAGATGCTGCCGGTGTTCGGCTTCGACGACGCGCCGCACGGCCACGCCCAGGTGCTGCTCGAGAACGTCCGCGTTCCTGCGGAAAACATTCTGCTCGGCGAGGGCCGCGGCTTCGAGATCGCGCAGGGCCGTCTCGGTCCGGGCCGCATCCATCACTGCATGCGCACCATCGGCAAGGCCGAGGAGTCGCTGGAGAAGATGGTGCGCCGGCTGATGACGCGCCAGGCCTTCGGCAAGAAGATCATCGAGCATTCGGTGTGGGAGCAGCGCATCGGCGAGGCCCGCACCAACATCGAGATGTGCCGGCTGTTGTGCCTCAAGGCGGCCGACATGATGGACAAGGTCGGCAACAAGACCGCCCAGGGCGAGATCGCGATGATCAAGGTCGCTGCCCCCAACATGGCGCTGAAGATCATCGACGACGCCATCCAGGCGTTCGGCGGCGCCGGCGTGTCGGATGATGCGGGTCTCGCCAAGGACTACGCCAACATCCGCACGCTCCGTCTTGCCGACGGCCCGGACGAGGTGCACAACCGCGCCATTGCCCGGCTCGAGATGAAGAAATACGCCAACGAGCCGCGGCATTGAGCGTCGACTTCTAGGGTGGGCAAAGCGTCCGTCGCCGCGCAGAGCGCGGGGGCGGATGCGTGCCCACCCACTTTCGAGTTCAAGCCAACATGGTGGGCACGCTTCGCTTTGCCCACCCTACGAATTCTAATGCCGAGCGGTGACGCACCACTTGCGTCATTCCGGGGCGACGCGCAGCGTCGAACCCGGAATCCAGAGATGGGTCCGCCAAGATAGAGATTCCGGGTTCAGCCCTGCGGGCTGCCCCGGAATGACGAACACGTGAGAAGGGAGCCTCGTCGTGGCCGACGGCGTCAAGAAGGACGAAGAATTCTCCGGCACCAAGCCGGTCGAGGAGCGGCATCGTTTCGACGAGGCCAAGCTCGCGGCCTGGATGGCCGAGCATGTCGAAGGCTATCAGGGCCCGCTGACCGTGCTGCAGTTCAAGGGCGGCCAGTCGAACCCGACCTATCGTCTGAACACGCCGGCGCGTTCCTACGTGCTCAGGCGAAAGCCGTTCGGCAAGCTGCTGCCGTCGGCGCACGCAGTCGATCGCGAATTCCGCGTCATCGCCGCGCTCGGCAAGCAGGGCTTTCCGGTCGCCAAGGCCTATGCGCTGTGCAACGACGACAGCGTCATCGGCGCTGCCTTCTACATCATGTCGATGGAGGAGGGCCGGGTGTTCTGGGATCCGACCCTGCCGCATGTCGCAGCGCCCGAGCGGCGCGCGATCTTCACCAGCAAGATCGAAACCTTGGCCAGGCTGCACAGCTATGATCCGGCGGCGATCGGCCTTGCCGACTTCGGCAAGCCCGGCAACTACTTTGCCCGCCAGGTCGACCGCTGGACCAAGCAATATCGCGCCTCCGAGACCGAGCATCTGCCGGAAATGGAGAAGCTGATCGAGTGGCTGCCGCGCACCTTGCCGGCGCAGCAGCGCGTCTCGATCGTGCATGGCGACTACCGGCTCGACAACATGATCTTCCACGCGACCGAGCCGCGCGTCATCGCGGTGCTCGACTGGGAACTGTCGACGCTTGGTGATCCCATGGCGGACTTCACCTATTTGCTGATGCAGTGGATCATGCCGGGCCTCGACGGCGTCGACCTGAAAGCGCTGAACATCCCGACCATGGAAGAAGCGGCGGAGATCTATCGTGGGGTCACCGGCACCGAGCTGCCCGATCTCAACTGGTACTTCGCCTACAATCTGTTCCGGCTCGCCGGCATCCTGCAGGGCATCATCGGCCGCATCCGCGACGGCACCGCCGCCAACGACAAGGCGATCGAGTCGGTCAAGCGCATGGTGCCCATGACCAAGCAGGCCTGGTCCTATGCGCAGAAGGCGGGGGCGGTGTAGTCTCCTGTAGCCCCGGATGAGCGAAGCGACATCCGGGGTCACACGCGCTGCGGCGATGAACCCGGATGTCGTTTCCGCCCATCCGGGCTACCAATTCCGCGCGCCGGCTAGGGCCAATCACCGCCCACCGCCGCCGCCACCACCACCTCCACCGCCGCCACCGGCCGTGGTCATCGCGCCGCTGTAGCGCGGATCGGTCTGCTTCATGTAGATCGGCGAGGTGTCGCGGCTCTGACGGCGCATGGCTTGCTGCACCTGGACCTCGGTGCCGCAGGCTGTCCAGGAGACGAGTTCACAGCCCGGCCACTGGAATTCACGGGCGCTTGCGTTCGTCACCAGCGAGCCAGCCGCCGTGGCGGCCATCAGGGTGAGCAGCGTGAGTTTCGATAGTCTCGACATGTTAACCATCCTTCGTTTCGGCGAGGCCGGAATGGTCCGCTTGCGAGGTTCGACGGCGGCTCGGAGAAGGGGGTTCGAGGACGTGGGCGTAAAAAATCGCCGGTCATTAGGGGGGCATGCTTGAACCCGAGCGTGGCTCATGGCGACGCGATGGTCTTGCCGCCACGCTCCATCGACACGGGTTGGTCCGCGCGGCGCATTGACCTGACTGCCGGGAGCTTGACCACGACGGGCGCGCGCAGTTAGGAAACGGTCGTCGCAGGCCATCTCGCAAGAAGGTCCCGCGAGCGGAGCTTTGCTGCCATGTCGCCGGTTTCGATTCGCCCGGATCTCGAGGTCGATCCCGCAACCGCCGATGCGATGCTTGCGCGCGCGGAGATCGACGCGCGGGTCGCTTCGGTGTCGCTGTTGCATGGTGGGGAGATCAGTGCCGTGTATGCGCTGGCTCTGCAAGGCGGCCAGCCGTCGCTGGTGCTGAAGATCTATCCTGACAGCATGAGCTGGAAGATGCGCAAGGAGGCGCGCCTGCTCGATCTGGTCCGGGACCGCCTGCCGGTGCCGGCGCCGCGGCTGCGCGCGGCGGACGCCTCGCGCGAGCTGATCGGCCTGGACTACGTGGTCATGAGCCGGCTCGACGGCGATCCGCTCGGTCCTCTCGAACAAGCGCTGTCCGCGCCGGAGCGGCGTGAGGCTTTCGAGCAGGTCGGTCGATTGTCGCGTGCCTTTCACGACATTGCGATGGATGCGTTTGGCTACATCGGCGCCGACGGCATCATGTCGGGCCATGCCGACAATCGTAGCTATCTCACCTCCCAGTTCGAACGCAAACTGGGCGAATTCCGCAGCCGCGGCGGGCCGGCTGATCTCGCCGCGCGCATCGCGCGCCAGGTGGCCGACGCGAGTGATCTGTTCGCCTCCTGCGGCGCGCCGGTGCTGTGTCACAATGATCTTCATCCCGGGAACGTGCTTGCGCGCGTCACCGGGGGCCGGGTCGAGCTCACCGGTGTGGTCGATTTCGAGGGCGCGCTGGCCGGCGACCCGCTCAAGGATGTCGCCAAGGCGATCTACTATCTCTCGCCGGAGCAGCGCGAGGCGTTTCTGGGCGGCTATGGTCCGATGAGCCGAACGAAGATCGAGCCGACGCTCGCGATCTATCGTCTGCTGTTCTCGCTGGAGCTGTGGTGCTGGTATCGGCAGTTTGGGGCGGCCGAAAAGCTCGCGCCGCTCATCGAGGACCTCGACCGCCTTGTGAGCGGCTAGAGCATGATCCGGAAAAGTGGAAACCGGTTTTCCGAAAGGATCATGCTCAAACAAAAAGAGATGAGATCATGATGCGTTTCCTTGGAAGCGCATCGTGATCCAGGTCCGTTCGGCCAACGCTTGCCCGTCGAGGCTGGGCAAGAACTCAGTGTTCACGGTAAGATTTGGAGGCATGACGAATCGGCCGTTCAAGAGCGGCGAGAGCCGCGATCAAGAGAGCCTGCTTCCGCCTCGGATTGAGGATTATGTCGGGCCGGACAATCCGGTTCGTGCGATTGACAGCTACGTCAACGCCCTCGATCTTGCCAAGCTTGGCTTCCGCCACGCCAAGCGGAGGGGATTGGGTGTCGGGCAGCCGCCGTACGATCCGGCGGACCTGCTGAAGCTTTATCTCTATGGTTATCTGAACCAGATCAGATCGTCGCGCCGGCTCGAGCGTGAAGCCGGCCGCAATCTGGAGCTGATCTGGCTGTTGAGGAACCTGAAGCCCGGCTATCGGACGATTGCGAACTTCCGCAAGGAGAACTGGGCTGCCTTGAAGGCGGCGAACCGTAGCTTCGTCCTGTTGCTGCAGGAGATCGGGCTGATCGGCGGGACCCTGGTCGCGGTCGATGGCGCGCTGTTCCACGGCAATGCCAGCAAGGACAGCATCTTCACGCGCGGGAAGCTCGCCAAACAGATCGCCAAGCTCGATGAGGAGATCGAGGCGTACGGCAAGTCTCTCGACACCAACGACGCGACGGAAGCCAAGCGGCCCGGCGACGGCAAGGATGACAACAAGGATGGAGGCGATGTCGGGGACAAGATCAAGGAGCTGATGGCCAAGCGTGAACGCGCACAGTCCGATCTGGAGAACCTGGACAAAGGCGACAAGGGACAGGTGTCGAAGACCGATCCCGATGCGCGGCTGCTGAGCAAGGGCGACCAGACGATCGCAGGCTACAATGTCCAGAGCGTCGTCGACGACAAGCATAAGCTGATCATCGCCAGCGAGGTCGTCAATCGCAGCGATACAGGACACCTTCATATGATGGCGAAGGCGGCCAAGGAGGGCCTCCAGGTCGAGGCGCTGCAGATACTGGCGGATGTCGGCTATTACAACAGCGGGGATCTCAAGGCTTGCGAGGATGACGGCATCACCGCCTATGTCCCGCTGCATCACGGCAATGGCAAGAAGCACGGTCGCTTCACGCGAGGTGACTTCACCTACAATTCCGCAACCGACACCTATCAGTGTCCCGCAGGCCAAGCGCTGCATCCAACGAAGAAGCTCTGGAAGAATACGAGCGGCAGGATGGAACGCCGCTACCTGGCCTCCGTAGCGACTTGCGGCATCTGCCTCCTCAAGGCGTCTTGTCTCTCTGCGAAGGCAAAAAGCCGCAGCGTCTCTCGATGGGAGCACGAAGAGGTGCTGGATCGTCACCGCCAGAGGATGGCGAGCGAACAGGCCGGCCGATTGATGCGCCGCCGCTCAGCCATCGTCGAGCACCCGTTCGGCACGCTCAAGTGCCGCGCCGGCTATCAGCACTTCCTTGTCCGCGGCTTCGACAAGGTTCGCGGGGAATGGAGCCTGATGGCGCTCTCCTACAACCTCACCCGCGTCCTCAACATTCTCGGTTTCGACGACTTCCTCGCCCGCATCGCCGAATGGGCTCTTGCAGCTCTACATGCCACTTCTGGCAAGGCAAGGGGCGCATGGGAGGCGATTTCGTTTGCCCTCATCCGGTTCTGGACCATGATGCAGTCATGGCTCGAAATTGCACCGCGCCGAGCCCTCTCAGCCCCCTAATTCGGATTCTTGCCCAGCCTCGTCGGGCAAATCGGCATGTGCGAGCGTGGCGTTGTCGGCCCCGCGCAGGCTGCGGTTATGACTGCAATCATCGTCGCCGATGAAGAAAGTTCGCGAGCGCGGTCAATGTGATGGTCTCGTCCAGTCCGGAAGGCTAAAAGATTTTGCTTTCGCTTTTTCGGAATTTATGATCTGATGCGCCCATCCCGTCCCACCGAAGGGGCGTTGCGCGCGATCGTCACGACACGCGGGGCGGGGAGCGGTGGCCGCGATCATGTCGCAGCGTGTCCGGAGGGATGCGCGGACGAACGGCATGGCGCGGACGTGAAGTCGCAGCGTGCTGGCACCCCGATGCTGGTGCTACGTCGCGACGGCGCTTGCGCGCCGCGCGGGCAATGGTGGCCAGAAAGCCCGGCGCACCAGGCAGACTGCGTATAAGCGTGAAGACCATCGCGCAGGGAAGGCCGGGCGTTTTCCGGCTGCACCTGTGGTACCTGCCGCCTGCATTTTTTTACGCAGGCGGGCCGCAGGCGTCAGCCGACGCCTGGCCTTCCCTGCGCCCTTCGATGGAAGGGCGGTGAAATTCAGGATCACTCGGGCGCGGGGGCGTCGCGAGATCGCTCACGCATGTCGATGAGTTCGACAGCGAGCGATTTGTGGGGCGCGATGCCGGCAGTCCCAAGCTCGTCATGCCCGGGCTTGTCCCGCCTGCGCGGCCGAAGCCGCTTCGGCGCGGCGAAGGCCCGGGCATCCACGTCGCTCCTCGCGTGCCGACCGACGTGGATGGCCGGGACAGGCCCGGCCATGACGGATGACAGAGGAGAGGCGATGTCGACACCAGTGCGAGGGGCGACAGCGCTAGATCGGTTTTCCCGCGTACGGCATCGACGCCGTGAGGCCGCCGTCGACCGGGAAAGCCTGGCCGTTGACGTAGGAGGCCTCGTCGCTGGCGAGGAACAGGGCCATGGCGGCGATCTCATGCGGCTGGCCGGCGCGCTTCAGCGGATTGAGCTGGCCGATCTTGCCCTCGGTGCCGCGCTCCTTGGCGCCGTCGAAGATCGGCTTGGTCATGCCGGTCTCGATCAGGCCGGGACACACCGCGTTGATGCGCACGCCAGTGCCGGAGAGGGAGTACGCCGTGGTCTGCACCAGGCTGATGACGCCGGCCTTGCTCGCCGCGTAGGGATGGCCCGAGGCGCCGGATTTCAGGCCCGCGACGGAGGCCGTGCAGACGATCGCGCCGCGCTGTTGCCGCACCATGTGCGGCATCGCGTATTTCACCGCGAGGAACGGGCCGATCAGGTTGATGCGCAGGATCTCCTGCCAGTGCTCGACGGTCTGCTCGGCGATCGGGATCAAGCCGCCGGAGATGCCGGCATTGGCCCAGATCACGTCGAGCTTGCCGTAGGTCGCCACGGCGCGGTCGATGAAGCCCGAGACATCGGCCTCGGAGCCGGCGTCGGCGAGCACGGCTTCGGCAATGCCGCCCTGCTGCTTGACCATCTCGACCGTCTCCTTGACGGCCTCGCTGCGATCGACCGCGATCAGTCGCGCGCCTTCTTTCGTGAACATCAAGGATGCGGCGCGGCCGATGCCGCTGCCGGCGCCGGTGATGATGACGGATTTGCCTTCGAGGCGGCCCATGTTTCCTCCTGCTTCAATTGTGATCAGTTGCGTGCCGCGCAACGGAATTCAAACGCCGTTTCAAACGTGCTGAGATCGCCAAGCGGCTTGAGACGATCTGGGCCTTCACGTACAGCGGGAGACGAGCGGAGGGAAGGGTTTGAGCGATGTCGGCTGATGGAACGAAACCTTCTGTCGTCACCACGCGCTGGTGGTGGGTGCGTCACGCGCCGGTGCGCAGCGACGGCGGCAACATCTACGGCCAGTCGGACATCGCCTGCGATACCTCCGATCGCGAGGTGTTCGAGGCGGTCGCGAAAATCCTGCCGCGCCGCGCGGTGTGGTATGCGAGCAATCTGATGCGCACGCATCAGACGGCGGAGGCGATCTGGGCCGCCGGATTCCCGCGTCCCGCAGCAATGATCAGGGAGGCCGCTTTTGCCGAGCAGCATCTCGGGCAATGGCAGGGCATGAACCGCGCCGCGTTCCTGGCCAGCCGTCCCGCGGGCAGCCACTGGTTCGCCGACATCGATGAGCCGGCGCCGGGCGGCGAGAGCTACATGGATCTGTACACCCGCGTGACAGCGGCGATTGCGCGCATCACGGTTTCGGAAGCCGGCCGCGACGTCATCGCCGTCGGCCATGGCGGCACCATCAAGGCGGCTGTTGGCCTGGCGCTCGGCGGCCTGGTCGAGAAGGGGCTCGCCTTCGACATCGACAATTGCTCGGTGACCCGGCTCGACCACATCGTGGCCGGCGAGACGAGTACATGGCGGCTGCCGATGGTCAATCAGCAGCCCTGGATCGCGGACGCCGCGCACCGCGCGATGCACCAGCCGGCCGGGCCGGAGGTGACGACGAGCAAGCTGGCGTGAAACGAGATAGTGAGTTGCTATGCGCGTCGTTCAAAAATCTCGCCCGCACGGGCAGTGCACCCTCTTCCCTTGTGGGAGAGGGCGCAGTCACTGGCACCGCGGAAAAGTCTCGTGGACGTCGCCGTGCCAATTTCGAAACCGACAACAGCCAAATAAGTAGGAGGAACTCCCCATGACCCTGTTCGACATGACCGGCAAGGTCGCCGTCATCACCGGATCCACGCGTGGCATCGGGCTCGCCATTGCCGAGCGCATGGCCGAGCACGGCGCCAAGGTGGTGATCTCCTCGCGCAAGGCCGATGTCTGCGACCAGGTGGCGCGCGAGATCAATGACCGCTTCGGTGCAGGCACGGCGGCGGCAGTCGCCGCCAACATCTCCAGCAAGGAGAACCTGCAGAACCTCGTCGACGAGGCCAACCGCATCTACGGCAAGATCGACGTGCTGGTCTGCAACGCGGCGTCGAATCCTTACTACGGGCCGCTCGCCGGCATCTCCGACGATCAGTTCCGCAAGATCCTCGACAACAACATCGTCGCCAACAACTGGCTGATCAGCATGGTCGTGCCGCAGATGATCGCGCGCAAGGACGGCTCGATCATCATCGTGTCGTCGATCGGCGGCCTGAAGGGCTCGACCATCCTCGGTGCCTACGCGATCTCCAAGGCTGCCGACATGCAGCTCGCGCGCAACCTCGCCTGCGAATACGGCCCGCACAATGTGCGCGTGAACTGCATCGCGCCCGGCCTGATCAAGACCGATTTCGCCAAAGCGCTGTGGGACAATCCGGAGAACCTCAAGGCCTCGACCGCGCGCTCGCCGCTGCTCCGCATCGGCATCCCCGACGAGATCGCCGGCGCCGCGGTCTTCCTGGGCTCCGCCGCGGGCAACTTCATGACCGGCCAGACCATGGTGATCGACGGGGGCGCGACGATCAGTTGAGGGGGACATACGGGTGTGGTGCGCGGTGATGCCGCCACACTCTCAACTGTCGTCCCGCGAACGCTAGGCGTTCGCCGGGACGACAGCATTTGCTGCGCGCCGCCCTCATTCCACCGCCGCGTACACCACGTCGCGCACCAGCGTGCGCAGGTAGTCGCGCTGCCCGGGGGCCTGCGCCATGAACACGCAGAACAGCTCCTCCTTCGGATCGATCCAGAAGAACGTGCCGGCGATGCCGCTCCAGAAGAAGGTGCCGGGCGAGCCGGGGAAGGGCGCGATGCCGGCCTCGCGGCGCACCGCGAAGCCGAGGCCGAAGCCGTGACCGGGCGCCAGCAGCGTGCCGACCGTCTTCACGTGCGGACCGAGATGGTCGGAGGCCATCAGCTCGAGCGTCTTGCGGCCGACCAGCCGGGTGCCGTCGAGGCTGCCCTTGCTGAGCAGCATCGCGCAGAACCGGGCGTAGTCCATCGTGGTCGCCACCAACCCGCCGCCGCCGGATTCCATCAGCGGCTGCTCGGTCATCTTGAACAGGTTGACCGCCTCGCCGGTCCACGGGTCCTTGGCGAACGGCTCGGCCAGCCGGCCAGCATTCGCCTCGGCGGTGGAGAAGCCCGTCTCCTTCATGCCGAGCGGCTCGAGGATGCGCTCGGAAAGGAAGGGGCCGAGCGTCTGGCCCGAGACGACCTCGATGATGCGCCCGAGGATGTCGGTCGAGCGGCTATAGTTGAACTCGGCGCCCGGCTGGCAGATCAGCGGCAGGCCGGCGACGATCGTCGCGTGCTCGGCATTGGTGATCTTGCGGCTGCGCACCCGCGATTGCTGGTAGAGCTGGTGCACCGGCCCGGTGCCGGTGTGCTCATACGTCAAGCCCGAGGTGTGGCGCAGCAGGTCCTGGACCGTCATCGGCTGGGCGACCGGGACCAGCTCCAGCTTGCCGCCGGTCTCGACGCCCACTTTCTGCTCGCCGAATTCCGGGATGAACTTGGCGACCGGATCGGACAGCAACAGCTCGCCGTCCTCGACCAGCATCATGATCCCGAGCGAGACGATCGGCTTGGTCATCGAGAAGATGCGGAAGATCGAATCCGGCCGCATCGGCGTGTCGGCGTCGGGCGCTTGCCGGCCGATGGCGTCGAACCAGCCGATCCGGCCGCGGCGGCCGACCAGCAGGGTGGCTCCGGGGATGGTTCCCTTGTCGGCCTCGCGCTTGAACGCATCCGAAGCTCGCTGCAGCCGCGCCTGGGACAGGCCCAGCGCCTCGGGGCAGTCATCCGGCAGCGGCGGCGTCAGCGAGCGGAGCGCGGAAAGGTGCGCGCTGGATGCGGCAGTCGGCGGGGTCATGGGCTCTCCCTGAAGTCCTGTTGTCGGTTTGCATCAAGTCTGGCGCGGAAGTTGTGGTCTGACCAGTCGATTTGCCCCATTGCACCCTTGCATTCGGGGGGAGGTCTATGCTTCAAAGCGCGCGAACCGGCGACACTGTCCCGGCTCGCTAGGAGTGTAGCTCAATTGGTAGAGCACCGGTCTCCAAAACCGGGGGTTGGGAGTTCGAGCCTCTCCACTCCTGCCAGCGAGATCAAGCACTTAAGCCAAAAATGGACGAGACAGGTGAGGTCGGGGCCCGCAGCGCGCGAGCCCCGAATGCATTTCGGCGACCTCTTATTGTTTCACATATGGGCAGTTTCCGTCCTTCAGCGGCCGGAACACCTGGTCGCCGGGCACCTCCGCCAGCACCTTGTAATAGTCCCACGGGCCCTTCGACTCCTCGGGCTTCTTCACCTCGAACAGGAACATCGAGTGCACCATGCGGCCGTCCTCGCGCAGGATGCCGTTGTCGGTGAAGGCGTCACGCACCGGGGTCTCGCGCATCTTCGCGAGCACCGGCTTGGTGTCGCGGGTGCCGGCGGCCTTGACGGCATTAAGATAGTGCAGGGTGGCGCTGTAGGTCGCGGCCTGGTTCATGGTCGGCATCCGCTTCATGCGCTCGAAGAACTTCTTGCCGAAGGCGCGGGTGCGGTCGTTGAGGTCCCAGTAATAGGCCTCGGTGATGATCAGCCCCTGCGCCAGCTTCAGGCCGAGGCTGTGGATGTCGGAGATGAACATCACGATGCCGGCGAGGTTCTGGCCGCCGGCGACGATGCCGAACTCGGCGGCCTGCTTGATGGTGTTGATGGTGTCGCCACCGCCGTTGGCCATGCCGATGATCTTGGCCTTACTGGCCTGCGCCTGCAGCAGGAAGGACGAGAAGTCCTGGTTGTTGAGAGGATGCCGGGCGCTGCCGACCACCGTGCCGCCGGCGGCGCGCACGACGTCGCCGGTGTCGCGTTCGATCGAATGGCCGAACAGATAGTCGGCGGTGATGAAGAACCAAGTATTGCCACCGTTCTTGACGATCGCGCTGCCGACCGTGTGCGCGTTTCCATAAGTGTCGTAGGTCCAGTGCACGGTGTAGGGCGAGCAGGACTTGCCGGTGATGTCGGAGCTCGCGGCATCCGTCACGATCATCAGCTTCTCGAACTGCTTCGACATCTCCATGCCGGCCAGCGCGGTGGCCGAGGTCGGCATGTCGATCACCATGTCGACGGCCTCGTTCTCGTACCATTTGCGCACGATCGCGGCGGCGATGTCGGCCTTGTTCTGCGGATCGGCGCTGATGACCTCGATCGGCTTGCCGAACATGCTGCCGCCGAACGCCTCGACCGCGAGCTTGGTCGCCTCGAGATTGCCCTGGCCGCCGATGTCCGAATAGACCGACGAGAAGTCGCTGAGCACGCCGATCTTGAGCGGGGCTTGGGCCTGGGCACAGGCAGGGACGGCGGTGAGGGCGAGAGCGGCAAGACCGAGAGCAGCAAGGCTGACGGCGGCAAGGCGCGTCCGTCCCTTGCGCGGGGCAAAGGTCATGGGTTTCCTCCGGATTGTTCTCGTGCGGACGAGAATGAGCGGGCGCCGCAGGCCCGGCAAGAGCAGGAACCGCTCCACCGCGGGCATTTCGTCGCGGCAACTGCTCAACCTGCCGTGGTGCGGAAATGGCCTGCCGCGACACGAAAAACCGCGTTGTTGCGAGCCTGGCGGGGGCCTGCCACGGGAATGACCGCCGACGCCCGGCATGCCCATATCTTGACCTTTGGCCGGCCGGACAGTAGATATCTTGGCAACCTGCAGCCGGCCCGCTACACGCGGATATCCGGCGCGGCTTTTCACTCCCCGAACAAGCGAGCCCGTGGATTCGGCTCATCTCTCCGACAAGAGGGTGGGCCACGGACGGCTGTTCGGTTTTCCCAGTCAACTCTTCAATCGTCCGATGACGGACGCGGACCCCTGACGATGGCTACCAGCCCGTTCAAATTCCTGCAGGAAGTGCGCTCGGAGACCGCCAAGGTCTCGTGGCCGAGCCGTCGCGAGGTCACCATCACCACGATCATGGTGTTCGTGATGGTGGCGCTGGCCTCGGTGTTCTTCTTCGCCGCCGATCAGATCATCCGTTATCTCATCACCCTCGTGCTGGGCATCCACTGATGGCAACCGCAACGCAAAGCTCCGACAAGCGCTGGTACATCGTCCACGCCTATTCGAACTTCGAGAAGAAGGTCGCGGAGTCGATCCGCGAGCAGGCCAAGCAGCGCAATCTCGAGGACCTGTTCGAGCAGGTGCTGGTGCCGATCGAGAAGGTCACCGAGGTGCGCCGCGGCCGCAAGATCGACGCCGAGCGCAAGTTCTTCCCCGGCTACGTGCTGGTGAAGATGAAGCTGACCGACGAGGCGTTCCACCTGATCAAGAACACGCCCAAGGTGACCGGCTTCCTCGGCGCCGAGAACAAGCCGATGCCGATCTCCGAAGGCGAGGCGATGCGCATCCTGAACCAGATGCAGGAAGGCGTGGAGCGGCCGAAATCCTCGGTGTCGTTCGAGATCGGCGAGAACGTCCGCGTCGCCGACGGCCCGTTCGCCTCGTTCTCCGGCGTGGTCGAGGAAATCGACGAGGCCCGCTCGCGCGTCAAGGTCGCGGTGTCGATCTTCGGCCGTGCGACGCCGGTCGAACTGGAATTCAACCAGGTCGAGAAGATCGTCGGTTAAGGGCCGGGCTGCCGGCTCTCTCGGCGTCCCGGGCTTTCCTTTTCGTCCGATCTCGTGTATCGGGCGCGCTTCGCTCCCCGAACGGGGGGCGATTTCGTTCGTGGGAGGCGTGACCGGCTTTGCCAGCCGGGCCAAGCGCGCCGGACCACGGTCCCAAACCTCGCCTGACGGGTTTTGTCGCCCCAAGGCGTTGCGTTCGCATCAGGCAGAATCGCGAACGCATTGGAGAGTCATAATGGCAAAGAAAGTAACCGGTTACCTGAAGCTTCAGGTTCCGGCCGGCGCGGCCAATCCGTCGCCGCCGATCGGTCCGGCGCTCGGTCAGCGCGGTCTCAACATCATGGAGTTCTGCAAGGCGTTCAACGCCCAGACCCAGAAGGAAGAGAAGAACACCCCGATCCCGGTGGTCATCACCATCTATGCGGACCGGTCCTTCACCTTCGAGATGAAGACCCCGCCGATGTCCTACTTCCTCAAGCAGGCCGCCAAGATCCAGTCGGGCTCCAAGGCCCCGGGTCGCGACAAGGCCGGCAAGGTGACCAAGGCGCAGGTGCGCGAGATCGCCGAGAAGAAGATGAAGGACCTGAATTGCGACTCGATCGAGTCGGCCATGAAGATGGTCGAGGGCTCCGCCCGCTCGATGGGTCTGGAAGTTGCGGGGTAAGGCGCCATGGCACTCGGAAAGCGTTTGAAGAAGGCCCGCGAGGGCATCGATCGCACCAAGCTCTACCCGCTTGCTGACGCGATCAAGATGATCAAGGAGCGGGCCGTGTCGAAGTTCGACGAGACCATCGAGGTCTCGATCAACCTCGGCGTCGATCCGCGCCACGCCGACCAGATGGTCCGTGGCGTCGTCACGCTGCCGAACGGCACCGGCCGTACGCTCCGCGTCGGCGTGTTCGCCCGCGGCGCGAAGGCCGAGGAAGCCAAGGCCGCCGGCGCCGACGTGGTCGGCGCGGAGGACCTGGTCGAGAAGGTGCAGAACGGCAATATCGACTTCGACCGCTGTATCGCCACCCCCGACATGATGCCGCTGGTCGGCCGTCTCGGTAAGGTGCTCGGTCCGCGCGGCATGATGCCGAATCCGAAGATCGGCACCGTGACCATGGACGTCACTGGCGCCGTCAAGGGCGCCAAGGGCGGCTCGGTCGAGTTCCGCGTCGAGAAGGCCGGCATCATCCAGGCCGGCGTCGGCAAGGCCTCGTTCGCCGAGGACAAGCTGGTCGAGAACATCAAGGCGCTGGCGGATGCGGTGGTGAAGGCCAAGCCGGCCGGCGCCAAGGGCACCTACGTCCAGCGCGTCGCGGTGTCGTCGACCATGGGCCCGGGCGTCAAGGTCGAGCCGGGCACCTTGCTCGCGTAACACCTTCGGACATCGTCAGCATTCAGTGGGGCGGGATCGGCAATCGATCCCGCCCTTCGCATTTCCGCACCCCAAGTGAGCGGCACGCCCGCTGCAAAATTGCAGCCGGGCCGGCGCAAAACACAACGAGGCTCAGCCCCGGGCGCCTTCGGATGTCCGGGCCTCGGATCGCATGCTGGGCCTCGCAGCCGCCAGCAGCTTGCCGATCTCGGGCTTGCAGGCGCCGCAATTGGTCCCGGCCTTCAGACGTTGGCCGACGGCCTCGACGCTCCCTGCGCCGTTCTGGATCGCCGACGAGATCTGGTTACGACCAATGCCGAAACAGGAGCAGATGACCGCACCGATGTCGTCGGCGGCCGCCAATGGCTGGCCCGCGAGCAGGGCGTTGCGGGCGTTCGGTGACAGCCGCTGCTCGGCAAACAGGCCGATAAGCCACGACCGCGATCCCAGCCGCTGGTCGGGCGCGACGAAGACGCAGCCCTGCAGCCGGCCATCCGATACGCCTGCGTAGCGGAACCGGCCGGCGGCCGGGTCGCGATACGCAATCCAATCGATCTCCGTTCCGGCGATCCCAAGCTGTTCGGCGGCCCACTCGCGCCAACTCGCAGGCCGCTGGTCGAAGGCAAGCTCGAGCCGGAAACACGCTCCGACCTTGCCCTGCACCCAGTACTCGCATGGCGGACGGCGGATCTCCTGCCGGCTCAGGATGAAGACGTGCCAGTTCGGCGCATATGGCTCCGCCTTCACCGGCGTATGCTTGGACTCGGGCTGACCCGACAGCGGATCAGTCGCGGGATTGACCAGCGCGTTGACACGGCCAGCGCCGGCGAACTCCTCGTTCCAATGCATCGGAACGAACACGCAGCCCCGCCGCTGCTCGGTCGAGATCGCGACGCGCGCCACCATCTTGCCCCAGGGGCTCGTAAGCCGCACCAGCGCCTCGTTCTCCAGACCGGCAAGGCGCGCATCCTCGGGGTGGAATTCGGCGCAAGGCTCGAAGACGTGCGCGAGCAGCCGCGCGGATTTTCCCGTCCGCGTCATGGTGTGCCACTGGTCGCGAATCCGCCCGGTGTTCAGGACCAGCGGATAGTCACGGCTGGTGGCGTTCCGCGCCGGTCGCGGCGTGACGGCCACGAAACGGGCTCTGCGATCCCCGGTGAAGAATTGCCGATTCTCGAACATCCGCGCCGTGCCGGTCGGAAAGTCCCGCGTCACGGGCCACTGGATCGGCGCCAGCGCCTCATAGGCGCGGCCGTCGAGCGTGCTCAGGGCCGAGATGTCGAAGTCGCGCGTGTTATTGTTCTCGAAGCCGGACAGCGCGGCGTGCTCGCGAAAGATCTCGGCCGCGCTGCCATACTCGAAACCGGCGAACCCCATCCGCTGGGCGACGTCGCAGATGATTTGCCAATCCGCGCGCGCCGCGCCGGGTGCGGGCAGGAACGCCCGCTGCCGCGAGATCCGGCGCTCCGAATTGGTCACCGTGCCGTCCTTCTCGCCCCAGGCGAGCGCGGGCAGCAGGACATCGGCATGCCGGTTGGTGTCGGTGTCGCGCATGCAATCGGACGCGACCACGAACGCGCAGTGATCCAGCGCGGCACGAACCCGATCGGCGTCGGGAAGGCTGACCACGGGGTTGGTCGACATGATCCAGACTGCCTTGATGCGGCCATCGGCAATCGCATCGAACATTTCGACCGCCTTCAGCCCCGCTTTTGGCGCGACCACCGGTGACCGCCAGAATCGCTTCACCAGCTCCCGGTGCTCGGCATTCTCGATCTCGAGATGCGCGGCGAGCTGGTTGGCGAGGCCGCCCACCTCGCGGCCTCCCATCGCGTTGGGCTGGCCGGTCAGCGAGAACGGTCCCATGCCGGGACGGCCGATACGGCCAGTCAGGAGATGGCAGTTGATGATCGCATTGACCTTGTCGACCCCGCTGCTCGACTGATTGACGCCCTGGGAATAGAGCGTGACAACGCGCTCCGTCTTCGCGAACCATGAAAAGAACAGCTCGACCGCGCCCTCGCTCAGCCCGCAGGCCGCCGCCGTCTCGGCGACTGTCTGCCGGCCGGCGGCCTGCAGCGCCGATTCAACGCCGCTGGTGACCTCACTGACAAAGCCGTCGTCCGCATAGCCGCCGCGTGCGAGATAGGCGAGCAGGCCGTTGAACAGCACCGCGTCACTTCCGGAACGCAGCGGCAAATGCAGGTCGGCGCCTTCGCAGGTCGCGGTCCTCCGCGGATCGACAACGACGATACGGCAGCCGGGATTGTGCTCCTTGGCCGCCAGCATGCGCTGGTGCAGCACCGGATGGCACCACGCGGCGTTGGAGCCGACCAGGACCAGCAGGCCGGCCTGCTCAAGGTCCTCGTAGCAGCCCGGAACGGTGTCGCTGCCGAATGCGCGCTTGTGGCCCGCGACGCTCGACGCCATGCACAGGCGCGAATTGGTGTCGATGTTCGCGGTCCCGACGAAGCCCTTGGCGAGCTTGTTGACGACGTAATAGTCCTCGGTCAGCAACTGCCCCGAAACATAGAATGCGACGGCATCCGGTCCATGGTCGCGGATGATTTCGGTGAAACGGCTCGCGACGAGGTCGAGCGCCTCATCCCAGCCGGCTGCCCGCCCGTTCACGATCGGCTCGAGCAGACGTCCCCCGAGATCGATCGTCTCCGCCAGCGCCGATCCCTTGCCGCACAGCCGGCCGAGATTGGCGGGATGCTGCGGATCGCCGCGGACGCTGATGGTCCCTGAATCGTCCCGATCGGCGACGACGCCGCAACCGACGCCGCAATAGGGGCATGTCGTCCTGACGCTCATGCGATACCGTTCAGGCCGCGGCCGTTTGCTGCAGGGACAGCCACACGACGCCATCCTCGACCTTCGCGGGATAGGATGGCGTACAGCCCTGGTCGGGTGCCACGGCCTGTCCGGTCGCGAGCTCGATGACGAAATTGTGCAGCGGGCATGTCACGCGGCGGTTGTGGACGATGCCCTGCGACAAGGGGCCTGCCTTGTGCGGGCAGCGATCGTCCAGCGCGAACACCTCGTCACCATCGGTGCGGAAGACCGCGATGTTGCCGCGCGGCGTGCGCACGACGCGCGAGCCGAGCGGGGGAATGTCGTCGAGCGGGCCGACTTGAAACCAGGTGGTCATGCGAGCTCCAATTCGGCCATCGGCGTAAACTCGTTGCGATCGACGCCGCGACGGGCGCGCGCCGCCCATGGATCGCTCTGCGAGAATTGCTGCGAATAGGCGAAGCGTTCAAACAGCGCCTTGCGGTTCTTGACGTCCTCGACCACCTGCTTGTGGATGTTGTCGAAGCCGACGCGGTCGCACCATTTGTACATCCGTTCCAGGTACCAGCCCTGCTCGCGATAGAGCTGGGTCAGCGCGACGATGATCTCGAGCGCCTCGTCCTCGGTCGCCGTCTTGGTCAGGAATTCCGTGCCCTTGATGTGCAGGCCGGCGGCGCCCGCAAAATGGATCTCGTAGCCTGAATCGACGCAGATCACTCCGACATCTTTGCAGGTCGATTCCGCGCAGTTGCGCGGGCAACCGGAGACGGCGAGCTTCACCTTCGCGGGCGTCCATGATCCCCACATGAACTTCTCGATCTTGATGCCGAGGCCAGTGGAGTCCTGGGTGCCGAAGCGGCACCATTCCGACCCGACGCAGGTCTTCACGGTGCGCAGACCCTTGGCATAGGCGTGGCCGGAGACCATACCCGCATCGTTGAGATCGGCCCATACCGCCGGCAAATCTTCCTTCTTCACCCCGAGCAGATCGATACGCTGTCCGCCGGTCACCTTGACGGTCGGGATGTTGAACTTGTCGGCGACGTCGGCGATCGCGCGCAATTCGCCGGGCGTGGTCACGCCGCCCCACATCCGCGGCACCACGGAGTAGGTGCCGTCCTTCTGGATGTTGGCGTGAACGCGCTCGTTGATGAAGCGGGATTGCTGGTCGTCGCGATACTCGCCGGGCCAGGTCGCGAGCAGATAGTAGTTCAAGGCGGGCCGGCAGGAATGGCAGCCGTTCGGCGTCTTCCAGTCCATGAATCGCATGACAGCGGGGATCGACTTCAGTTGCTGTTCGACGATGACGCGCCGGACGTCGTCATGGCTGTGGTCGGTGCAGGCGCAGACCGGCTTCACCTTGGGCGCCGCCGAGTAGTCGCCGCCGAGCGTGAACGCCAGCACCTGCTCGACCAGGCCGGTGCACGAGCCGCATGAGGACGACGCCTTGGTATGGGCGCGCACGTCGTCGAGCGTGAACAGCTTCTTTTCGCTGATCGCCTTGACGATCGCGCCCTTGCAGACTCCGTTGCAGCCGCAGATTTCGGCCTCGTCGCTCATGGCGGCAACCGAGTTCTGTCCGCCGTGGCCACCGTCGCCGAGATGCGCCGAGCCGAACACCAGACGTTCGCGCATGTGGGAGACATCGGTGCCGTCGCGCATGTGCTGGAAATACCAGGGCCCGTCGATGGTGTCGCCGTACAGCACGGTGCCCACGATCTTCTTGTCGCGCAGGATGATCCGCTTGTAGACGCCGCGATTGGCATCCTGCAGGACGATCTCCTCCTTGTCGGGTCCCGGCGCGAAGTCGCCGGCAGAGAACAGGTCGATGCCCGTGACTTTCAGCTTGGTCGAGACCACTGACCCGTCATAGGTGGCGAATCCCTTCATCGCCAGATGATTGGCGCAGACCTTCGCCTGGTCGAACAGCGGCGCCACCAGACCATAGGTCTGACGGCGGTGCTGCACGCATTCGCCGACGGCGTAGATGCGACCGTCATAGGTCTGCATCGTATCGGAGACCACGATGCCTCGCTCGCAGTACAGCCCGGCCTTCTTTGCCAGTTCGATATTGGGACGGATGCCCACGGCCATCACCACGAGATCGGCCGCGACCTCGGTGCCGTCGGTGAAGCGGACGCCGGTGACGTGCGTTTCGCCGAGGATGGCCTGCGTCTGCGCCGGCATCTTGAACTCCAGCCCGCGCTCCTCCAGCGATTTGCGCAGCATGCCGCCGGCGACCGGGTCGAGCTGGCGCTCCATCAACGTGTCGAGAAGATGCACGACCGTGACCTTCATGCCGCGCTTCATCAGACCATTGGCGGCTTCGAGGCCGAGCAGGCCGCCGCCGATCACGACCGCGTGGCGATGTCGCGTCGAGGCTTCGACCATGTGCTCGACGTCCTTGATGTCGCGGAAGCCGATGACGCCGGGCAGGGCGGCGCCGGGGACCGGAAGAACGATCGGGCTCGAGCCGGTCGCGATCAGCAACCGATCATAAGGATAGCGTTCGCCAGTTTCGGTGACCACCTCGCAGCTCCGGCGGTCGATCATCGTGACCGTCTCGCCCTTGCGCAGGGTGATCTGGTTGTCCTCGTACCACTGCTCCGTGTTCAGCATGATGTCGTCGACGGTCTTCTCGCCCGCGAGCACCGGCGACAGCAGGATGCGGTTGTAGTTGCCGTAGGGCTCGGCGCCGAAGACGCTGATGTCGTAGAGATCAGGCGCCCGTTCCAGCAGTGCCTCCACCGTGCGAATGCCGGCCATGCCGTTGCCGATCACCACCAGTTTCTGCTTGATCGTCTTGTCGAGCATGGTCTGCCTTTCGAATGCCAGCGACATCCAGCGGCGACGCGAACGGGCATCGGCCCATCGGTCGCTGTGGTCATGTTTGAATTTTGGGGGAGGCCCAACTGCGGGCAGAGCTGATCGTCGCCAATGACGGTCGCGAGCCAACTAATTCAAATCTCGTGCCATTCGGGTCGTCGCCGGAAATCGCGGTAATTCAAGGGTTGAGCCGCCGCTTGCGCGCGCCGCTGGCGACACCTGCGCTCAAATAGTAGCCGCGGCAGATCAGATTATGTGCATCCTCGATGGAGGCCCTTCCGTTCGAGTACCGATCGCGTCGGCTTCGGCGGGCGCTCAAAAAGCCATCAGTGTGCGCGCGGTGCAGGCGGGCTCTGCGTTCATGTTGAGCATCAGCGATCCGTAGAACTGCGGCTTCGAAGTCCCAAGCGCCGGTACGGGTTGAGAAAAACGTGAATCACCCAAGTTGGTGCGAAACTTGCTGAAAGGCGGGCAGGACCGGGCGTATCTCAACGACGAGACCGCCGCTCAACTCACCCGACAATTTGTCCCCTTTACGCAGCTCCTGCCGAGCCTGCTCGCGCGCGCCTGCGTCACGAGGTTTGAGACCATGAAGCTCGACGACTTCAAGAAGGCCGGTCATTGGCCGACACTGCTGGCTGCTTTCCTCTATTTCGACATCAGCTTCATGGCCTGGGTCGCACTCGGACCGCTGATCGTCTATGTCGCCCGCGACATGAATCTTGCGGTCAACGAAAAGTTCACGCTGGTCGCGATCCCCGTGCTGGCAGGCGCGCTGCTGCGTGTTCCCATGGGCATTCTGGCCGACATCATCGGCGCCAAGCGCACGGGCGTGATCGCGCAGCTGGTGGTCATGACGGCGACCGCCTGCGTTGCCTATTTCGGACTCCCCAGCAAGCTGGCCGTCGAGCTGTTCGGCGTCGTGCTCGGCATCGGCGGCGCCTCGTTCGCCGTCGCGCTGCCTCAGGCCAGCCGCTGGTATCCGCCGCAGTATCAGGGCATCGTGATGGGGATCGCAGGGGCCGGAAACATGGGCGTCGTGCTCGACACGCTGCTCGCGCCGACCATCGCCGAACATTGGGGCTGGCAGGCCGTTTTCGGGGTGCTGCTCATCCCGATGGTCATGGTCCTGATCTACTACATCGTCGCCGCGAAGGATGCGCCCGGTGAACGCAAGCCGGTCTCGCTCAAGGCCTATGGCGGCCTGCTGCGCGATCCCGACAGCCGCTGGTTCATGTTCTTCTACTTCATCACCTTCGGCGGCTTCGTCGGCCTCGCCAACGCCCTGCCGCTGTACTTCTCGGTGCAGTATCATGTCTCCGGAGTGGCGGCCGGATTGCTGGTGGCGCTGATCGTCGCTTTCGGCTCCGGCTTCCGTCCGGTGGGCGGTCTCATTGCGGACCGGATCGGTGGCATCCGGTCGCTCTCGATCCTGTTTGGCATTGTGGTCGCCGCCTATGTCGTGATCGCCTTCATGCCGGAAGGGCCGGCTGCGCCGACCCAGGCAGGCTGGGAGCTCATGAACATGCCACGCATTGCGTGGATTTCGGTGCTGTTGTTCTCGGTCGGCGTGCTCGCGCTCGGGATGGGCAACGGCGCGGTGTTCCAGCTCATTCCGCTGCGCTTCCGCCACGAGATCGGCCTGATGACCGGTCTCGTCGGCTGCGCAGGCGGCATCGGCGGATTCTTCCTCGCCCAGGCGCTCGGCACGGCCAAGGGAATGACCGGCGGATTCGGGGCCGGCTTCCTGTTCTTTGGTTTGCTGGCATTGCTCGGCTTCGTCGGACTTGCCATGGTCAAGGTCCGTTGGCGCACCACGTGGGGCGCCGTTTCCGGCGCGCGCGTCTGAACCGACGCGCCGTCGCTCCATAGGCAAGGTGTTCAGGCGTGGCCGGCGCGCATCGCAATCTTCAGGTTCGCGTCGGCTTCGCTAGCGAGACCGGCAAGCGACCGAACAATGAGGATTACGTCGGCGCCCGCCTTGGCCTGCAGGGGGCGACGGATCGCGATATCGTCGCCGCCGTCGCCGACGGCGTCGGCGGCCACAAGGGTGGGCGCGAGGCGGCGGAGCTCGCCGTCCGCGGCTTCATCGATGCCTATCATTCTCTGCCCGAGACGGCGGGCGTGCGAAGCCGAGCCGCGCGTGCGCTGGAAGCCATCAATAGCTGGATCCATGCGCAGGGCCGCGTCGACCCCGAGTTGCATGGAATGAGCTGCGCCTTCTCCGCGGTGGTGCTGTCGCGGCGAACCTGCCACGTCGTCCACGTCGGGGACACTCGCGTCTATCGCCTCAGCGAAGGGCGCCTCGAGCGTCTGACGACCGACCATGTCGCGGGCCGCGCTGACCTTGCCCACGTCCTCAACCGGGGCATCGGTTTCGAGCAGTTCGCCCGCTTCGACTACACGACGCTCGGCATGCGTCAGCACGACCGGTTTCTGATCTGCAGCGACGGGATCCACGGCATCCTGCCGGATTCGCGCCTTCAGGAGATCCTGGCCGAACGGACTCCCCCGGAGGATTCCGCGCGGGGAATCGTCGCCGCCGCCCTTGCGGCCGGCAGCAACGACAATTCGACGGCGCTGGTGCTCGACGTCGTCGATCTTCCGCCGGCCGACCGCGACGAGCTCACAGGTTCGATCTCGTCCCTGCCGATCGGCGAGCTGCCTTCGCCCGGTGACGTGATCGACGGATTCCGGCTTGGCGATATCCTTTCCGATGGCCGCTACTCCCGGCTGTTCAAGGCGATCGACGCGGGGCAGGGTGACAGGGAGGTCGTCCTGAAATTTCCGCATCCGCGCGTCGCGAGCGAAGGTTCGTTCCGCCTGGCGTTCATTCGCGAAGCCTGGGTCGCCGCGCGTGTGCGCAGCATCTGGATCGGCGAGATCATCGAGCTTCCCGTCGAGCGCCAGACCCGGCTCTATTCGGCAATGCCATTCTACGCGGGGGAGACGCTCGAGCAGCGTCTGAACCGGCCGCCCCGATTGTCGCTTGCGGAGGGCACCGCGATCGCGACCAAGCTCGTGCGCGCGGTGGTGGCGTTGCACCGGGCCGGCATCATCCATCGCGACATCAAGCCGGACAACGTGATCCTGCTCGAGAACGGCGGCTTGCGCCTGATCGATCTCGGGGTCGCGCGCGTGCCGCGGTTCGAGGACTTTCCGGCCGAGGATATTCCGGGGACCCCGAGCTACATGGCGCCGGAGCTGTTCGCCGGTAAGCCGGGTGACGAAGCGTCCGACCTGTTCGCCCTCGGCGTCACCGTCTACCGCATGTTCACGCGCTCTTATCCGTTCGGCGAGATCGAGCCGTTCTCGCGCCCGCGCTTCGGCAAACCGGTGCCGATTTCACGCTACCGGCCGGAACTGCCGGCCTGGCTCGACGCCGTGATCGGAAAGGCGTTGAACGTCGATCCTGCACAGCGTTACGGTGATGCCATCGAATTCGCCCACGAGTTGGAGAACGGTGCGTCATGGGCGGGTCCGGCGATCGCCAAGCGTCGCTCGCTTCACGACCGCAATCCGCTGTTGTTCTGGAGGATGCTCTGCGCGCTTCAATTCATCATCATCATCATTCTGCTGAGCCTGCTGACGCGACACTGAGTGGCGACGTGCGACCGCCCGAATAGGTAATCCCGATGCCCGAGAAGGTCCTGATCTATTCCCGCCTGCCGAAGTCGCTGACCCAGCGCTTCGCCGATCGCTTCGAGCTGCTCGACAGCGGCGGCACGCCGGCGCACGAGGTGTTTCCGGCGGCGGAGGTTGCGCAGATCCGCGCCCTGATCACAGCCGGCGGCACGCCTCTGGGGGCCGACGACATGGACCGGCTGCCGGCGCTCGGGGCCATCGTCTGTTACGGCACGGGCTATGATGGCGTCGACCTGAAGGCGGCCGCGGCGCGCAATATCGTGGTCGGCCATAGTCCCGGCGCGAACGCTGCAGCGGTCGCCGATATCGCGCTCATGCTGATGCTGGCGAGCGTGCGGCGGTTGACGGCGGCGGATTCCTATGTGCGCACCGGTGGCTGGGTGGAGGCCCGGCCGTCGCCGCTGTTGAAGCCGCCGCCTGGTCTGTCCGGCTGCAAGGTCGGCGTCTACGGGATGGGCGAAATCGGCCGCAAGATCGCCGCGCGCGTCGCCGCTTTCGAGACCGAGGTCGGCTATTTCAGCCGCACGCGCCACGACGATCTGCCGTATCAGTATTTTTCAAGCCTTGATGCCTTGGCCGAATGGTGCACCGTGCTGATGATCGCGGTCCGCGCCGGCGCGGAGACCACGCACGTCGTCGATGCCGATCTCCTGAAGAAGATCGGGCCCGACGGCCATGTCGTCAACATCTCGCGTGGCTCCGTGATCGACGAAAGGGCGCTGCTTTCAGCGCTGAAGGACGGCATCATCGCTGGCGCCGGGCTCGACGTATTCGAAACCGAGCCGCACGCCCCGGATGGGCTGACGTCGTTGCAGAACGTGGTGGTCACGCCGCATATCGGCGGCAACACCCGCGAGTCTCACGTGGCGATGCAGGAATGCGTGGTGGCCAATCTCACGGCGTTCTTTGCAGGGGAGCCACTGCCGTTTCGGGTCGGATAGGCAAGCGCAGATGGCGCTCCCCCAGCACCGCAACGCCAAACGCGCAGACCGCAGATAAGTTCCACGCGTGGTGCAGAAATATTCTGACGCACTGCACGCCTCTGTGAATTGCGAGTGATTTTCAAACGCTTCTAAGTTCCTCTCCTGCAATTCAGGAGAGCGGCATGGCGGCGTTCACCCTCAAGATCAACGGGCGCGAGCATCAGATCGACGTCGACCCGAATACGCCCTTGTTATGGGCGATCCGGGACAATGCCGGGCTGACCGGCACCAAATACGGATGCGGCGTGGCGCAGTGCGGTGCCTGCACCGTGCATCTCGACGGCCAGAGCGTTCGCTCCTGCTCGCTGCCGGTGTCGGCGGTGGGCAAGAGCGAGATCACCACCATCGAAGGGCTGAGCGGCAAGGAAGGTGCGGCCGTGCAGAAGGCCTGGGCGGCACTCGACGTGCCCCAATGCGGCTACTGCCAGTCCGGCCAGATCATGAGCGCGGTCGCGCTGCTCGGCCTTAATCCCAAGCCGACCGATGAGGACATCGATCTCGCGATGAACGGCAACATCTGCCGCTGCGCCACCTATGTGCGCATCCGCGCTGCCATCCATACCGCAGCCAAGACGTTGGAGGGCTGATCATGAATGTGCATATGAAGCCCGCCACGTCCGCTCCGACATTGTCCCGCCGCTCGCTGCTGAAGGCGGGAGCGGGGCTGGCGCTCGCCACCTATGTCGCCCGCAATGGTGTCGCTTACGCGCAAGACGCGGCGAAGTCCGTCAACATCGCGCCGAACACGTTCCTTGTGATCGGCCAGGACGACACCGTCACCGTTCTCTGCAAGCACATCGAGTTCGGGCAGGGCCCGTTCACCGGCATGGCCACGCTGGTGGCCGAGGAGCTCGATGCCGATTGGTCGCAGATGCGCGCCGATCATGCGCCCTCGAATCCGGTGCTCTACAAAAACCTGCTGTTCGGGGTGCAGGGTACCGGCGGCTCCAGCGCAATCGCCAATTCCTACGAGCAGATGCGCAAGGTCGGCGCTGCCGCGCGCGCGATGCTGGTGGCCGCGGCCGCCGACGAATGGAAGGTGCCGGCTGAGGAGATCACGGTCGACAAAGGCATCGTCAGACATCCCTCCGGCAAGCAGAGCGGTTTCGGCGCGCTGGCCGCCAAGGCGATGCAACAGCCGGTGCCGGCGAACCCGCAGCTCAAGGATTCCTCCGCCTTCAAGCTGATCGGCAAGGAAGGCGCTGTAACCCGGCTCGACAGCGTGGCGAAGTCGAACGGCTCGGCCGAGTACACGCTCGACATCAAGGATCCGGGGACGTTGACCGTGTTGGTGGCGCGCTCGCCGCGGTTCGGCGGCACGGTGGCGTCGTTCGACGCGTCGGCGGCCAAGGCCGTGTCGGGAGTGGTCGACGTCAAGGAGGTGCCGAACGGTGTAGCCGTCTATGCCGAGGGGTTCTGGCCGGCGAAGACGGCACGTGACCTTCTCAAGATCACCTGGGACGACAGCAAGGCGGAGACGCGCGGCACGGCGCAACTGCTGGAGGAGTTTCGCGCCCGTGCGAAGAAGCAGGGCGCCCTGGTGAAGCAGGAGGGCGACGTTGACGCCGAGATCGCCAAGGGCGGCAAGCTGATCGAGACCGAGTTCGTCTTTCCCTATCTGGCCCATGCGCCGATGGAGCCAATCAACGCCTTCATTCACTGGAAGGGCGATACCGCCTCGGCGCGCTATGGCAGCCAGTTTCCGACGCCTGATCACGCCGTGATCGCGCAGGTGCTTGGGCTCGACATCGCCAAAGTCGATCTCAAGACGATTCTCGCCGGCGGCAGCTTCGGCCGGCGGGCGCAGCAGTCGACCCACGTCGCCATGGAGCTGGCGCAGGTCGCCAAGGCGATCGGGCCGGGACGTCCGGTCAAGCTGGTGTGGACCCGTGAGGATGACATGCGCGGCGGCTACTACCGACCATTCAGCCTGCACCGAATGCGCGGTGTGGTCCGCGACGGCAAGATCGTGGCGTGGTCGGATACGATCGTCGGGCAGTCGATCATGAAGGGCTCGCCGTTTGAGGCGATGACCATGAAGAACGGCCTCGATTCGACGGCCTATGAGGGCTCCAACGAGATCCCTTACCAGGTGCCGAATTTCCGCTGCGACCTGCATCAGGTCGATGTCGGCGTGCCCGTGCTGTGGTGGCGCTCGGTCGGCCACACCCATACTGGCTACGCCGTCGAGGCGTTCGTCGATCAGTTGCTCGAAGCCGCCGGCCAGGATCCTGTGGAGGGACGACTGGCGATGATGGCCGACAAGCCGCGTCACGCCGGTGTGCTCAAGGCGGTCGCCGAGCTCGCGGACTGGAAGGGCGCCAAGCTCGAGGCGGGCCGCGCCCGCGGCGTTGCCGTGGTCGAGAGCTTCAACACCTACGTCGCCCAGGTGGTCGAGCTGTCGATGGGGGCCGACGGACCGGTCGTGCACAAGGTGTGGTGCGCTGTCGACTGCGGCGTCGCAGTCAATCCCGACATCATCCGCGCCCAGATGGAGGGCGGCATCGGCTTTGCGCTCGGCCACATCCTCTATGCGCAGCAGCCGCTCGACGAGGGACGACCGGTGTCGGGCAATTTCGACACCTACCGCTCGCTGCGCATCCACGAGATGCCGCAGATCGAGGTTGCGATCGTGCCGTCGACCGAGAAACCCTCGGGAGTCGGCGAGCCCGGCGTGCCGCCGCTGGGACCTGCCGTCGCCAACGCCATGGCCAGGCTGGGTCTGCCGCGCCCGACCCAACTGCCGATCCGGCCGGGAGACACCGCATGAGCCCGTTCAGAACGGCGACGATGGCGCTGCTCGCTGGCAGCCTGGCTGCGGTTGCGATCGTAGCCCTGCCGGCACTGCGGCGCGCCGATGCGGCGCCCGAGGCCACGCACGTCGCCGGCGGGCTCAAGCCGGTGGCGGACTTCGCCAGGATCAAGAGCAAGGACGAGCGCGCCGTGGCGCTGTTCGAAGAGGCCGGCAAGGTGCTGCAGTCGCCGCGATGCATGAACTGCCACCCGGCCGGCGACCGGCCGACCCAGACCGATAGGATGATTCCGCATCAGCCGCTGGTGGTCCGCGGCGAGGCTGGCATGGGTGCGCCCGGCGGGCTCGCCTGCACGACCTGCCACCACGAGGCCAATTTCGACGCGGCGCGCGTGCCCGGTAATCCCAAGTGGCAGCTGGCCCCGATCGAGATGGCTTGGCAGGGCAAGTCGCTCGGCCAGATCTGCGCACAGATCAAGGATCCAAATCGCAACGGCGGCAAGACCATGGCGCAGCTGATTCACCATATGGCTGAGGATGAGCTGGTCGGCTGGGGCTGGAATCCGGGAGCTGGGCGGACCCCGGCCCCGGGAACCCAGAAGCAGTTCGGCGAGCTGATCAAGGCCTGGGCCGACGCCGGAGCGGCCTGTCCGAAGGGCTGAGGCGGGATTGTGCCCCTGCGCGTGCAATGCCCCGTGGCCCTGATGAGCGCTGCCGACATCCGGGGTTTCCGGCAGAGCACGTGAGACCCCGCATGTCGCTATCGCCGACGCGCGTCCCGCGCGCCGGCTGTCGCTCATCCGGGCGACGGGGCTCCCACCCGGCTCCACGGCATGGCCCAACTGGTGCGATTTTTGCTCTTGGGGTCTTGGCAAGTCGCAATGGACCCGTTAAAGAACCGGCTTCCAGGCGGGCCGGCTGTTGCTGGCGCGCCTGTGCGCGCATTCCGAAAGTTGAGAGGAGCCAGCATTCCTTTTGAGGATATCCGTTTGGATTTCTCGGAAGGAAGAAGGATCTTTCTGCTCTCGAATGCCGCAGGGGAGGTCGGTTCGCCGATCACTCCGAATCCTGTCCGAGACTGCAGGCGCCGGCGCGGAAATCCAGTTTCCTCAATGGCTTAATCATCCAGCCTGCATAGACGGGTGAAGACCGGATTTCGGCATGTCCACTGCCTTTGTCGTGGTGGCATGCAGGTTTGGTTCGAACCTCGACACTCCGCGGGCTCTCAGGGCTTTCGGAAGGGCAGGCTATTCATCGCCGTTTTGCCTTTCGTGTCCTCGGGTTCTTCCGTCCGGAGGTCAGGTTTGGTGGGACGGCGGGTGCAACCCGGCGGTCCCGCTTTCGGGCGAAGGCCGCCAACCGGAGAGAGCTTGCTGTGGAACGAGCGGCAAAAAAAGAGGCGGTCGAGCAGCTGCACGAGGTCTTCAAGACCACGGGCGTTGCCGTCGTCGCTCACTATTCCGGCCTCACCGTGGCTCAGATGCAGAACCTGCGCAAGCAGATGAAGCAGGCTGGCGCATCGGTGAAGGTCTCGAAGAACCGTCTCGCCAAAATTGCTCTTGAAGGCACGGACGTCGTCGGCATCGGTCCCCTGTTGAAGGGGCCGACCGTGATCGCAACTTCGAACGATCCTGTCGCGGCGCCCAAGGTTGCCATCGAATTCGCCAAGGCGAACGAAAAGTTCGTCATTCTCGGCGGCTCGATGGGCTCAACCGTCCTGAATGTCGACAGCGTGAAGGCTCTGGCCTCGCTGCCGTCGCTGGACGAACTGCGCGGCAAGCTCGTCGGCCTGATCCAGGCTCCGGCGACCAAGCTGGCCCAGCTCGCCAACGCTCCCGCGGCCAAGGTCGCGCGCGTCATTCAGGCTCATGCCTCAAAGGGCGAAGCGGCCTGACGCCCTTCGCAAACACTCACAACCTGGTTTCGAACCGAACCACACTAAAGGACTACATCAATGGCTGACCTGCAGAAGATCGTCGACGACCTCTCGGCCCTCACCGTTCTCGAGGCTGCTGAGCTCGCGAAGCTCCTGGAAGAGAAGTGGGGCGTGTCCGCCGCGGCCGCCGTGGCCGTCGCCGCTCCGGGCGCTGGTGGCGCCGCTGCCGCTCCGGCGGAAGAGAAGACCGAGTTCACCGTTGTCCTGGCTTCGGCCGGCGACAAGAAGATCGAGGTCATCAAGGAAGTCCGCGCCATCACCGGCCTGGGCCTGAAGGAAGCCAAGGACCTGGTCGAGGGCGCTCCGAAGCCGGTCAAGGAAGGCGTCAACAAGGACGAGGCCGAGAAGATCAAGGCTCAGCTCGAGAAGGCCGGCGCCAAGATCGAGCTCAAGTAATCGCTTCGATTGCGCGAACGAAGTCCCCGGGCTGCCATGGGCGGGTCCGGGGGCTTTCGACAGATTATGATGACCGGGTGGTAACATCGCCCGGTCATCATGTGGACAAGGAGTTTTGCAGGGGTATTGGGCGCGGCTCGGAATCACTGCAAAAGGCGTGCAACGGAACCGTCCGTTGTGGGCCGAACACGGAAAAGTGTGGAGATTTAGGGGCTTCGCTCTCGAATCTCGATTATTGTCAACCCATATTGGGTCGGCAGCACGAAAAGCCGGTTGATCGGTGGAGTGGCGTCTCCGTCCGTAAGCCGTTGGGAGATAGGCAATTTCGGGCTTTTGCAGTCCGTGACGAGATGGTTGTGACGAGCGGGTGCGTCCTCGCGCCTCGCGCGTCGTTTTGCGTTTTGCTGGTCTGAAGAACAGATCTGGGACATTTCCGTTCCGGCTCTGGGCCTCAGATCCTCGAAATGGATCGAAATTCAACCCGAAGGGGCGGTGGCAGCCGCTGTTTCGGAAGGTTCGCCCCTCCGGGCGACGAAATGAGAGGCCACGATGGCGCAGCAGACATTCACCGGTCGCAAACGCGTTCGCAAGTTCTTTGGACACATCAAGGAAGTCGCGGAGATGCCGAACCTCATCGAGGTTCAGAAGGCGTCCTACGACCAGTTCCTGATGGTGGACGAGCCCACGGGTGGCCGGCCGGATGAGGGCCTGCAGGCGGTGTTCCGCTCGGTATTCCCGATCTCCGACTTCTCCGGCACCTCGATGCTGGAGTTCGTCCGCTACGAGTTCGAGCCGCCGAAATATGACGTCGACGAGTGCCGTCAGCGCGGCATGACCTTCGCTGCGCCGCTCAAGGTGACCTTGCGCCTCATCGTGTTCGATATCGACGAGGAGACCGGCGCGAAGTCGGTCAAGGACATCAAGGAGCAGGACGTGTACATGGGCGACATTCCGCTCATGACCATGAACGGCACCTTCATCGTCAACGGCACCGAGCGCGTCATCGTCTCGCAGATGCACCGTTCGCCGGGCGTGTTCTTCGACCACGACAAGGGCAAGACCCACTCGTCGGGCAAGCTGCTGTTCGCCGCCCGCGTCATCCCGTATCGCGGCTCCTGGCTCGACATCGAGTTCGACGCCAAGGACATCGTGTTCGCGCGCATCGACCGTCGCCGCAAGCTGCCGGTGACCTCGCTGATGTTCGCGCTCGGCCTCGATGGCGAGCAGATTCTGTCGACCTTCTACAAGAAGCTGATCTACAAGCGCATCAAGGAAGGCTGGCGCGTTCCGTTCGACGCCAACCGCTTCCGCGGCTATTCGACCGTCAACGACCTGATCGACGCCGACACCGGCAAGGTCGTGCTCGAGGCCGGCAAGAAGCTCACCGTCCGCGCCGCCCGCCAGCTCCAGGAGAAGGGGCTGAAGGCGCTGCGCATGTCGGACGAGGAGCTGCTCGGCAACTACATTGCCGAGGATCTCGTCAACCCGAAGACCGGCGAGATCTATGCCGAGGCCGGCGAGGAGATCACCGACAAGCTGTTCAAGGTGCTGAACGAGCAGGGCTACAAGGACCTGCCGCTGCTCGACATCGACCACGTCAATGTCGGCCCCTACATCCGCAATACGCTGTCGGCCGACAAGAACATGACGCGTGAGGACGCGTTGTTCGACATCTACCGCGTGATGCGTCCGGGCGAGCCGCCGACGCTCGATTCGGCGCAGGCGATGTTCCAGTCGCTGTTCTTCGATGCCGAGCGCTACGACCTCTCCGCGGTCGGCCGCGTCAAGATGAACATGCGCCTCGAGCTCGATGCGCCGGACACCCAGCGCACTCTGCGCAAGGAAGACATCCTGGCGGTCATCAAGACCCTGGTCGACCTGCGCGACGGCAAGGGCGAGATCGACGACATCGACCATCTCGGCAATCGCCGCGTCCGCTCGGTCGGCGAGCTGATGGAGAACCAGTACCGCATCGGTCTCTTGCGCATGGAGCGCGCCATCAAGGAGCGCATGTCGAGCGTCGACATCGACACCGTGATGCCGCAGGACCTGATCAACGCCAAGCCTGCCGCGGCCGCGGTGCGCGAGTTCTTCGGCTCGTCGCAGCTGTCGCAGTTCATGGACCAGACCAACCCGCTGTCGGAGATCACCCACAAGCGCCGCCTGTCGGCGCTTGGACCGGGCGGTCTGACGCGCGAGCGCGCCGGCTTCGAGGTGCGCGACGTGCATCCGACGCATTACGGCCGCATCTGCCCGATCGAGACGCCGGAAGGTCCGAACATCGGCCTGATCAACTCGCTGGCGACGTTCGCCCGCGTCAACAAGTATGGCTTCGTCGAGACGCCGTACCGCAAGGTCAAGGACGGCCGCGTCACCGACGAGGTGGTGTATCTGTCCGCCATGGAGGAGGGGCGCTACCGCGTCGCGCAGGCCAACGTGCCGCTCGATGCCAAGGGCCGCTTCACCGAGGACCTCGTGGTCTGCCGTCATGCCGGCGAAGTCGTGCCGATGACGCCCGACAAGGTCGACTACATGGACGTGTCGCCGAAGCAGCTGGTTTCGGTTGCCGCGGCCTTGATCCCGTTCCTCGAGAACGACGACGCCAACCGCGCGCTGATGGGCTCGAACATGCAGCGCCAGGCGGTGCCGCTGGTTCGCGCCGAGGCGCCGTTCGTCGGCACCGGCATGGAAGGCGTGGTTGCCCGTGACTCGGGCGCCGCGATCGCGGCGCGCCGCTCGGGCGTGATCGACCAGATCGACGCCACCCGCGTCGTCATCCGCGCCACGGAAGATCTCGATCCGACCAAGTCGGGCGTCGATATCTACCGGCTGATGAAGTACCAGCGCTCGAACCAGTCGACCTGTATCAACCAGCGTCCGCTGGTGAAGGTCGGCGACATCGTCAAGAAGGGCGACATCATCGCTGACGGTCCGTCGACCGATCTCGGCGAGCTCGCGCTCGGCCGCAACGTGCTGGTCGCGTTCATGCCGTGGAACGGCTACAACTTCGAGGACTCCATCCTGCTCTCCGAGCGGATCGTGAAGGAGGACGTCTTCACCTCGATCCACATCGAGGAATTCGAGGTGATGGCCCGCGACACCAAGCTGGGTCCGGAGGAAATCACGCGCGACATTCCGAACGTGTCGGAAGAGGCGCTGAAGAACCTCGACGAAGCCGGCATCGTCTATATCGGCGCGGAGGTGCGCGCCGGCGACATCCTGGTCGGCAAGATCACGCCGAAGGGCGAGAGCCCGATGACGCCGGAAGAAAAGCTCTTGCGCGCCATCTTCGGCGAGAAGGCCTCCGACGTTCGCGACACCTCGCTGCGGGTGCCGCCGGGCGTGCAGGGCACGATCGTCGAGGTCCGCGTCTTCAATCGTCACGGCGTCGACAAGGACGAGCGTGCGCTGGCGATCGAGCGGGAAGAGATCGAGCGTCTGGCCAAGGACCGTGACGACGAGCAGGCGATCCTGGACCGCAACGTCTACAGCCGTCTCGCCGACATGCTGGACGGCCGCCAGGGCATCTCGGGGCCGAAGGGCTTCAAGAAGGACACCAAGATCACGCGTGCGGTGCTCGACGAGTATCCGAAGTCGCAGTGGTGGCTGTTCGCCTCGCCGAACGACAAGCTGATGGCCGAGATCGAGGCCATGCGGAAGCAGTACGACGAGTCGAAGAAGGGGCTGGAACAGCGCTTCCTCGACAAGGTCGAGAAGCTGCAGCGTGGCGACGAGCTGCCGCCCGGCGTGATGAAGATGGTCAAGGTCTTCGTCGCCGTGAAGCGCAAGATCCAGCCGGGCGACAAGATGGCGGGCCGTCACGGCAACAAGGGCGTCGTGTCCAAGATCGTGCCGATCGAGGACATGCCGTTCCTCGAGGACGGCACCCATGCGGACATCGTGCTGAACCCGCTCGGCGTGCCCTCGCGCATGAACGTCGGGCAGATCCTCGAGACCCATCTCGGCTGGGCCTGCGCCGGCCTCGGCAAGCGCATCGCCCAGACGGTCGATGCCTACCTGTCGAAGCAGGACGTCAAGCCGCTGAAGGAGACCTTGAAGCGGATCTACGGCGATGACGAGACCATCAAGTCGCTCAACGACAACGAGTTGATCGAGCTTGGTCACAATCTGAGCCGCGGCGTGCCGATCGCCACGCCGGTGTTCGACGGTGCCAAGGAGGCCGACATCGAGGAGATGTTGAAGCTCGCCGGCCTCGACGCATCCGGTCAGTCGACGGTCTATGACGGCCGCACCGGCGATGCGTTCGATCGCAAGGTGACGGTCGGCTACATCTACATGCTGAAGCTGCACCATCTGGTCGACGACAAGATCCATGCGCGTTCGATCGGCCCGTACTCGCTGGTCACCCAGCAGCCGCTGGGCGGCAAGGCCCAGTTCGGCGGCCAGCGTTTCGGCGAAATGGAGGTGTGGGCGCTCGAAGCCTACGGCGCGGCCTACACGCTGCAGGAGATGCTGACGGTGAAGTCGGACGACGTCGCCGGCCGCACCAAGGTCTACGAGGCGATCGTGCGCGGCGACGACACGTTCGAGGCCGGTATTCCGGAATCGTTCAACGTGCTGGTCAAGGAAATGCGCTCGCTCGGCCTCAACGTCGACCTGCACAACTCCAAGCTCGGACCGGCGCCGACGTCGGAAGCCGCCGAGTAGTTCAAGAGGTCATGCCCGGCCGTCTCGGACGGCCGGGTGCCGGCGCCTTCCCCCGCGGGTCAGGACAAGGCGCCCGTTGAGAGATTTTCGAATTTGCGGCCGACCCCCGATCGGCCCGCGAGGAGAATACGATGAACCAAGAAATTATGAATCTCTTCAATCCGACGACGCCGGCTCAGGTCTTCGACCAGATCCGGATCTCGATTGCGTCTCCGGAGAAGATTCTGTCCTGGTCCTACGGCGAGATCAAGAAGCCGGAAACGATCAACTACCGTACCTTCAAGCCCGAGCGCGACGGCCTGTTCTGCGCCCGCATCTTCGGGCCGATCAAGGACTACGAGTGCCTGTGCGGCAAGTACAAGCGGATGAAGTACAAGGGCATCATCTGCGAGAAGTGCTCGGTCGAGGTGACCCTGTCGCGCGTCCGGCGCGAGCGCATGGGCCATATCGAGCTCGCCGCTCCCGTCGCGCACATCTGGTTCTTGAAGTCGCTGCCCTCGCGCATCGGCCTGCTGCTCGACATGACGCTGAAGGATCTCGAGCGGATTCTGTACTTCGAATACTACGTCGTTCTCGAGCCGGGTCTGACCGCGCTCAAGGACCGTCAGCTGCTGTCCGAGGACGAGTACCTCAAGGCGCAGGACGAATACGGCCAGGACAGCTTCACCGCCATGATCGGCGCCGAGGCCATCCGTGAGCTCTTGCGCGGCCTCGAGCTGGAGAAGCTCGAGCAGACGCTGCGTGCCGAGATGCAGGAGACCGACTCCGACATCAAGCACAAGAAGCTCGCGAAGCGCCTGAAGATCGTCGAGGCGTTCCGCCACTCCGGCAACAAGCCGGAATGGATGATCATGACCGTGGTTCCGGTGATCCCGCCGGACCTGCGTCCGCTGGTGCCGCTCGACGGCGGCCGTTTCGCGACCTCCGACCTCAACGACCTCTATCGCCGCGTCATCAACCGCAACAACCGCCTGAAGCGGCTGATGGAGCTGCGCGCGCCCGACATCATCATCCGCAACGAGAAGCGCATGCTTCAGGAGGCGGTGGATGCGCTGTTCGACAACGGCCGCCGCGGCCGCGTCATCACCGGCGCCAACAAGCGTCCGCTGAAGTCGCTCGCCGACATGCTCAAGGGCAAGCAGGGTCGCTTCCGTCAGAACCTGCTCGGCAAGCGCGTCGACTACTCCGGCCGTTCGGTCATCGTGGTCGGTCCCGAGCTGCGCCTGCACCAGTGCGGCCTGCCGAAGAAGATGGCGCTCGAGCTGTTCAAGCCGTTCATCTATTCGCGGCTCGACGCCAAGGGCCTGTCGACGACGGTCAAGCAGGCCAAGAAGCTGGTCGAGAAGGAGCGTCCGGAGGTCTGGGACATCCTGGACGAGGTCATCCGCGAGCATCCGGTGCTCCTGAACCGCGCGCCGACGCTGCATCGCCTCGGCATCCAGGCGTTCGAGCCGGTGCTGATCGAGGGCAAGGCGATCCAGCTGCATCCGCTGGTCTGCTCGGCCTTCAACGCCGACTTCGACGGCGACCAGATGGCCGTGCACGTTCCGCTGTCGCTCGAAGCGCAGCTGGAAGCGCGCGTCCTGATGATGTCGACCAACAACATCCTGCATCCGGCCAATGGTCAGCCGATCATCGTGCCGTCGCAGGACATCGTGCTCGGCCTCTACTACGTCTCGATCATGCGCGAGGGCATGCCCGGCCAGGGCATGGCGTTCGGCAACATGGCCGAGCTCGAGCATGCGCTGCACGCCAAGGCCATCCATCTCCACAGCAAGATCAAGTACCGCTGGGAGGGGATGGACGAGACCGGCAAGATCGCCAAGCGCTGGATCGAAACCACCGCGGGTCGCGTGATGCTCGGCAATCTCCTGCCGAAGCATCCGCGCGTCACGTTCGAGGTCATCAACAAGCTGATGACCAAGCGCGAAATCTCGGGCGTGATCGATCAGGTCTATCGTCACTGCGGCCAGAAGGAGACGGTGATCTTCTGCGACCGCATCATGGCGCTCGGCTTCTACAACGCCTTCAAGGCGGGCATCTCGTTCGGCAAGGACGACATGGTCGTGCCGGCGGGCAAGTGGAAGATCGTCGACACCACCCGTACGCTGGCGAAGGATTTCGAGCAGCAATACAATGACGGTCTGATCACCCACGGCGAGAAGTACAACAAGGTCGTCGACGCCTGGTCGAAGGCCAGCGAAGAGATCGCCAAGGAGATGATGAAGGAGATCTCCGTCACCAAGAAGACGGCGACGGGGGCGGATGCCGACATCAACTCGATCTACATGATGTCGCATTCCGGTGCCCGCGGTTCGCCGGCCCAGATGCGTCAGCTCGCCGGCATGCGCGGCCTGATGGCCAAGCCGTCGGGTGAGATCATCGAGACGCCGATCATCTCGAACTTCAAGGAAGGTCTCTCGGTTCTCGAGTACTTCAACTCGACCCACGGCGCCCGCAAGGGTCTCGCGGACACCGCGTTGAAGACCGCGAACTCGGGCTACCTGACCCGTCGTCTGGTCGACGTCGCGCAGGACTGCATCATCACGCAGGACGATTGCGGCACCCATCTCGGCATCAAGATGCGCGCCATCGTCGATGCCGGCACGGTCGTGGCCTCGCTCGGCTCGCGCATCCTGGGCCGCGTGCCCTGCGACGACGTGCGCGATCCCGCGACCAACGCGGTGCTGGTCAAGGCCGGCACCTTGATGGAGGAGAGCCACATCGACGCCATCCAGCAGGCTGGCGTGCAGGAGGTGAAGATCCGCTCGGCGCTGACCTGCGAGCTGGTCAACGGCATCTGCAAGATGTGCTACGGCCGCGATCTGGCGCGCGGCACGCCGGTCAACCACGGTGAGGCCGTCGGCGTCATCGCCGCGCAGTCGATCGGTGAGCCCGGCACCCAGCTGACGATGCGCACTTTCCACATCGGTGGTGCGGCGCAGCTGAACGAGCAGTCCTTCGTGGAATCGAACTTCGAAGGCAAGGTGGTCATCAAGAACAAGGCGATCGCCCGCAACAGCGAGGGTCATCTGATCGCGATGGTCCGCAACATGGTCGTGACGATCGTCGACCCCGACGGCACCGAGCGTGCGACGCACCGCATCCAGTACGGCGCGCGCATGCATGTCGACGACGGCGACATGATCAAGCGCGGCCAGCGCATCGCCGAGTGGGACCCTTACACCCGTCCGATCCTCACGGAAGCCGAGGGTACGATCGGGTTCGAGGATCTGACCGAGGGTCTGTCGATCTCGGAAACGCTCGACGAGTCCACCGGTATCGCCAAGCGCGTGGTCATCGACTGGCGTGGAACGCGCGGTGGCGCGGATCTGCGTCCGGCCATCGTGATCAAGGGCAAGGACGGCAAGGTGCTCAAGCTCGCCCGCGGCGGCGATGCCCGCTACATGCTGTCGGTCGACGCGATTCTGTCGGTCGACGTCGGCTCGACGGTGAAGCCGGGCGACATCCTCGCGCGTATCTCGACGGAAAGCGCCAAGACGCGCGACATCACCGGCGGTCTGCCGCGGGTGGCGGAGCTGTTCGAAGCGCGTAAGCCGAAGGATGCCGCGATCATCGCCGAGATCGCCGGCACCATCCGGTTCGGTCGCGACTACAAGAACAAGCGTCGCATCTCGATCGAGCCGGTCGACAAGACCGAGGAGCCGCGCGAGTACCTGATCCCGAAGGGCAAGCACATCCATCTGCAGGATGGCGACATCGTCGAGAAGGGCGACTTCATCGTCGAAGGCAACCCGGCGCCGCACGACATCCTGGCGATCAAGGGCATCGAGGAGCTCGCGGCCTATCTGGTCAACGAGATCCAGGAGGTCTACCGGCTGCAGGGCGTGCTCATCAACGACAAGCACATCGAGGTGATTGTCCGCCAGATGCTGCAGAAGGTTGAGATCACCGACCAGGGCGATACCGACATGATCTCGGGCGAACAGGTCGACAAGATCGAGTTCGACCTGCTGAACGCGAAGGCCGTGGAGGAGGCGAAGAAGCCGGCCACGGGCACTCCGGTTCTGCTCGGCATCACCAAGGCGAGCCTGCAGACCCGGTCGTTCTTCTCGGCGGCCTCGTTCCAGGAGACCACCCGCGTCCTCACCGAGGCGGCGGTCAACGGCAAGATCGATCCACTCGAGGGTCTCAAGGAGAACGTCATCGTAGGACGCCTGATCCCGGCCGGCACCGGCGCCTCGATGGCCCGCATCCGCGAAGTCGCTTTGAAGCGCGACAAGCTGATTCTCGACGAGCGCGAGAAGCAGGCGGCGATCGTGCCGGCGCAGCCCGAGCCTCAGCCGCTCGCGCTGCCGCCGGCGGAGTAAACGGACGGTTGCGGCATGACCCCGACGGTGTCGGGGTCTGCCGTGCGTTCATCGCGTGTAGAAAAGGCCGGCGTTTGCCGGCCTTTTTTTGACATTTTCTTCTCCTGTTGCCGCGCTGCTGCCCCGTTGTTCATCTTCCCTTCAGGGACAGAGGCGCTTTTGGAAGCATCAGATCCGCTGAGCTGATTTCCGTCGATTCCCGTGGCGATGCGCCGATTTGCTCCGGCGCAAATCTTTTGCGGGCCGGTTACGCTATGGCCGATCGAGCCCCGAGGGTGGCAGGACCCCTGTATGGACGACCGGCAACGTCGCTGACAGCCGGAGATGGCGGAACTTCGATGCTTGACCTTGCGATTGTTGGTGGCGGTCCGGGTGGCCTGATGAGCGCCTGGTATCTGAGGCGCAAACTCGGCGATCTCTGCAAGGTGACGATCTACGAGGCATCCGACCGGCTCGGCGGCAAGATCGTGACGCGCAAGTTCGATACCGCACCGGCGATGTATGAGGCTGGTGTCGCAGAAATCTACGACTACTCGATGACCGGCCCTGATCCGCTGCGCGAGCTGATCCAGCATTTCGGGCTGCAGACGATTCCGATGGATGCGCTGCAGGTGCAACTCGACGGCGAGCTGCTCGACGACGTGCCGGGGCTGCGCCGCAAATACGGCCCGAAGACGGCCGCTGCGGTCGAGGCGTTCCGCAAGCGTTGTACCGACGTGATGTCGCCGGTCGAATATTACGAGGGCGTCGGCGCCCACGATAACGAGCACCCCTGGGCCTACAAGACCTGCGAAGAGCTGCTCGACGAGGAGGTCGAGGATCCCACGGCCAAGCGCTTCTTCAAGGTGATGTCGCGCTCCGACCTCGCGACCGAGGCCCACAACACCAACGGCCTCAATGCGCTCAAGAACTTCGTCATGGATATCGACGACTATATCGGCCTGTACTCGATTCAGAACGGCAACGAGCAACTGATCGAGTGCCTGCGCTCCGAGGTCGATGCCGACATCCAGCTCAATCATCGCGTGCTCCGCATCGGCAAGACCGAGGCGGGTCGCTACCGGCTCAACATGATGAACGGCAAGGGGCCGGAGACGCGCGAGTTCGATCTCGTGCTGGTGTGCCTGCCGCATTCCTGGCTGTCGACGGTCGGCTGGGAGGGCGAGAAGCTGCGCCAGTCCATGGTCAAGCACATCGCCTATTTCGATCGTCCCGCGCATTATCTGCGCGTCTCGATCCTGTTCGACGAGCCGTTCTGGGGCGAGAAGATTCCGGGCTCCTGGTTCATGTCGGAGGCGTTCGGCGGCTGCTGCATCTACAACGAGGGCTCGCGCCACGATGTCGGCAAGCACGGCGTGCTCAACTGGCTGATCGCGGGCTCGGATGCGCTCGCCTTCGCCAACCTCTCGGACCAGGAGCTGATCGATGCCGCGCTGAAGTCGCTCCCTGCTGCGCTCGGCGACGCGCGCGCACACTTCATGGAAGGCAAGATCCACCGCTGGCTGTCGTCCGTCAACGCGCTGCCCGGCGGTCTGCCGGTACGCGACGTCATGACCAATCACCGGCCTGAGCCGAAGGAGCACCCCGGCATCGTCGTGGTCGGTGACTATCTGTTCGACTCGACCCTGAACGGGCTGCTCGATTCGTCGGACGCCGCCACCGACATCATCCTGACCGAAATGATGCGGCTGCGCCGCGCCCGCTCGCAGGCCGAAACGCCGCTGTCCGACAAGATCGACCGTGACTATTTCGACAATTATCGCGGGCAGGGGCCGTACAGCGAAGCGTGGTCGCAGTTCACCGATCCGGACTATCTGACCAGCCTGATCAAGATCGTTTGGAACCGGGCCGGCAAGGGCAAAGGCTACAAGCTCTTGGTCGCCGGCTCCGCGAGCGGTGAACTGGTGGGAGCGCTCCGCGAGCGCGGCATCGATGCCTGGGGCATCGAGAACAACCGCTACATCCATGGCAAGACGCCGAAGGCGCTGAGGAAATACAACAAGCTCGGCTCGATCACCGATATGCCATTCAAGACCGGTGAGTTCGATTTCGTGTTCGAGACCAGCCTCTGCCATCTCGGTGACAAGCAGGTTGCGCGCGCGATCCGCGAGCTCAACCGCGTCGTCAAGACCGGCCTCGTGTTCGGCTCGATCACCTCGGACATGGCTCCGGCGCTGGTCGACCGCTACGACCTGCTGCGTGGGGTCAAGAAGCTCGGCACCTGGTGGGAGTGGTCGGAGCTGTTCTTCGGCAACGGGTTCGATCTGGCCATGCACCGCCGCGATTGCACCGACGAGGTGTGGGCAGCGACACTCGCGGCCAACAAGGGGCCCGGCCAGTGGTACGCCGACGCCGACAGCCTGCGCTATTCGTTCTTCGACAAGGTCGAGGACGAAGACTAGGCTCGCGGCACAGCCGCCGGCATTTCGAGGCAGGGCCGCGGGCGTTGACCGGCATCTCGATGCTGTCTTGCGTCCGCGGCGCTTGTGACCGTGCTGGTTGCGTGACAGGGCCGCGTCTTGGTCGCGGCGGGTGCGGCACCGTATGGCGAGAATGCTGGCGGCAGGCGGACACAGGTGGTAAAGCCGAGCCGCTTTAATCCGTTACGGTCATACTGGCCGTGCAGGATCGGTTCGTTGAATGGCGCCCAAATCTTCACCGCCGCGAAATCAGACGTCCGCAACGGCAGCTGATCCTGCCGATGATTTGGACAAGCGGGGGCCGGCGGCGGCCGTGCCTGCCGTTCCAAAACCCGGAACAGCGAAGACGTCGGCGACAGAGACGGCTGACGTCGTCGGCGACGATGAGGACGATGACGAGGAGGACGGTGAAGAGGCCGGCCTCGACCTCGACGATGATGACGACGACGAGGATCTCGTCGTCTACACGGCCCGCGAGGCCGCAGGTGCGCTTGCAACCATCTACGGCTTCGTCTCGCCGCTGCTCGCCAGATACAAGAAGATGCTGGCTTTCGTGTCGATCGGCGTCCTGATCGAGACGCTGTTCAACGTCATCATGCCGCTCAGCCTCAAGTTCCTGATCGACGATGCGCTCGGCGAAGAGGATTTCGAGGCGCTCTATCGCATCCTCGGCGTGCTCGCCGCTGCGGGCATCTTCACCTCGATCATTGCCGTGCTCTACGAGCGCTGGGATGCGCGGCTCGCGGCCTGCGTCATCTCGGACGTTCGCACCCGTCTGTTCGATCACGTGCAGAACCTGCCGGCCGCCTATTTCCAGCGTACCAAGCGCGGCGAGATCCTGTCGCGCTTCTCGGTCGACATGTCGGCGTTCGAGAACGTCGTGAAGAGTTTCGCCAACAGCGCTGTGCTGCCGTTCCTCGAGCTGATTGCGGGCATCATTCTGATGCTGTTCCTGAACTGGCAGCTCGCTGCGATCGCGCTGCTGGTGTTTCCGATCACCCTGATCGGCCCGCGTATCCTGACGCCGAAGGCGGTTCAGGCCAATTACGAGCAGAAACTGAACGAAGCGTCGCTGCTCGGCGTGATCCAGGAGAACATCGCGGCGCAAGCCGTCATCAAGGCCTTCAGCCTCCACCGCAAGGTATTCGGCTGGTTCAGCTTCCGCAACGACGCGGCGCGGCGCAAGATGGCCGATGCGATGTTCCTGTCGACCATGGTCGAGCGCACCGTCACGATCTCCGTGCTGCTGCTGCATCTCGTCGTGCTCGCTCTCGGCGCCTATCTCGCCACCAAGGGCCAGATCACGATCGGCACCTTCGTCACCTTCGAGAGCGCATTCTGGGAGGTGTCCTACAACATCGCCCATGTCATGCATTTCGTGCCGGTGTCGATCTCCTCGGCGGCCGCGATCCGGCACATGCAGGAGCTGTTGGACGAGCCGACCCGCGGCGCCGACCGGCCGGGCGCGCCGGATCTGCCCCGCATCAGCCACGACATCACCTTCGAGCGCGTGACCTTCCAGTACGAGGGCAGCGAGACGCCGGTGCTCGACAATCTGAGCCTCAAGCTCGACGTCGGCAAGCGGATCGCGATCGTCGGTCCGTCGGGCTCGGGCAAGAGCACGCTGCTCAACCTGATCCTGCGGCTCTACGTACCCGATGAAGGCCGCGTCACCATCGACGGCGTCGACATCCGCAAGGTGACGCGCGATTCGCTTCGCGGCAGCATGGCCGTGGTGTTCCAGGACAACATGCTGTTCAACATGTCGCTGCGGGAGAACATCCGGCTCGGCAAGGAGGGCGCCACCGACGCGGAGGTGGAGGAGGCGGCCAAGAAGGCCGAGATCCACCGCTACATCATGAGCCTGCCGCAGAAATACGACACCATCGTCGGCGAGCGCGGCGACACGCTGTCCGGTGGACAGCGCCAGCGCATCGCGATCGCCCGCGCCATCATCCGCAACCCGTCCGTGCTGCTGCTCGACGAGGCCACTTCGGCGCTGGACCAGACCACGGAAGCCGCGATCAACCGCACCCTGCTCAAGGTCGCCAAGGGCCGCACCATGATCTGGTCGACCCACCGCCTGACCTCGGTGGTCGAGATGGACGAGATCATCGTCATCTCCGGCGGCCGGGCGATCGAGCGCGGCAGCCACGCCGAGCTCTTGGCGAAGAATGGGACCTATCGCAAGCTCTGGGATGACCAGGGCCATCAGCCGAGCCGGCAGGATCAGGCCGACGACGACAGCGATGACGAGGAGGACGACGACGAGGAGGATGATGACGAGGAATAGACGTTGAGCGGCGCATTGGTCTTCGTCAGCCGCTGCCGAACCCCGCGGCCGAGCGAGACGGCAAAGCGCGCCCAGCGTTGCGCCTGCCAATAGGGGCTGGCCCCGATCGAGACCGATCGGAAATTCCATGCCTTCTCGAGCGACCACGCATCGCAGGCCGTCTTGACCGGGTCCGCATAGAAGGCCGCGATCTTGGCCTCGCCCATGCCGTCAGTCGCCAGCCAGCGCGGAATGTGGACGTTGCAGAGGCGCTCGACATCGGTGAACACCTTGTCGGAACCGGTGCCGGTGACGGGGCAGGTGGTGCAGAAGGCGTCGCCGACGAGCACGACACCCGGCATGCGGTACCCGCTGTTGATGGTGAGATCGGCGGGCCGGACCCGCACCTCGCCGCTCACGGCGTACTCGCCCGTGATCCGCCGCAGGCCGGGCAGGGCGGCGGCCAGCGTTTCGACTGGGTTGCGGCGGATCGCCCGAAGCCAGGGATCATCGACCTCGCGGTAGGCGAACAGGTTCGCCCGCATGCGCTCGCCGATCGGGAACAGGGTGATGTAGGGCACCCGCGCCTTGGCTCGTTCCTGGAAATAGGTCATGGCCGGGAATGGGAAGGCGGAACGGCCGACCGGCGTCAGGTCGAACCCGATCGAGATCGAATGGGCGGGGCTGGTGATCGTGCGGGTGATTCCCAGCATGTGCCGCAGCCCGACGTTCAGCCCGTTGGCGAGCACGACGAGGCGGGCGGAGATCGTCTGCCCGTTGGACAGCACGACCGACTGGCGATCCTCGGTTGGCGTGATCGCTACGGCCTTGGCGACGATTCGCGTCACAGCGCCTGGGATCTGGTCGCGCACCGCCGTCACGAGCGCATCATACGGAATGCCGTATTGCTGGACCTGAGCCCGTTCGAGCACGTAGCCGAATCGGGCGATCCAGTTCTCCGGGGCCAGGGTGGCTTGGGTCAACGCCTTGTCGGCGATCCCGGTGCGACGGAATCGGCCGATCTGCTCGGCACCGGAGATCTTCTCGATTCGAAAGTCGGGCGGGGAGACCGCGTGGGGATCGACGAGAATCGCGGGGATGCCGGCCATTCCGAGCATGGCGGCCGTGATCGAGCCGCTCAGGCCGCCGCCAATGATCGCAATGTCGGTATATTCTGTCACCAGGCGCCTCGTCGCGGCGCCATCCTTGTCGGCCAAAGCCGAAAAAAGCCTTATCTTCGATGTTTCTGGACATGTCCCGGGCTGGAGAGGCGCCTGCACTCGCAGGGCTGTGCGGTCTGCAGATACCTCGGACGGCGGGGGCCCTATCGGGACCGGAAACCGCAGCGGCCAGAAGCGCTTCTTTGCGCGTCCTGCGGCGTCGTTTTGCTTGACTTGGATATTTACCGCTTATAAAAGGCCGGCACTCAACGACAGGCGGTGAGCTTCGCCAGCGTCGGTACGGATCACCCAGACCACCCGAAACCGGGCGGGACGGGCACCACCCTCGACGAATGCCGCTCAAACGCTGTCGATCATAGCTAGGCAATGCCAAAACGATATTAGATCTCTCGAGCTCGTTCTCCTGAGACCAATTTCGGATGCATGACCTCGGTAGGCCGCCCGCCAGCGCAAGCTGACTGGTGGTGATCGCGGTCCTCTGTGGCGTCAAGCGCTTTCCGTTCAGCGATGGACGGTTGGCGCGATTTCGTTTTGCGTGGGTTTTGATCGCGCGAAACGGCCCGGTGAGGCGGGGAACCTCGAACAGAATTTGCGGAAGCCGGTCGCGGTCTCCGTGCGAACGTTGAGAAGGGTGAAGGCCAAGATGCCGACGATCAACCAGCTGATCGCAAATCCGCGCGAAGTGCAGAAGTCGCGCAAGAAGGTGCCGGCGCTGCAGCAGTCGCCGCAGAAGCGTGGCGTTTGCACGCGCGTCTACACCACGACCCCGAAGAAGCCGAACTCGGCGCTTCGTAAGGTCGCCAAGGTGCGCCTGACCAACGGCTTCGAGGTGATCGGCTACATTCCGGGTGAAGGCCATAACCTGCAGGAGCACTCGGTGGTCATGATCCGCGGCGGCCGCGTCAAGGACTTGCCGGGCGTGCGCTATCACATCCTCCGCGGCGTGCTGGATACCCAGGGCGTCAAGAACCGTAAGCAGCGCCGTTCGAAGTATGGCGCGAAGCGTCCGAAGTAAGACGTTCGAGAGAAGCGGGAACAAGATCACATGTCGCGTCGCCATTCAGCCGAAAAGCGTGAAGTGCTTCCGGATCCGAAGTTCGGGAACATCATTGTCACCAAGTTCATGAACTCGGTGATGTACGCCGGCAAGAAGTCGGTCGCCGAAGGTATCGTCTACGGCGCGTTCGGCATCATCGAGGCCAAGACCAAGCAGAGCCCGCTGACGGTGTTCGAGCAGGCCCTCGAAAACGTCATGCCGACCATCGAGGTTCGCTCCCGTCGCGTCGGCGGTGCGACCTACCAGGTGCCGGTCGAAGTTCGTTCGACCCGCCGGCAGGCGCTGGGCATCCGCTGGCTGATCTCGGCCGCGCGCGACCGCAACGAGAAGACGATGACCGAGCGGCTTTCGGCGGAGCTGCTCGACGCCTCGAACAATCGGGGTAACGCCGTGAAGAAGCGTGAAGACGTGCACCGGATGGCGGAAGCCAACCGCGCCTTCTCGCACTATCGCTGGTAACGGCGACCCGAACGGAAATCAGGGAACACACCCATGCCCCGCCAACACGCCATCGAAGACTATCGCAACTTCGGCATCATGGCGCATATCGACGCCGGCAAGACCACGACGACCGAGCGCATCCTCTATTATACCGGCAAGAGCCACAAGATCGGCGAAGTGCACGAAGGTGCCGCGACGATGGACTGGATGGAGCAGGAGCAGGAGCGTGGCATCACGATCACCTCGGCTGCGACCACTGCGTTCTGGAACGGCAAGCGCCTGAACATCATCGACACCCCCGGCCACGTCGACTTCACCATCGAGGTCGAGCGCAGCTTGCGGGTGCTCGACGGCGCCGTGTGCGTTCTCGACTCCAACCAGGGCGTCGAGCCGCAGACCGAGACCGTCTGGCGCCAGGGCGACAAGTACAAGGTTCCGCGCATCGTCTTCGCCAACAAGATGGACAAGACCGGTGCCGACTTCTTCAAGTGCCTGGCCGACATCGTCGATCGCCTGGGCGCGAAGCCTGTTGCGATCCAGCTGCCGATCGGCGCCGAGAACAATTTCAAGGGCTGCATCGATCTCGTGACGATGAAGGCGATCGTCTGGAACGACGAGGCGCTCGGCGCGAAGTTCGACTACGTCGAGATCCCGGCTGATCTCGCCGACCAGGCCAAGGAATATCGCGAGAAGCTGGTGGAGGCCGCCGTCGAGCTCGACGACGACGCGCTCACCGCGTTCCTGGACGGCAAGGAGCCGGACGAGGCGACTCTGAAGCGCCTGATCCGCAAGGCCGTGCTGACCGGCGCGTTCTATCCGGTGCTGTGCGGCTCGGCCTTCAAGAACAAGGGCGTGCAGCCGTTGCTCGACGCCGTCGTCGACTATCTGCCGTCGCCGCTCGACGTGCCTGCGATCAAGGGCACCGACGACAAGGGCAACGAGGTCGTGCGCAAGGCGGACGACAAGGAGCCGCTGGCGCTGCTCGCGTTCAAGATCATGGACGACCCCTTCGTCGGCACGATCACGTTCTGCCGCATCTATTCGGGCATCCTGACCTCGGGCACCGGCGTGGTGAACTCGACCCGCGAGAAGAAGGAGCGCATCGGCCGCATGCTGCTGATGCATGCGAACAACCGCGAGGACATCAAGGAAGCCTATGCCGGCGACATCGTCGCCCTCGCAGGCCTCAAGGAAGCCCGCACCGGTGACACGCTGTGCGATCCGTCCAACCAGGTGATCCTGGAAAAGATGGAATTCCCGGAGCCGGTCATCGAGATTGCGATCGAGCCGAAGTCGAAGGCCGACCAGGAGAAGCTCGGCGTCGCGCTGGCGAAGCTGGCCGCTGAGGATCCGTCCTTCCGCGTGTCGACCGATCACGAGTCGGGCCAGACCATCCTCAAGGGGATGGGCGAGCTCCATCTCGACATCAAGGTCGACATCCTCAAGCGCACCTACAAGGTCGATGCGAACATCGGCGCGCCGCAGGTGGCGTTCCGTGAGCGTATCACCAAGCCGGCCAACGTGGACTACACCCACAAGAAGCAGACCGGTGGTACCGGCCAGTTCGCGGCCGTGAGCCTCGTGGTCGAGCCGAACGAGCCCGGTGGCGGCTACGTGTTCGAGTCCAAGATCGTCGGCGGTGCGGTTCCGAAGGAATACATCCCGGGCGTCGAGAAGGGCATCGAGAGCGTGCTCGGCGCGGGCGTCGTCGCCGGCTTCCCGGTGGTCGACGTCAAGGTGGCGCTGGTCGACGGCAAGTATCACGATGTCGACTCGTCGGCGCTGGCCTTCGAAATCGCCTCTCGTGCGGCTTTCCGCGAGGCGCTGCAGAAGGGCAAGTCGGTTCTGCTCGAGCCGATCATGAAGGTCGAGGTGGTGACCCCGGAAGACTACACCGGCTCGGTCATCGGCGACCTGAACTCGCGTCGTGGCCAGATCCAGGGCCAGGACATGCGCGGCAATGCCAACGTCATCAACGCGATGGTGCCGCTCATGAACATGTTCGGTTACGTGAACAACCTGCGCTCCATGAGCCAGGGGCGCGCGACCTTCACGATGCAGTTCTCGCACTACGCTGAAGCGCCGGCCAACGTGTCGGCCGAAGTCCAGAAGAAGTTTGCCTGATTGTCGTTAGCTCAAGTTAGCGACTGAACGGAGAGTCAAATGGCCAAAGCTAAGTTTGAACGTAACAAGCCCCACTGCAACATCGGCACCATCGGTCACGTCGACCACGGCAAGACCTCGCTGACGGCTGCAATCACCAAGATCCTGGCCGAGACGGGCGGTGCGACGTTCACTGCCTACGACCAGATCGACAAGGCCCCGGAAGAGAAGGCGCGCGGCATCACCATCTCGACCGCGCACGTCGAGTACGAGACCAAGAACCGCCACTACGCCCACGTCGATTGCCCCGGCCACGCCGACTACGTGAAGAACATGATCACCGGCGCTGCCCAGATGGACGGCGCGATCCTGGTCGTGTCGGCCGCTGACGGCCCGATGCCGCAGACCCGTGAGCACATCCTGCTCGCCCGCCAGGTCGGCGTGCCGGCGCTGGTCGTGTTCCTCAACAAGTGCGACATGGTCGACGATCCCGAGCTGCTGGAGCTCGTCGAGCTCGAGGTCCGCGAGCTGCTCTCGAAGTACGAATTCCCGGGCGACAAGATCCCGATCATCAAGGGCTCGGCGCTGGCCGCTCTGGAAGATTCGGACAAGAAGCTCGGCCACGACGCCATCCTCGAGCTGATGCGCAATGTCGACGAGTACATTCCGCAGCCGGAGCGTCCGATCGACCAGCCCTTCCTGATGCCGGTCGAAGACGTGTTCTCGATCTCGGGCCGCGGCACCGTGGTGACCGGCCGTGTCGAGCGCGGCATCATCAAGGTCGGTGAGGAAATCGAGATCGTCGGCATCCGTCCGACCCAGAAGACCACCGTCACCGGCGTTGAAATGTTCCGCAAGCTGCTCGATCAGGGCCAGGCCGGTGACAACATCGGCGCGCTGCTCCGCGGCACCAAGCGCGAGGACGTCGAGCGCGGCCAGGTGCTGTGCAAGCCGGGTTCGGTCAAGCCGCACACCAAGTTCAAGGCTGAGGCCTACATCCTCACGAAGGAAGAGGGTGGCCGTCACACGCCGTTCTTCACCAACTATCGGCCGCAGTTCTACTTCCGCACGACCGACGTGACCGGCGTCGTTCACCTGCCGGAAGGCACCGAGATGGTGATGCCGGGCGACAACATTGCGATGGAAGTGCACCTGATCGTGCCGATCGCGATGGAGGAGAAGCTGCGCTTCGCCATCCGCGAGGGCGGCCGCACCGTCGGCGCCGGCGTCGTCGCCTCGATCATCGAGTAACAACAGCGAATAGGGAATGGCGGGTGGCGAATGGAGATTATCCATTCGCCGTTCGCTACTCGCCACTCACTACTCACAGAAAGATACGGCAATGAACGGCCAAAATATCCGCATCCGTCTCAAGGCGTTTGACCATCGTATCCTCGATACGTCGACGCGCGAGATCGTCAACACGGCGAAACGGACCGGCGCGCAGGTTCGCGGACCCATTCCGCTGCCGACCCGCATCGAGAAGTTCACCGTGAACCGTTCGCCGCACGTCGACAAGAAGAGCCGCGAGCAGTTCGAGATGCGCACTCACAAGCGCCTGCTCGACATCGTCGATCCGACCCCGCAGACCGTCGATGCTCTCATGAAGCTCGATCTGGCCGCCGGCGTCGACGTCGAGATCAAGCTCTAAGTTTTTGGATTCACGTTCGCACCTCACGCGGACATAGAGAAGAACAGGAAGCACGCCGATGCGCTCCGGAGTGATCGCACAAAAGGTCGGGATGACGCGGGTCTTCACGGAGACCGGCGAACATATCCCCGTGACCGTGCTGAAGCTCGGCAATTGCCAGGTGGTCGGTCACCGCACCACCGAGAAGAACGGCTACGTCGCGCTGCAGCTCGGCAGCGGCAGCCGCAAGACGGTCTACATGCCGAAGGCGGAGCGCGGCCAGTTCGCGGTCGCCAAGGTCGAGCCGAAGCGCAAGCTCGCCGAGTTCCGTGTCAGCGAGGATTCGCTGATCCCGGTCGGCGCCGAGATCCAGGCCGACCATTTCGTCGTCGGCCAGTTCGTCGACGTCACCGGCACCTCGGTCGGCAAGGGCTTCGCCGGCGGCATGAAGCGCTGGAACTTCGGCGGTCTGCGCGCCACGCACGGTGTGTCGATCTCGCATCGTTCGATCGGTTCGACCGGTGGCCGTCAGGACCCCGGCAAGACCTGGAAGAACAAGAAGATGCCCGGTCACATGGGCGTCGATCGCATCACCACGCTGAACCTGCGTGTGGTGCAGACGGACGTCGAGCGCGGCCTGATCCTGGTGGAAGGCGCGGTGCCCGGCTCCAAGGGTGGCTGGATCTCGGTGCGCGACGCCGTCAAGAAGCCGCTGCCGAAGGAAGCGCCGAAGCCCGGCAAGTTCAAGGTCGCGGGTGAGCAGGCTGCCGAAGCGCCGGCCGTGCAGGAGGGCGCATAAATGGAACTGAAAGTCACCACGCTCGAGGGCAAGGAAGCCGGCTCCGTCCAGCTGTCCGACGCCATCTTCGGTCTGGAGCCGCGTGCCGACATCATCGCGCGCTGCGTCCAGTGGCAGCTCAACAAGCGTCAGGCCGGCACCCACAAGGCCAAGGGCCGCGCCGAGATCTGGCGCACCGGCAAGAAGATGTACAAGCAGAAGGGCACCGGCGGTGCTCGTCATGGCTCGGCTCGTGTGCCGCAGTTCCGTGGCGGCGGCCGCGCCTTCGGTCCGGTCGTGCGCTCGCATGCGACCGACCTGCCGAAGAAGGTCCGTGCGCTGGCGCTGAAGCATGCGCTGTCGGCCAAGGCCAAGGACGGTGATCTGGTCGTGCTGGAGAACGCCACCCTGGAGGCGGCGAAGACCAAGGCGCTGATCGGTCACTTCTCCGGTCTCGGCCTGACCAACGCCCTGATCATCGACGGCGCCGAGCTGCATACCGGCTTCACCAATGCCGCCCGCAACATTCCGAACATGGACGTGCTGCCGATCCAGGGCATCAACGTCTACGACATCCTGCGCCGTCAGAAGCTCGTGCTGACCAAGGCGGCGATCGATGCGCTGGAGGCGCGCTTCAAATGAAGACCATCGATCCGCGCCACTACGACATCATCATCGCGCCGGTCGTGACCGAGAAGGCGACCTTCGCCTCGGAGCACAACAAGGTTCTGTTCAAGGTGGCCGCCAAGGCGACCAAGCCGCAGATCAAGGAAGCGATCGAGAAGCTGTTCGACGTCAAGGTCAAGAGCGTCAACACGCTCGTCCGCAAGGGCAAGACCAAGGTGTTCCGCGGCAATTTCGGTTCGCAATCGGACAGCAAGCGCGCGATCGTGACCCTCGAAGAGGGCCACCGTATCGACGTGACCACCGGACTGTAAGGCTGAGCTGCCATGGCACTGAAGACATTCAATCCCACGACGCCCGGCCAGCGCCAGCTGGTGATGGTCGATCGTTCGGCCCTCTACAAGGGCAAGCCGGTCAAGGCGCTGACCGAAGGCAAGCAGTCGAGCGGCGGTCGCAACAACACCGGCCGCATCACCGTTCGCTTCCTCGGCGGCGGTCACAAGCAGTCGTACCGCACGGTCGACTTCAAGCGCGACAAGGTCGACGTTCCCGCGACCGTCGAGCGCCTGGAGTATGATCCGAACCGGACCGCCTTCATCGCGCTCGTCAAGTATCAGGACGGCGAGCTCGCCTACATCCTGGCGCCGCAGCGCCTGGCGGTCGGCGACACCATCGTCGCCGGCAACTATGTCGACGTGAAGCCGGGCAACGTCATGCCGCTGGGCAACATGCCGGTCGGCACGATCGTGCACAACATCGAGGTCAAGATCGGGAAGGGCGGCCAGCTCGCGCGTTCGGCAGGCACCTACGCCCAGATCGTCGGCCGCGACCAGGACTACGTGATCGTCCGCCTGAACTCGGGCGAGCAGCGCCTGGTGCACGGCCGCTGCCGCGGCACCATCGGTGCGGTGTCGAACCCGGACCACATGAACACCTCGATCGGCAAGGCCGGCCGCAAGCGTTGGATGGGCCGCAGGCCTCACAACCGCGGTGTCGCGATGAACCCGATCGACCATCCGCACGGCGGCGGCGAAGGCCGTACCTCGGGCGGTCGTCACCCGGTCACTCCGTGGGGCAAGCCTACCAAGGGCAAGAAGACCCGCACCAACAAGTCGACCGATAAATTCATTCTCTTGAGCCGCCACAAGCGGAAGAAGTAAGGAACGACGGACATGGTTCGTTCAGTCTGGAAAGGCCCGTTCGTCGAGGCGTCGCTGCTCAAGAAGGCAGATGCGGCGCGCGCGTCCGGCCGTCACGACGTCATCAAGATCTGGAGCCGCCGCTCGACCATCCTGCCGCAGTTCGTCGGCCTGACGTTCGGCGTCTACAACGGCCAGAAGCACGTGCCGGTGGCGATCAACGAAGAGATGGTCGGCCACAAGTTCGGCGAGTTCTCGCCGACCCGCACCTTCCACGGCCATTCGGGCGATAAGAAAGCCAAGAAGGCTTGAGGATTAAGCGATGAGCAAACCAAAGCGCGAACGGAGCCTCCCCGAAAACGAGGCCAAGGCTGTGGCCCGGATGCTTCGGGTGAGCCCGCAGAAGCTGAACCTGGTGGCGCAGATGATCCGCGGCCGCAAGGCGTCGGCCGCCCTCGCCGACCTGCAGTTCTCGCGCAAGCGGATTGCGGTCGACGTCAAGAAGTGCCTGGAATCGGCGATCGCCAATGCCGAGAACAATCACGAGCTCGAGGTCGACGATCTCGTCGTCTCGCAGGCTTTCGTCGGCAAGGGAATCGTGATGAAGCGTTTCTCGCCGCGCGGTCGTGGCCGTTCGGGCCGAGTTTTCAAACCGTTTTCGCAGCTGACGATCATTGTGCGTCAGGTCGAGGCGAGCGCTTAAAGCAGGCGCTGGGAGAATACGATGGGTCAAAAGATCAATCCGATCGGTCTGCGTCTCGGCATCAACCGGACCTGGGATTCGCGCTGGTTCGCTGGCAAGGCCGAGTACGGCAAGCTGCTGCATGAAGACGTCAAGATCCGCGAGATCCTGCACAAGGAGCTCAAGCAGGCGGCCGTCGCCCGCATCGTGATCGAGCGTCCGCACAAGAAGTGCCGTGTCACGATCCACTCGGCGCGTCCGGGTGTGGTGATCGGCAAGAAGGGCGCCGACATCGACAAGCTGCGCAAGCGCGTCGCCGACATCACCTCGTCGGACGTCGTCATCAACATCGTCGAGATCCGCAAGCCGGAGCTCGATGCGACCCTGGTCGCCGAGTCGATCGCCCAGCAGCTCGAGCGCCGCGTCGCGTTCCGCCGCGCCATGAAGCGCGCCGTGCAGTCGGCGATGCGTCTCGGTGCCGAGGGCATCCGCATCAACTGCTCGGGTCGTCTGGGCGGCGCGGAAATCGCCCGCATGGAGTGGTATCGCGAGGGCCGGGTGCCGCTGCACACGCTGCGCGCCGACATCGACTACGGTGTGGCCACCGCGTTCACCACCTTCGGCACTTGCGGCGTGAAGGTCTGGATCTTCAAGGGCGAGATCCTCGAGCACGATCCGATGGCACAGGACAAGCGGATGAACGAAGGCGGCGGCGAGAGCTCGCAGCCCCGGTCGCGCCGCGACGCGGCCTGATCGATCAGCCGCGACAAGACAGGTTTGAGGGCTCAAAGCCATGATGCAACCAAAGAAGACCAAGTTCCGAAAGGCGCATAAGGGCCGTATTCACGGCGTTGCGTCCTCGGGCGCGACGCTGGCCTTCGGCCAGTTCGGGCTGAAGGCGATGGAGCCGGATCGCGTCACCGCGCGCCAGATCGAGGCCGCCCGTCGTGCCTTGACCCGTCACATGAAGCGCGCCGGCCGCGTCTGGATCCGCGTGTTCCCGGATCTCCCGGTGTCGAAGAAGCCGGCTGAAGTCCGCATGGGCTCCGGCAAGGGCTCGCCTGAATTGTGGGTGGCCCGCGTCAAGCCGGGCCGGGTGATGTTCGAGATCGACGGCGTGAGCAACCAGATCGCGCGCGAGGCGCTGCTGCTGGCGGCCGCCAAGCTGCCGATCAAGACGCGCTTCGTCGAGCGCATTGCGGAGTAATGGTCATGGCCGAGATGAAGATTGCCGACATTCGCGCGATGAGCCCCGATCAGATGGACGATGCGATCGTCAACCTGAAGAAGGAGCGCTTCAACCTGCGCTTCCAGCGTGCCACCGGGCAGCTGGAGAACACCGCGCGGCTGCGTGAGGCGCGCCGCGACATCGCCCGTATCAAGACCATCGCCGCGCAGCAGCGCGCCAAGACGAAGTAAGAGGCTCGACATGCCGAAACGGACCCTTCAGGGCGTCGTCGTCAGCGACAAGCAGGCCAAGACGATCGTTGTGCGCGTCGACCGGCGCTTCACCCACCCGATCTACAAGAAGACCATCCGCCGCTCGAAGAACTACCACGCCCACGACGAGAACAACGAGTTCAAGCCGGGCGACATGGTGTGGATCGAGGAGAGCAAGCCGATCTCGAAGCTCAAGCGCTGGACCGTGGTCCGGGGCGAGCACAAGAAAACCGCCTGAGGCGCGGACCGCGGCCCTCGTCGAAGAGGGCCCGTTTCGCTTTCGGGATCAAACAAGGCGCAGCTTTCCTGCGCAGCAGATGAAGAGGACGAGGTGCATCAATGATTCAGATGCAGACCAACCTCGACGTGGCCGATAATTCCGGCGCACGCCGTGTCATGTGTATCAAGGTGCTGGGCGGCTCGAAGCGCCGCTATGCCACCGTCGGCGACATCATCGTGGTGTCGATCAAGGAAGCCATTCCGCGTGGCAAGGTGAAGAAGGGCGACGTCATGAAAGCCGTCGTGGTGCGCGTCCGCAAGGACATCCGCCGCGCCGACGGCTCGGTGATCCGCTTCGACCGCAATGCGGCCGTCCTGATCAACAACCAGTCGGAGCCGGTCGGCACCCGTATCTTCGGGCCGGTGCCGCGCGAGCTGCGCGCCAAGAACCACATGAAGATCATTTCGCTTGCGCCGGAGGTGCTGTGATGGCTGCCAAGATCCGCAAGGGCGACAAGGTGATCGTCCTGACCGGTCGCGACAAGGGTCGCACCGGCGAGGTGTTCGAGGTGCGTCCCGACGAGGGGACGGCGCTGGTGCGGGGCATCAACCTGGTGAAGCGTCACCAGAAGCAGACCCAGAACCAGGAGGGCGGCATCATCAGCAAGGAGTCGCCGATCCAGCTGTCGAACGTCGCTTATGTCGGCAAGGACGGCAAGCCGACGCGCATCGGATTCAAGATTCAGGCGGACGGCAAGAAGGTCCGCGTTGCCAAGAGCTCGGGAGTTGAGATCGATGGCTGAGACTGCTTACACCCCGCGCCTCCGCACGGAATACGACCGCACGATCAAGAGCCAGCTGACCGAGAAGTTCGGCTACGCCAACGTCATGCAGGTGCCGCGGCTCGACAAGGTCGTGCTCAACATGGGCATCGGCGAGGCCGTGAACGACCGTAAGAAGGCGGAAACCGCCGCGGCCGACCTGTCGCTGATCGCCGGCCAGAAGGCGGTCGTGACCTACTCGCGCGTCGCCATCGCGACCTTCAAGCTGCGCGAGAACCAGCCGATCGGCTGCAAGGTCACCTTGCGCAAGACGAAGATGTACGAGTTCATCGACCGCCTGATCAACGTCGCGCTGCCGCGCGTCCGCGACTTCCGCGGCCTGAACCCGAAGAGCTTCGACGGCCGCGGCAACTATTCGCTCGGCATCAAGGAGCACATCATTTTCCCCGAGATCGACTTCGACAAGGCCGGGGAGAGCTGGGGCATGGACATCACGGTGTGCACCACCGCGACGACCGACGACGAGGCCCGTGCCCTTCTGACCGCATTCAATTTCCCGTTCCGGCAGTGAGCAGCTGACTTCAAGCTTCTCAAACGCGGATACCCAGGAGCCAAGCATGGCAAAGAAGAGTTCAATCGAGAAGAACAACCGGCGCAAGCGGATGGCGAAGAACGCCGCCCCGAAGCGCGCCCGGTTGAAGGCGATCATCGCCGACAAGTCCAAGCCGATGGAGGAGCGCTTTGCCGCGACCCTGAAGCTGGCCGAGATGCCGCGCAATTCGTCGGCGACTCGCATCCGCAACCGGTGCGAGCTGACGGGCCGGCCGCGGTCGAACTACCGCAAGAACAAGCTGAGCCGCATCGCGCTGCGCGAGCTCGGGTCCAAGGGCCTGGTTCCGGGCCTCGTGAAGTCGAGCTGGTAAGGAGGGTCGCACCATGTCAACGCACGATCCCATCAGCGATCTGATCACCCGCATCCGCAACGCGCAGATGCGCTCGAAGTCGAAGGTCTCGACGCCTGGCTCGAAGATGCGCGCCAGCGTGCTCGAGGTGCTGAAGTCCGAAGGCTACATCCGTGGCTATGCCACGCTGGAGCATCCGTCGGGCCGGAGCGAGATCGAGATCGAGCTGAAATATTTCGACGGCGAGCCCGTGATCCGCGAGATCGAGCGCGTCTCCAAGCCCGGCCGCCGCGTCTACACCTCGGTGAAGAATCTGCCGCGTGTGAACAACGGGCTCGGAATTTCTGTTTTGTCGACGCCGAAGGGAATCATGGCCGACCACAGCGCGCGTGACGCGAATGTCGGCGGTGAAGTTCTCTTCACGGTGTTCTGAGAAGGATTGAGCCATGTCACGTATTGGCAAGAAGCCTGTGGCGGTGCCGTCCGGAGTGACGGCCTCCGTCGACGGACAGACCGTCAAGATGAAGGGGCCGAAGGGCCAGCTTCAGTTCATCGTTCATGACGACGTGGACGTGAAGTTCGAGAACGGCCAGGTCAAGGTTGCCCCGCGTTCCGAGACCAAGCGCGCCCGGTCGCTGTACGGCACCGCGCGCGCCCAGATCGCCAACCTGGTCGAAGGCGTGACCAAGGGCTTCGAGAAGAAGCTCGAGATCACCGGCGTCGGCTACCGCGCCGCGATGCAGGGCAAGAACCTGCAGCTAGCGCTCGGCTACAGCCACGATGTCGTCTACCAGATCCCGGAGGGCATCACCATCGCGGTGCCGAAGCCGACCGAGATCACGGTCACGGGCATCGACCCGCAGCGCGTCGGCCAGGTGGCCGCTGAAATCCGCGCCTACCGGCCGCCGGAGCCCTATAAGGGCAAGGGCGTGAAGTACGCGGGTGAATTCATCTTCCGCAAGGAAGGCAAGAAGAAGTAACGGAGCCGGACATGTCGAGAGCCAAGGTTACGAATGCCCGGCGCAAGCAGCGCGTGAGGCTGTCGCTGCGCCGCTCCGCCGGCGGCCGTCCGCGTCTGTCGGTGTTCCGCTCGTCGAAGCACATCTACGCTCAGGTCATCGACGATCAGAAGGGCGAGACGCTCGCCTCCGCGTCGTCGATGGAGAAGGAGATGCGCTCGGCCGGCAACACCGGTGCCGACATCGACGCGGCGAAGGCGGTGGGCAAGCTGCTCGCCGAGCGCGCGGTGAAGGCGGGGATCAAGGAAGTCGTGTTCGATCGCGGCGGCTATCTCTATCACGGGCGCGTCAAGGCGCTGGCCGACGCGGCGCGCGAGAGCGGGCTGAGCTTCTAACATCAATGGATATGGGCGTCAGAGCCCCTCAGAAGATTGGATAGCACCATGGCAGGTGAACGGGAACGAGGCGGTCGCGATCGCAAGGAGCGCGAGGAGCGCGACAGCGAGTTCGTTGACAAGCTCGTCCACATCAACCGAGTCGCGAAGGTCGTGAAGGGCGGTAAGCGCTTTGGCTTTGCGGCGCTCGTCGTGATCGGCGATCAGAAGGGCCGGGTCGGGTTCGGCCACGGCAAGGCACGTGAGGTTCCGGAGGCGATCCGCAAGGCGACCGACTCCGCCAAGCGCAACCTGACCCGGGTCGCGCTGCGCGAGGGCCGCACCCTGCACCACGACATCTTCGGTCGTCACGGCGCAGGTCGCGTCTATCTGCGTGCGGCTCCGGCCGGTACCGGCATCATCGCCGGCGGCCCGATGCGCGCCGTGTTCGAGACGCTGGGCATCCAGGACGTGGTGGCGAAGTCGATCGGCTCGTCCAACCCGTACAACATGGTGCGCGCGACCTTCAACGCGCTGAAACACCAGGATAGCCCGCGCTCGGTCGCCGCGCGCCGCAACATCAAGGTGTCGACCCTGCAGGCCCGCCGCGTCGGTGGCGATGCCGAAGCCGCCGCCGACTAAGGTTGGGCCGACTAACGAACGCGCGCCGTCCGCTGGATGGCGCAACTCGGAGTGAACACGATGGCTAGCGCCAAGACGATCAAGATCGAGCAGATCGGCAGCCCGATCCGCCGGCATCACTCGCAGCGCGAGACGCTGATCGGGTTGAAGCTCAACAAGATCGGCCGCGTGACCGAGCTGCCGGATACGCCGGCGGTCCGCGGCATGATCACCAAGGTTCATCATCTCGTCCGCATCGTCGACGAGAAGTAAGGAGAAGGGCGATGAAGCTCAGCGATATCGCCGACAACGCCGGCGCGCGCAAGAAGCGCATGCGCGTCGGCCGCGGCATCGGCTCCGGCAAGGGCAAGACCTCGGGCCGTGGCGGCAAGGGCCAGACCGCGCGCTCCGGCGTGCGCATCAAGGGCTTCGAGGGCGGTCAGATGCCGATGCATCGCCGCCTGCCGAAGCGCGGCTTCAACAACATCTTCGCGCTCGATTTCGTCGAGATCAATCTCGACCGGATCCAGCAGGCGATCGATGCCAAGAAGCTGGACGCCGGCAGCGTGATCAACGCCGAGTCCCTCGTGAAGTCCGGTGCGCTGCGCCGCGCCAAGGACGGCGTGCGCCTGCTCGGCCGCGGCGAGCTCAAGGCCAAGATCAACATCGAGGTGCATGGCGCCTCGAAGTCGGCGATTGCGGCGGTCGAGAAGGCCGGCGGCACCGTCAAGCTCCTGGCGCCAGCCAAGGACGAAGGCGAGGCGGCGTAACATCTGCGTCATTGCCCTGCCGCCGGCGCATGCCGGAGAGGGCAGGGCAATGGACAGAACGCGCCCGCGCACCAGATAATATCCGGCGTCTGCCCAGCCCTGCGAGCCCTCGCGGGGCCCAGTGCGGTGAAGAAGGGCGGCGGGAGAAAGCTAGATATGGCCTCAGCAGCGGAACAACTGGCGGCAAACCTCAATTTCGGCGCGCTTGCGAAGGCCGATGAGCTGAAGAAGCGCATCTGGTTCACCCTCGGCGCGCTGCTGGTCTACCGCCTCGGCACCTACATTCCGCTGCCGGGCATCGACCCGAACATCTGGGACTCGGTGTTCCGCACGCAGGCCGGCGGCATTCTCGGCATGTTCAACATGTTCGCCGGCGGCGGCATCCACCGCATGGCGATCTTCGCGCTGAATATCATGCCGTACATCTCGGCATCGATCATCATTCAGCTGCTCACCACCGTCTCGCCCCAGCTCGAAGCCCTCAAGAAAGAGGGTGAGGCTGGCCGCAAGATGTTGAATCAATACACCCGCTATCTGACGGTGATTCTTGCTGCCGTGCAGTCCTACGGCATCGCCGTCGGCCTCGAAGGCGCGGGCAACGTCGTCGCCGATCCCGGCCTGTTCTTCCGCCTCTCCACCGCGATCACGCTGACCGGCGGCACCATGTTCCTGATGTGGCTCGGTGAGCAGATCACCTCGCGCGGCATCGGCAACGGCATCTCGCTGATCATCCTGTCCGGCATCGTGGCCGAGCTGCCCTCGGCGCTTGCCAACATGCTCGAGCTCGGCCGTCAGGGCGCGCTGTCGACCGGCCTGATCCTGATCGTCATCGTGATGGCCGTCGCCGTGATCGCCTTCATCGTGTTCGTGGAGCGCGCCCAGCGCCGGCTCCTGATCCAGTATCCGAAGCGCCAGGTCGGCAACAAGATGTTCGAGGGCCAGTCCTCGCATCTGCCGCTGAAGCTGAACACCTCGGGCGTGATCCCGCCGATCTTTGCCTCGTCGCTGCTGCTGCTGCCGACCACGGTCGCCAATTTCAACGCCGGCAAGGGACCCGAGTGGTTCCAGTGGATCACGACGCAGCTCGGTCATGGCCGGCCGCTGTTCCTGGTGCTGTATCTGGCGCTGATTCTGTTCTTTGCCTTCTTCTACACCGCGATCGTGTTCAACCCGACCGAGACCGCCGACAACCTGAAGAAGCATGGCGGATTCATCCCCGGCATCAGGCCGGGCGAGCGCACCGCGGAATATATCGATTACGTGCTGTCGCGGATCACCGTGCTCGGCGCCATCTATCTGGCGATCGTGTGTCTGATCCCGGAAATTCTGATTTCCTACGCTTCCGTCCCGTTCTACTTTGGTGGCACTTCGCTTCTGATCGTGGTCAGCGTTACGATGGATACCGTGGCGCAGGTTCAGGGTTATCTGCTCGCCCATCAGTATGAGGGGCTGATCAGGAAGTCGAAGCTGCGGGGGCGCCGCCGCGGATAGCGGCGGATCGCGGCCCGGGAACCACCAAGCCAAGAACAAGGTGTGCGGGAGGGTCGCTCACCGTGTGCCGGGGGGCGAAATTCGATGAGACTCATTCTTCTGGGGCCGCCCGGTTCGGGCAAGGGAACGCAGGCGCAGCGCCTGGTGCAGCAATATGGCATCGTTCAGCTGTCGACCGGCGACATGCTGCGTGCCGCGGTGGCGGCGCAGACGCCGATCGGGCTGAAGGCCAAGGACATCATGGCGGCGGGTGGCCTTGTCCCGGACGAGGTCGTGGTCGGCATCATTGCCGACCGGATCGAGCAGCCGGACGCCGCCAATGGTTTCATCCTCGATGGCTTCCCGCGCACGGTGCCGCAGGCGGAGGCGCTGGATGCGCTGCTGAAGCAGAAGCAGATGAAGCTCGACGCGGTGATCGAACTCCGGGTCAATGAAGGCGTGCTGCTTGAGCGCGTCGAGCGCCGGGCCGCCGAGACCCGCGCGCGCGGCGAGGCTGTGCGGGCCGATGATACGCCGGAGGTCCTGACCAAGCGCCTAGCCAGCTACCGCGACCAGACCGAGCCCCTGATCCACTATTATTCGGACCATCGGATGCTGGCGACCGTCGACGGCATGATGCCGATCGAGCAGGTCACCGAGGAGATCGGACGGATCCTGGCCGCCGTTGGCAAGTCCAGCGGGAGCCGGGCGGCCAAAAAGGCGAACCCGGCCAAGCGCAGTGCCAAGGCTCGGGGCAAGACCGCGCCGGCAAAATCGGCCAAAAAGGCTCCGAGGGCGCCTGCACCGGCGAAAAAGGCCGCAAAGACAGCAAAAAAGGCTGCAAAGACTGCGAAAAAGGGAGCAAAAGCGGCCCCCAAGAAAGCCTCCAAGGCTGCGAAGAAGGCCCCCAAGCCCGCTGCCAAGGCGACCCGGGGAACCCGGAAAACCTCTGCAAAGGCTGCAAAAAAGCGCGCCAAGAGGTGACCGAATCTTGTAGGGGCGGTTGACGACCGCCGTGTGAATCCATTAATAAGCCCGCATCCAAGTCGGATGGTTTTCCAAAGATGCCGGGCCCCACGAATCGAGGGGTGGGCGTCTTGTTCGCGTTTGCGGACACCTGCCCGAGATAGCGAGAACGAAGGCCGGTCCATCCTGGGATCGGTGACAGGAGAGAAGTCCGTGGCCCGTATTGCCGGTGTCAACATCCCGACCAACAAGCGTGTCCTGATCGCGCTCCAGTATATCCATGGCATCGGCCCGAAGATCGCGGGCGAGATCATTGACAAGGTCAAGATCGCCGAGGATCGCCGCGTCAACCAGCTGAGCGACCAGGAAGTCCTGCAGATCCGCGAAATCATCGACCGCGACTACGTTGTCGAGGGCGACCTGCGGCGCGAGACCGGCATCAACATCAAGCGTCTGATGGACCTCGGCTGCTATCGCGGCCTGCGCCATCGTCGTGGCCTGCCGGTGCGCGGCCAGCGCACCCACACCAATGCGCGCACGCGCAAGGGGCCGGCCAAGGCGATCGCCGGCAAGAAGAAGTAATTTGGCGAATTGCTGATAGCGGGTGGCGAGTAGGGGCAATCCCTATTCGCTACTCGCTATTCACCATTCGCCTTTCTGGTGTAGCCGCTGGCACTACGGCGGCGTTGAGATCTCGAGAAAGGTACTTATATGGCCAAGGAAGCCGCACGTGTCCGCCGTCGTGAGCGCAAGAACATCGCCTCCGGCGTCGCCCACGTGAATTCGTCGTTCAACAACACCACCATCACCATCACCGACGCGCAGGGCAACACCATTGCCTGGTCGTCGGCGGGCACGATGGGGTTCAAGGGATCGCGCAAGTCGACCCCGTATGCCGCGCAGGTCGCGGCGGAGGACGTGTCCAAGAAGGCTCAGGAACACGGCATGCGCACCCTCGAGGTCGAGGTTGCCGGCCCGGGTTCCGGCCGTGAATCGGCGCTCCGTGCGCTGCAGGCTGCGGGTTTCACCGTCACCTCGATCCGCGACGTGACGACGATCCCGCACAATGGTTGCCGCCCACGCAAGCGTCGGCGCGTCTAATCTGAAAGAGGCGGACAGCATGTCCGCCTCGTCGTGCTTTTGAGACATTTCGACTGCCGCGATCTGAAGCGCGGTTCTCCAACGCCAGTCAGTCAGATCCCATGACTGGCCCATGGGTGAAACAGTGACGATCCAGAAGAATTGGCAAGAATTGATTCGGCCGAACAAGCTCCAGGTCACGCCGGGCTCCGACGCGACCCGTTTCGCCACCGTGGTTGCCGAGCCGCTGGAGCGCGGTTTCGGGCAGACGCTCGGCAATGCGCTGCGCCGCATCCTGCTGTCGTCGCTGCAGGGCGCCGCCGTGCAGTCGGTGCATATCGACGGCGTGCTGCACGAGTTCTCCTCGATCGCTGGTGTCCGCGAGGACGTCACCGACATCGTGCTGAACATCAAGGACATCGCGATCAAGATGCAGGGCGAAGGCCCGAAGCGGATGGTCGTGAAGAAGCAGGGCCCGGGCGCCGTCACCGCCGGCGATATCCAGACCGTCGGCGACATCGTGGTGCTCAACCCTGACCTGCAGCTCTGCACGCTGGACGAGGGCGCAGAGATCCGCATGGAGTTCACGGTCGCCACCGGCAAGGGCTACGTCGCCGCCGATCGCAACCGCCCCGAGGACGCCCCGATCGGCCTGATCCCGGTCGACAGCCTGTTCTCTCCGGTCCGCAAGGTCTCCTACAAGGTCGAGAACACCCGCGAGGGCCAGATACTCGACTACGACAAGCTGACCATGACGATCGAGACCAACGGCGCGATCACGCCGGAGGACGCGGTGGCCTATGCCGCCCGCATCCTGCAGGACCAGCTCAACGTCTTCGTCAACTTCGAAGAGCCGCGCAAGGAAGTCGCCCAGGAGATCATCCCGGACCTCGCCTTCAACCCAGCCTTCCTCAAGAAGGTGGACGAGCTCGAGCTGTCGGTACGTTCGGCGAACTGCCTGAAGAACGACAACATCGTCTACATCGGCGACCTCGTGCAGAAGTCGGAAGCGGAAATGCTGCGCACCCCGAACTTCGGCCGCAAGTCGCTGAACGAGATCAAGGAAGTGCTGGCCCAGATGGGTCTGCATCTCGGCATGGAAGTGCCGGGCTGGCCGCCGGAGAACATCGACGAGCTGGCCAAGCGCTTCGAGGATCATTACTGAGCATTCGTCATTCCGGGGCGCCTCGAAGAGGCGAACCCGGAATCTCGAGATTCCGGGTTCGATGCTGCGCATCGCCCCGGAATGACGTCCACCACTCGGGCGAACGCAGGCAGCCCACCTGAGCAACATGTCCGACGAACCGTCGCGGCAGATAGAAATGAAGGACTAAGACAATGCGTCACGGCAAGGTTCATCGGAAGCTCAACCGCACCGCCGAGCATCGCAAGGCGATGTTCGCCAACATGTGCGCCGCGCTGATCAAGCACGAGCAGATCGTCACCACGCTGCCGAAGGCCAAGGAGCTGCGGCCGATCGTCGAGAAGCTCGTCACCCTCGGCAAGAAGGGCGGTCTCGCTTTGCGTCGCCAGGCGATCGCCGAGATGCGCGATGTCGACCAGGTCAAGAAGCTGTTCGACGTCCTGGCACCCCGCTACAAGGACCGCAACGGCGGCTACACCCGCATCATCAAGGCCGGCTTCCGCTACGGCGACAACGCCGCGATGGCCGTGATCGAGTTCGTCGATCGCGACGTCGATGCCAAGGGCCAGGATTCCGGCCCGGTGCAGGAGACCTCGGAAGCGGCGTAAGCGCAGCTCCGACCCGACGTTCAAAACGGCGCCTTCGGGCGCCGTTTTCATTTTGAGGTTCTGTAGCCCGGATGAGCGAAGCGACATGTGGGGTCGCCTGCACAGCTCGTGTGACTTTAACAGCATAGACCGGAGCGCCGCGCATGAGCGCCGCAGAACTGCACATCGTCTACGAGGCGGATGAGGACCGCACCGGCAAGATCATAGCGACGGCCAGGGCCGGAGTGTTTGCCGCGCGCGGCGAGGCGTGGTTCGGCTGCGACCTGAATGCCTTCGTGAAGGGTCTGCGCTCCTATCCGCTATCGTGGGACAAGCCGCCGATGATCGAAGGCGGTTACTTCGATGGACAAGGCGGCCTCGCGCAATGCCTCGTCCGGATCGTCATCAGGCCATACGACTTCCGTGGACATTTGCTGGTGCATGCGGATCTGGCTACGCTCGTTCAGAGCACAGCGGATGCCGACGTGCAGAACAGCGCTTCGATCCGCTTCCTGACCGAATATGCACTCGTCGAACGTTTCGCGACCGAGCTGGCGCAGGTCCTGAACGGCAAGCGCGAAGCGGCTATCCTGATAGGGACCACGAGCTGACAACCACGGCGCCTTCGGGCGCCGTCTTATTTCGAGGATCAGCTCTGCGCGCGGCGCGTTGAGTGTCGGCGCGCGACGCCCCACATCCGTTCCTTCAGCACAACGGAGAGCTGCTCATGTACATCGACCTTTCAGGAAAAACTGCGCTCGTCACCGGGTCCACCGCCGGCATCGGCTTCGCCATTGCCAAGGGATTGGCCGCCTCGGGCGCCGAGGTCGTCCTGAACGGCCGGACCACCGACCGTGTCGATGCGGCCGTCGCGAAGCTGAAGCAGGCGGTTCCGGCGGCGAAGCTGCGCGGCGTCGCCGGCGATGTCGCTCAGATCGGCGGCTGCAACGCCATCGTCACCGCGCTGCCCGAGGTCGACATTCTCGTCAACAATGCAGGCATCTTCGAGCCGAAGGAGTTCTTCGACATTCCCGACGAGGACTGGAGCCGCTTCTTCGAGGTCAACGTCATGTCCGGCGTGCGCATGGCGCGCGCCTACATGCAGGGCATGCTGAAGCGCAACTGGGGGCGCATCATCTTCATCTCCTCGGAGTCGGCGGTGAACATCCCGACCGAGATGATCCATTACGGCATGACCAAGACCGCGCAGCTCGCGGTCTCCCGCGGCCTCGCCAAACTGACCTGCGGCACCGGCGTGACCGTCAATGCAGTGCTGCCGGGACCGACGATGTCGGAAGGCGTCGAGACCTTCGTCAAGGATCTCGCCCGTCAGAACGGCCAGTCGGAGGAGGAGGCGGCCTCGTCTTTCGTCAAGCAGCACCGGCCGGCCTCGCTGCTGCAGCGCTTCGCCGGTGTCGACGAGATCGCCAACATGGTCGTCTACGCCGCCTCCAAGCAGGCCTCCGCCACGAACGGCGCCGCGCTGCGCGCCGAGGGCGGCATCCTCGACACCATCGCCTGAGGCCGGCCATGGCGGCTTACGTCATCTCCGAGGTCGAGGTGCGCGACATCGAGGCGATGGAACGCTATCGCACCCGCGCGGCGCACTCGATCGCGCAATATGGCGGGCGCTATCTGGTCCGCGGCGGGACCTCCGAGACGGTCGAAGGCGGCCCGCCGGCCAAGACCCTCATTATCGTCGAGTTCCCGTCGATGGCCCGGCTGCGAGAATGGTATGCGTCGGCCGAATACGCCGACGCCCTGGGCGAGCGCTGGAAGGCGCTGGACCGCCGGCTGATTTTCGTCGAGGGTGCTGCACCTGCGTAGAGAACGGACTCTGTTGCGCCCATGCTGACCATCACCCCCCGCCGCAGGCGTTGGCTCAAGCTGACCTCGGCGCGGTGGCAGCGGCGGGTGCTGTTCGTGGCCGGCGGCCTGGTGGTGGGCGCGGCGGCGGTGGCGCTGGCGGAGCTCGCCGACCTGGCCCAGCTCGCCTTCAACTGGCTGCTGTCGAAATCACGCTACGCCTCACTGATCGTGACGCCCGCCGGCTTCGCGCTGTCGGTCTATCTGACCCAGCGCTTCTTCCCGAACGCGCAAGGCAGCGGCATCCCGCAGGCCATCGCCGCGCGCCACCTGACGGACACGAGCGCGCGCAGCCCGCTGGTGTCGATCCGCATCGCCATCGGCAAGGTGCTGCTGACCCTGCTCGGGCTGCTGTGCGGCGGCTCGGTCGGCCGCGAGGGGCCGACCGTGCAGGTCGGCGCCTCCATCATGTTCGCGCTCGGCCGGCTGTCGCCGCGGCGGCAGCCGGGCTTGATCCTGGCCGGCGCCGCCGCCGGGGTCGCGGCCGCCTTCAACACGCCGCTGGCCGGCATCGTGTTCGGCATCGAGGAGATGAGCCGTGCCTTCGAGACACGGACCTCGAGCCTCGTCATCGCCACCGTGATCGCCGCTGGCCTGACCTCGCTGGCCCTGATGGGCAACTACGCCTATTTCGGCACGACGCCGATCGCGCTCGGCAAGGGCATCGACTGGCTGGCGGTGCCCGTCTGCGGGGTCTTGGGCGGCGCCGCCGGCGGCCTGTTCAGCCGCATCCTGATCACGATGGCGCGCGGGCTGCCCGGGGCATCCGGCCGGCTCATCAAGCGCCACCCCCTGCCGTTCGCGCTCGCCTGCGGCTTTGCCGTCGCGCTGTGCGGGCTGGCGTCAGGCGATACCATCTACGGCACCGGGTATGCCCAGGTGAAAGGGGCGCTGGAGACCGGCACGCCGCTGCCGGGCGATTTCGGCGTGCTGAAATTCCTCGCCACCACCTTTGCTGCGATCAGCGGCATTCCTGGCGGCATCTTCGCGCCGTCGCTCGCCGTCGGGGCGGGGATCGGCGCCAACGTCGCCAGCCTGTTCCAGCAGTCGCTACTGGCGCCGATCATGCTGCTCGGCATGGTCGCCTATTTCGCCGGCGTCGTGCAGGCGCCGATCACCGCCTTCGTCATCGTCACCGAGATGACCGACAACCACGCCATGGTGGTGCCGCTGATGATGGCCTCGCTGATCGCCTACGGCACCTCGCGTCTGATCTGCGAGGAGGGGCTCTATCACGCTCTCGCCAAGGGCTTCGTCGCCCGAGCTGAGACCAAGGCTGAGGCCGCGCAGGAGTCGAAGCAGGCCACAGCGCCGTCCTGACCAAGCGCTCATCCACCATGTTCGGAGCGCGCCGATAACGGCTGTCGGTTCAATCGCTTGATGGCAGATCCTGAGATCTGCCATCGGCTCGAAAGGGCTGCCGGCGGCCCCGTTGCCGGCGCCGCCGCGCAAGGCTCGTCGGCCTACTTCCTGAACGGATCCGGCCGCATCAAGAGCCGGCCGGAGATCGAGTTCGGCACCTCGTAGGGCGAGCCGATCGACAGCACGTGGCTTAGCGCGATCAGCCGGTTCGGCAGCTTGGCCGGCGGCGGTGTCTGGAACGAATAGGACGTCGGGTTGTGGCACAGGAAGCAGTTCAGCACGTTCTTGATCGGCGTGTTGTCGGCGTTCTGCACGAAGGTCTCGGCGGTAGCATTGGCGAGATTGACCGATCCGACTGCGCTGGTCTGGTTGCTGTTCAGATTGTACGAGTTGGGGAGCATCCAGACGGTGCCGTCGAGGCTGTAGCTCGCGAAGGTCGATTGCGGGCCCTTCAGGCCGGAGAGAAAGCCCTGGGCTTGCGCCGTGATCGCGAAGATGTTGCCGACGCCGTTGGGCTGGTTCTCGCCGCCGGTCTGGTTCTCGAGCACGACGTTGGTCACCGGCGTCAGCTTCTGGGTCGCCGGATCGAGCCGCAGTTGCGGCCGGTTGGCGCCGGGCAGCGCCGCGATGTTGACCTGCGAGAACGGCGTGCGGCCCTTGTAGAGCGTGTAGCTCTTCGGATCGGAGCGGCTTGCCGATGGCGCAAAGGTGTTGTCCGGCGTCTGCGGCGAGTTGTTCTTCAGCTCGAACGTGCCCCACAGGAATTCGGGGTGGTTCTCGGTGTAGCCGACCACGTGCAAGCCGATCAGCGCCACGGTCACCGTGACGAACTTGCCGGGCGTCGGGCGAATCGTGATCAGGCCGGGGGTGACGTTGTTCTCCAGCACCGGCACCTGTGCCTGGGTCGTATAAGCGCCCGCAGGCGGTGCCTGCCCGGGGTCGAGCCGCAGCCACGTCGCCTTGAACACCGCATCGCCCACGGCGAAGGATGAATCCGCCGGCTGGCTCTGGTAGCCGCCGGTCGCGATCAGGTTCTTGCGCGCCATGTTGAAATAGCCCTGGTTCATGTGGACCGAGGCGTAGACGGGATAGCCGTTCTGTGCGACCAGCATGTTGCCGTCGGCTTCGACGATGGCGCCGGCGCCTTCGGTGAAGCCGGCCGTGCCGTGGAAGACCTGGGCGCGGGCCGCCAGCGTCAGCGGGCGCGGCCGTGGTGCGCCGGCATTCTCGGCGTTGCCGAGCAGCTCGTCGGGCGTCGCCAAGGTCATGAACCGCGGCACGGCGGCGCCGGAGCCCGAGTCCTTCACCAGCGCTGTCGCCCAGACGAACGCTTCCCACGACCATTGATGGAAATTGCAGTCCGGCGTCGGGATGGTCTTGGTGTCGGAGGTGGGGAAGGCGGCGTCCGGCTTGAGATAATTGCCCAGTCCTTCCGACCAGCCGAAGGCCGGGCAGTTCTTCGCCGGCGGCGGCGGCGCAGCGCTGGCGGGGTTGAGAGCGCCGGCAAGGCCGCTCGCGGTGACGGTCGTCGCGAAAGTGAGCATGAGCCACTGAATCGTCTTCATGGCCGGTCTCCATTGATGTGCGCGCTGGGATGGGCCGATGAATCTCGCCGCCATGCGTCGCAAATGATTGTTAAAAATGATTCATTCAAAAGTAGTGCGCGGCGAACATGCACCCAAAGGTGAGATTTGCAAGACCGGCAGCTCACTCAGTCCGCAATTTTTTTCGGACGCCCCTCGCGGCAGTGGAATGCGGCTCGCGGCAGCATTCGTCTTCACCGGCCGACACGGGCTGCAGTGTGAGCGCAGGCACGGTTGACACCACGGATCGCGTGCATCCTGGCGGCCGTTCGCTGGAGAAGTGCGGACAATGAGGTCTTCACGCCAGTGGACAGCAACCACAGGAGAGTGAAATGAAGTCCATCATGGCCGCTGCGTTGCTGCTCGCGTTGATGTCGGGCGCAAGCCTTGCGGGCACGCCGCTGATCGATGCGCGGCAGCACAACCAGTCACATCGCATCTACAACGGCATCGCGAGCGGACGGCTGACCTATCCGGAGGCGCAGCAGCTCGTCCGCGGTCAGATCCACGTCCAGAAGCTGGAAAACAAGGCCAAGGCGGACGGCGTGGTGACGCCGTTCGAGCGTGCCCGCATCAACGTCGCGCAATCCGTGCAGGGCGCGCGCATCTTCTGGAAGAAGCACAATTAGCCGCGCACGGCAGCTCGCTGGTGGCAAAGCGCCGCTTCGGCGGTGCTTTGCCACCACGTGATGCGGCGGCGCCGCCGCTCACACCAGCGCGGCTGCGACGCCGGCTAGGGCGCTGAACGTGACCACGACGAGCGGCGGCGCGCGCCAGGCGACCAAGAGGACAAAACCGACCAGCGCGATGCCAAAATCCGCGGCGTTGTGGACGGTGGTCGTCCAGACCGGGTCGTACAGGGCCGCTCCCAGCACACCGACCACCGCAGCGTTGACACCCCGCATCATCGCCTGGGCGCCGGCGCGTTTGCGGAACGAGTCCCAGAACGGCAGCGCGGCGAGCAGGACCAGCATGCCCGGCAGGAAGATGCCGAGGAGACCGAGCGCGGCCCCGACGATCCCATGCGGCTCCGGACCGACGACGGCGCCGAGATAGGCGGCGAAGGTGAAGAGCGGGCCCGGGACGGCCTGCGCCGCACCGTAGCCGGCGAGAAAGGCGTCGTCGCTCAGCCAGCCAGGTCCGACGAAGGCCTCGCGCAGCAGCGGCAGCACGACATGTCCACCGCCGAACACCAGCGCGCCGGAGCGATAGAAGGCATCGAACAAGGCGACGCCGGTCGATCCCGTGACGCCGCGCAGCAGCGGAAGTCCCGCCAACAGGACAACGAACAGCGCGAGCGCGATCAGCCCCACGCTCCGCGAGACGGGGATCGCGACGTGTCCCGACGGCGCCGCCTCGCCGCGGCAGAGCCAGAGGCCGGCGAGCCCGCCGAGGACGATCGCTCCGATCTGCACGACCGAGGCCGTACTCGACAGGATGATGAGCGTTGCGGCGACCGCGATCGAGGCGCGCGCACGATCCGGACACAGCGAGCGCGCCATGCCCCAGACCGCCTGCGCGACGATGGCGACCGCGGTCAGCTTCAGCCCGTGCAGCAGGCCGCTGCCGATCGGTCCGCTCAATCGGCCCGCACCATAGGCGAACAGGACGAGCGCGGCGGCCGACGGCAGGGTGAAGCCGGTCCAGGCGGCGAGCGCGCCGAGATAGCCGGCCCGCATCAGCCCGATGGAGAAGCCGACCTGGCTGCTGGCGGGGCCGGGCAGGAACTGGCACAGCCCGACCAGATCGGCATAGGCATGCTCGTCGATCCATTTCCGTCTGACGACGAACTCGTCGCGGAAGTAGCCGATATGGGCGATCGGACCGCCGAAGCAGGTCAGGCCGAGCGTGAGGAAGATCCGCAGAACCTCGAGCGGTGATCCGGAGCGCCGGCCGTGATCGGCGGGCGGGTTGGTCGCGGACTTCAGGCTGCTCACGGACGTTCGTTCCAGTCGCGAGGAGGTTCTTATCGGCTTTCGTTAAGGGGAAACGGGACCGTCGGCCAGTCTCGATCGCTCATGGCCGCTGATCGGACCGCGCGTCGGCTGCCGGCCATCTTATGCCTTCGATCGGCGGGATGGTGGGGCACGGCGCCACCGCGATCTCGCGCGCGGGGAGACTGCGGGTGCGCCTTTGCCCATTGTTGCCTGTTAGTTAGCTCCATCCCTCCAGCACGATCTTGCCGCGGGAGGTGTTGCTCTCTATCAACGCGTGCGCGCGCTTGAGGTTGGCCGCGTTGATGGTGCCGTAATTGTCGCCGAGGGTGGTGCGGATCACGCCCTTGTCGATCAGGTCGGACACGTCGTTGAGCAGATGGTGCTGCGCGATCATGTCGGGTGTCGTGAAAGATGAGCGCGTGAACATCGACTCCCAGTGGATCGAGATCGCCTTGCCCTTGAAGGCGGCGAGCGAGAACTCGGCGGGATCGTCGATCAGGCCGAACTTGCCCTGCGGCGTCATGAAGTCGGCGATCGCCTTGTAGTGCTGCTCGGTGTGGGTGAGGCTGGCGATGAGGCTGACCGGCGGCAGCTTCAGCGCGTCGATCTGCTCTTTCATCGGCTTGCCATGATCGATCACGGCATGGGCGCCGAGCTTCAGGCACCAGTCGCGCGACTCCGGTCGCGTCGCGGTGGCGAGCACGGTCAGCCCGGTGAGCCGGCGCGCGAGCTGAATCAGGATCGAGCCGACGCCGCCGGCCGCGCCGGTGATCAGCAAAGTGCGGTCGTCGAGGCTCCTGCCGGGGATTGCGCCGAGCCTGTCGAACAAGAGCTCCCAGGCCGTGATCGAGGTCAGGGGCAGGGCGGCGGCTTCGGCGAACGACAGGCTCTTCGGTTTGCGGCCGACGATGCGCTCGTCGACCAGATGGAATTCGGCATTGGTGCCCTGGCGCAGGATCGAGCCGGCGTAGAACACCTCGTCACCGGGCTTGAACAGGCTCACGTCCGGGCCGATAGCCTCGACCACGCCAGCGGCGTCATAGCCCAGGATCTTGGTTTCGCCGGCGGGCGGTGCGGCGCGCTTGCGCACCTTGGTGTCGACTGGATTGACCGAGACCGCTTTCACGGCGACGCGGATGTCGCGTCCCTTCGGCTCGGGTTTGGCGGTCTCGAAATCGAACAGCGCGCGGTCCTCGGTGATGGGCAGCGACTGCTGGTATCCGACGGCCTTCATGAACAGCCTCCTGGTTGGCTTGGCGATAGGATCTGTTTGTCCTGCTGGCGCCAGTTCAGCAAGTACTGTAAAAATGGGGAACTAGTCCCCGTTTGGATACTGTTGGGCCAGCACGCGATGAAACGGAAGAATTTCACCCGCCGTCCCGGCTGCGCGGTCGAAGCCACGCTCGATCTGATCGACGGCAAGTGGAAGGGCGTGATCCTCTACCACCTGCAGGGTGGCAGCCAGCGCTTCGGCGAGCTGCGCCGGCTGATGCCCGGCATCACCCAGCGCATGTTGACCAAGCAGCTGCGTGCGCTGGAGGAGGACGGGCTGGTCGTCCGCAAGGTCTATGCCGAGGTGCCGCCGCGCGTCGAATACAGCCTGTCCGAGGTCGGCGAGAGCCTGCGGCCGGTGATCGAGGTTCTCAGAAGCTGGGGCGAGCGGCACCAGGAACGGCTGTCCTGCGCGCCCGTTGCAGAGACCATCAAATCGCCGCATCAGGCCGCCTGAGCTTGGCCGCACCGGCCGTTCCGCCTATATCGAAACCGTCATTTTCCAGGATTGTTCGCATGTCGTTGATTCGCTCCACACTGGTCCTGCTGCTGTCCCTGCTGGCCGCGTCTCCGCTCGCGGCGCAGGACCGGCGCGTGCCGCAGTCCCAGGCCGAGCTGCGGCTGTCGTATGCGCCGATCGTGCAGCGCGTGCAGCCGGCGGTCGTCAACGTCTACGCCGCCAAGGTGGTGCAGAACCGCAATCCCTTTCTCGACGATCCGATCTTCCGCCGCTTCTTCGGTCTGCAGGGCGGGCCGCAGGAGCAGATGCAGCGCTCGCTCGGCTCGGGCGTGATGATCGATGCGTCGGGTCTCGTCGTCACCAACGTGCATGTGATCGAGGGCGCCGACGAGGTGAAGGTTTCGCTCGCCGACAAGCGCGAGTTCGAGGCCGAGATCGTGCTGAAGGACAGCCGTACCGATCTCGCCGTGCTCAAGCTGAAGGGCACCAAGGAGCAGTTTCCGACGCTCGACCTCGCCAATTCCGACGATCTGCTGGTCGGCGACATCGTGCTGGCGATCGGCAATCCGTTCGGCGTCGGCCAGACCGTGACGCACGGCATCGTCTCGGCGCTGGCGCGCACACAGGTCGGCATCACCGACTATCAGTTCTTCATCCAGACCGATGCCGCGATCAATCCCGGTAATTCGGGCGGTGCGTTGGTCGATATCAACGGCCGTCTGGTCGGCATCAACACCGCGATCTATTCCAAATCCGGCGGCTCGCAGGGCATCGGCTTTGCCATTCCTGCGAACATGGTGCGCGTCGTCGTGGCCTCGGCCAAGAGCGGCGGCAAGGCGGTGAAGCGCCCCTGGCTCGGCGCGCGGCTGCAGGCGGTGACGCCCGAGATCGCCGAGAGCCTCGGCCTGCGCTCGCCGACCGGCGCGCTAGTCGCCTCGGTGGTCGCGAACAGCCCGGCGGCGAAGGCGGGCATCAAGTCGTCGGACCTGATCGTGTCGATCGACGGCCAGACCGTCGATGATCCCAACGCGTTCGACTACCGTTTTGCGACCCGTCCGCTCGGCGGCACTGCGCAGATCGAGGTGCAACGCGGCGGCAAGCCGGTGAAGGTCGCGGTCGCGCTGGAGACCGCACCGGACACCGGGCGCAACGAGATGGTCATCAACGGCCGCTCGCCATTCCAGGGCGCGAAGGTCGCCAACATCTCGCCGGCGGTCGCCGACGAGCTGCACCTCGATGCCGACACCGAGGGCGTGGTGGTGCTCGAGCCGGGCGACGGCACCACCGCCGCCAATGTCGGCTTCCAGAAGGGCGACGTCATCATGGCCGTGAACAACCAGAAGATCGCCAAGACCGCCGATCTCGACAAGGCCTCGCGCGAGGCCGCCCGCATCTGGCGCATCACCGTGCTGCGCGGCGGCCAGCAGATCAACGTCACGCTCGGCGGATGAGCCCGAAGCGTCCCCAGCAGGGAGGCCCGAGCCTCTTCGCTGCGGCGGGGATGGAGCAGGATGCGCCACGGCCGCTGCCGGAGCGGCTGCGCCCGCACAAGCTGTCCGACGTCGTCGGGCAGGATCACATCCTCGGGCCCGACGGCGCGCTGACGCGCATGCTGGAGACGCGCACGCTGGGCTCGCTGATCTTCTGGGGCCCGCCCGGCACCGGCAAGACCACGGTGGCGCGGCTGTTGGCAGACGCCACGGAGTTGCATTTCGAGCAGATCTCGGCGGTGTTCTCCGGCGTCGCCGATTTGAAGAAGGTGTTCGACGCGGCGCGCGCGCGGCGCGAGACCGGGCAGGGCACGCTGCTGTTCGTCGACGAGGTGCATCGCTTCAACCGCGCCCAGCAGGATTCCTTCCTGCCGGTGATGGAGGACGGCACCGTCGTGCTGGTCGGCGCGACCACGGAGAACCCGTCCTTCGAGCTCAACGCCGCTCTGCTGTCGCGGTCGCGCGTGCTGGTGTTCCACTCGCTCGACGCCGCCGCGATCGAGAAGCTCTACAGCAACGCAGAGGCGGTCGAGGGCCGCAAGCTGCCGCTCGATGACGAGGCGCGCGCCGTGCTGATCCGCATGGCCGACGGCGACGGCCGCGCCGCGCTGACGCTCGCCGAGGAGGTCTGGCGCTCGGCGCGCAAGGACGAGATATTCAACGCGGTGCAGCTGCAGGACATCCTGCAGCGCCGCGCGCCGATCTACGACAAGTCCGCCGACGGCCACTACAACCTGATCTCGGCCATGCACAAATCGGTGCGAGGCTCGGACCCGGATGCGGCGCTGTACTACTTCGCCCGCATGCTCGACGCCGGCGAGGATCCGCTGTTCCTCGCCCGCCGCATCGTGCGCATGGCCGTGGAGGACATCGGCCTCGCCGATCCTCAGGCGCTGGTCATCGCCAACGCCGCCAAGGACGCTTATGATTTCCTGGGCTCGCCCGAAGGCGAGCTCGCGATCGCGCAGGCCGTGATCTATGTGGCGACCGCGCCGAAATCCAACGCCGCCTACAAGGCGTTCGGCGCCGCCAAGCGCGTGGCGAAGGAGGGCGGCTCGCTGCTGCCGCCCAAGCACATCTTGAATGCCCCGACCAAGCTGATGCAGAGCGAAGGCTACGGCACCGGCTATCAGTACGACCACGACACGCCCGACGCGTTTTCGGGGCAGGACTACTTTCCCGAGGCCCTCGGTCGCCAGCACTTCTACGATCCCCCCGAGCGCGGCTTCGAGCGCGAGATCCGGAAGCGGCTGGACTACTGGGCGAAGCTGAGGAAGGAGAGGGGCGGGTAGCATCGCTGACCTTGCGGCTTGCTCGGTTCACCTCGGCCCGCTTGCCGGGAAACACCGAGCTCTCCTGCGGACGCCTGACTCGGAGACCGCTATGCCAAGTGACCATCAACTATTTGCCCGTCTGTACGAACTCCGCGATCTCCCGCGTCAGCCGGTCGTCCTCGGTATTGATCGCATACACCTCGGACATGTGGCTGTGCTGCGGCAGCATCACCGCGCGGGCGCAGCCGGATGGCCGTTTGCAGGCGGCCTGCTTCAACAGGTCGAACTGCTCGACGAAGCGCGGCGGGTCGAGCTCGGCGGAGACGATCATCAGCGACAGACTCGAGGCTTGCAGGCCTGATAGCGACGAGCGCTCCTTGAAGCGCGAGGGATCGGTGCCGAAATAGGCCATCTCCTGGTCGCCGAGCGGCGTCGCGGTGAGGTCGTAGACGCCCGAGGCCATGATCGCGCCCGCAAGGCCGCCGCCGGCGACCTTGTGGAATTCGGGATGCGCCACATAGGTTGCGACGTGCACCGCGCCGGCCGAATGGCCCATCAGATAGATGCGCGCGGGATCGCCGCCGTTCTCGGCGGCGTGGGCGGCCACCCATTGCACCGCGCTGGCGACGTCCTCGACGCCGGCAGGCCAGGGGAATTTCGGCGCGAGGCGGTAGGTGATGTCGACGCCGACGAAGCCGCTCTTCACCGCCCATAGCATGATGTTGTCGTAGAACGGGCCGTCCGGCGTGGTGCGCTTGTTGCCGCCGATGAAGGCGCCGCCATGCACGAAGATCAGCACGGGCCGGGGCGGGGCCGCGGCATCCGGTGTGAAGACGTCGAGCAGATTGCGTTCGGCCGTGCCGTATCTCACATCGCGCTGCACCTTGACGCCGGTGTAGGGTTCCTTGGCCTGCAGCGGCGCGTAGATCGCGGCGGTCTTCGGCGGGGCGACGACCCGGCCGATCTCGATCAGCTTCCAGGCGATGTCGTCGGGCATCGGGCTCTGCTGCGCCTGCGTGGCGGTCGTCGCCAGCGTGGCTGCCAGGATCGCCAGGCCCAGTCGCGTGAGCGTCATTCGATTCGCTCCGATCAGTATCGATGGCCCAAGGGGCCGACTCACAAGCGGATTTATCGCGATTTCGCCGTGACTGGCAGTGGCTTTTGAGATACGCAACCTGCCATGAGCCGCCGTATCAAGCGAACCCAGACCCGATCCGATCGCCCGACCGATCGCCGCAGCGAGCGGCCGAAGGCCGAGGCGGCCCGCAGCCCAGGCGCCGCGGCCAAGCGTGAGTCTGCGAAGCGTCCCGATGCCGAGCGGCCGCGGCGCGACCGTTTTGCCGGTGACCGCGAGGCGGCACCGCGCGGCGATTTCGGGCGCGGTAAAGCCGAGCGCAGCCGTGCGCCGCGCGCCGAGGGAGAGGATCGCCGCGACAGCTTCGCGCCGCGCAAACAGCCGCCGGCCAAGCGCGCCGGCGCCGGCAAGCCGGCGCGGTTCAGCTCGGAGCATGCCGAGCGCAGGCCTGCGGCGCCGCCGCCGAAGAAGGTCGAGCCGGAGACGCCGCTGCTGCCGACGAAGGTGCAGACCGTGGTGGTCACGGCCGACGAGAACAACATGCGCGTCGACCGCTTCCTCGAGGCGCGCTTCCCCGGTCTGTCGTTCTCCCACATCCAGCGCATCGTCCGCAAAGGCGAGTTGCGCGTCGATGGCAAGCGCGCGGACTCCAAGGACCGCCTGGAGGAAGGGCAGAGCGTGCGCATTCCGCCGCTCAAGCTCGATGCGCCGAAGGAGCGCGCCGGCCTCTCCGAGGGCGAGCGAAAGACGCTTGAGAGCCTCAAGGCGATGACGCTGTACGAGGACGACGACGTGCTCGTCCTCAACAAGCCCGCCGGGCTCGCGGTGCAGGGCGGCTCCGGCATGACCCGCCACATCGACCAGATGCTGGAGGTGATGCGCGACGCCAAGGGCCAGAAGCCGCGGCTCGTGCACCGCATCGACCGCGAGACCTCCGGCTGCCTCCTGATCGCCAAGACCCGTTTCGCCGCCACGCATCTGACTGGCGCCTTCCGCAGCCGTTCCGCGCGCAAGATCTACTGGGCGCTGGTGGCGGGCGTGCCCAAGCCCAAGCAGGGCCGCATCTCCACGTATCTTGCCAAGGAGGAGAGCGAGGACGACACCATCATGCGCGTCGCCGCCCATGGCGACGAGGGCGCCAGCCACGCCGTGACCTACTACGCCGTGGTCGAGGCCTCGGCCAACAAGCTCGCCTGGGTGTCCTTGAAGCCGGTGACGGGGCGCACCCATCAGTTGCGCGCGCACATGGCCCATATCGGCCACCCCATCGTCGGCGATCCCAAATATTTCAACATCGAGAACTGGGCGCTGCCCGGCGGCCTGCAGAACCGGCTGCATCTCTTGGCGCGCCGCATCGTCATCCCGCATCCGCGCGGCGGGTTCATCGACGCCACCGCGCCGCTGCCGCCGCACATGCTGCAGTCGTGGAACCTGCTCGGCCTCGAGCATGACCGCTTCGACCCGATCGAGAACGCGCCGGAGGAGTGAGCGGCTCCGGAGCGCTCAGCCTCTCTGTTCGACGAGTTGAATGCCCGCGTCCCGCAGCGCGCAGAAGATGTTTTCGATATCCTCGGGCGGCATGTCCCATCCGCACAGCGCGTTCAACTCGTCGAAGGTGATCTCGCCATCCTGCTCGCTCATCGCGATCAGCCGGCGAACGATCTCCGGCATGTTCATGGTCGTCCTCCTCTTTGCAGCCTCTGCTTAAGGGGAGGAGAATCGGTTTCCGCTGCGGCCTTCAGTTCCGGAACTGCTCCAGGAACAGTGTGAGCGAATCGTGCGGGGTTTCGACATCGAGGATGACCCAGCCGTCCGGCCCCTTGACCACGATGAAGTTCATCGTCACGCGGTGGCCCTGGTTGTCGAAGCTGGCGGCGACATAGGTCTTGTCGAACTGCCTGCGCACAATCGAGATCGCGACCGGGCCGAGCTTCCAGCGCGGGCTCTGCACCAGGAAATCGTAGGGCTCACGCCGCGGCGCCGTCCAGGCCCTGGCGAGGCTCGGATCGAAGAACTGCCGTGCGACCTCGGCCGTCCGCGGCAGCCCGGCGGAGAGCTCCGGCGCGCCCCGGCCGTAATGCGCATAGACGTTGCGCACCAGCGATTCCGGCGTGCGGAAGCCGGCTGCGGCCGGGACGGTGCTGCCGAGCAGGACGAGAGCGGAGAGCAGGGGACGCATCGGCAGCTCGCATTTCGGGCGGACAGGGCTTATCTACCGCGAAAACAACGGATCCCGTGTGATCATCCCGCGAGAGGGCTGGAATTCTGATGCGTGAACTGTTTGACGACGTCGTCGGCCGGTCGCCGCTCGATCCGCAGGAATCGGCGCGCCAGGCGATGCGGACGCCGCTGCGCAAGCGCTTCTACAAGGAGGCCGGGACCGCCGCCGCCGAGGGCGGCTTCAACGTGACCCTCGACGGCCGGCCGATCCGCACGCCGTCGGGGCGCGTCGTCATCGTTCCCGCCGGGGAGCTGGCGGCGGCCGTGGCCGCCGAGTGGCAGGCCCAGGGTGAGAACATCGATCCCGCCACGATGCCGCTGACGCGGTTCGCCAACAGCGTCGTGCAGTCGGTGGTCGACCGCACCGATGACGTGCGCGAGGACATTGCCAAATATCTCCAATCCGACCTGTTGTTCTACCGGGCCGGTCATCCTGAGGGGCTGGTCGCGCGCGAGGCCGAGCATTGGGACCCGGTGCTGGACTGGGCCCGCGATAGTCTCGGCGCGCATTTCATCCTGTCCGAAGGCATCATGCATGTGACCCAGCCGGAGGCTGCGGTTCAGGCGGCGCGCGGTGCGCTGCCGACCGGCCCGTGGACGGTGGCGGCGGCGCATGTCGTCACCACACTGACCGGCTCGGCGCTGCTGGCGCTGGCGCTGGTTCATGGGGTGCGCGACCCCGACCAGGTCTGGGCGGCAGCCCATGTCGACGAGGACTGGAACGTCGCGCAATGGGGGGCCGACGAGGAGGCGATGAGCCGCCGCGTCGCCAAGCAGATCGACTACGAGGCCGCCGTCCGCATCCTCCAGGCGGTCGACGCCGCGCTCTGAGGCCGGTTAACGCCGGGTTTAGGGGCAACCGCTAGGCTGTGCGCGTAACCCGAGTACGCGCATGGTCCAGAGTGTCACCCCGCCGCCTTCCGTGAGCGCCGTCCGCGGCGTCGGCAGCTCGCCGGCCGGATCCACGGTGGCGGCAGCAACCACGCTGCAGGCCGGCGCACTGGTCAGCGCCAGGGTGCAGCAGGTGCTCGCCGAGAATCTGGTCCAAGTCGCGATCGGAAACCTGTCGATGGAGCTCGCGAGCGAGCTGCCGCTGCAGGCCGGCCAGACGGTGCAGGTCGCCGTGTCGCAGACCGCGCAAGGGCTGCAGCTCGCCATCGTCGGGCAAGGCGGCAGCGCTGCCGCTGGCACCACCGGCACCCCGACGCCGGCCGCCACCGTCGTCGACGTCACCGGCCGGCTGGCGCCGGCGTTGCCTCCGCCGCCGGATCCGCTGACCGGGCTGGAGCGGCTCGCATTGTCGATTGCCAGCGAGGAGGCGGCGACCCGCCAGGGCAGCCAGGGCCAATTGTTCGCCGATCTCCAGGCCGTCGCCGACTCGCCGAACCTTCCACCGGCCTTGCGCGCCGCCGTGGCCCAGGTGCTGGCGCAGCAGACCCAGCTATCGCCGGCGCTGACCGCGGAGGATGTGCAGAACGCCGTACAGCAATCCGGCCTGTTCCTGGAATCCTCGCTCGCCAATGGCGCCGCCGGTGCCGGCACGCCCGACCTGAAGGCGGCGCTGATCGTGCTGCGCCAGACGCTGGCGACGGTGCTGCAGACCGCCGAGCCCGGCATGGCGGCGTCGACGCAGCCATCGCCCGGTGGCTCCTACGCCTCGGTGCTGTCCGAGGCCGGCCGCGCCGCCGCCGCGCAGCAACAGAGCGGCGCACCCTCGCTGGTGCCCGACATCGAGATCGAGCTGCCGCCACAGCCCTGGGCCACGGGAATGGGGCGGCCCGACGCCGCGTCTGCCGGCTTCACCGGCTCGGCGCTGATCGAGGCCCTGACGGGCGCCAAGGCGCAGTCGCTCACGCCCGGCACGGTGCTGGCCGTGCTGCAGGAAGCGCAGCAGCAGATTCCGCGCGCCGCCGGCCTCGTTCCCGGACGCAACGCCAACGGCCGCGCCGATATGGTCGTGCGCACCAACACGCCGCCGCCGCCGTTCCGCGGGGCTGCACCGATGCCGCAGGCCGTGGCGACGCCGACGCTCGGCCCGGACACGCCGCTGCCGGCGATCGCGCACCGCCTGCTCGACGAGACCGACCAGGCGCTGTCGCGCCAGACCCTGCTGCAGGTGGCGTCGCTGCCGGATCGCCCGGACGCCTCGACCGCGCGCACCGATCCCGCGCCGCCGCGCTGGAACTTCGAGATTCCCTTCGCTACCCCGCAGGGCACGGCCATGGCGCAGTTCGAGATCTCGCGCGACGGCGGCACGCAATCGCCGGACGCCGCCAAGCGCGTCTGGCGGGCGCGCTTCTCGCTCGACGTCGAGCCGGCCGGCCCGGTGCATGCGATGATCAGCTTCAGCGCCGAGCGCACCTCCGTGCGGATGTGGGCCGAGCGTCCGGTCACCGCCGCGCGCTTGCGGGCCGGTCTCTCCGAACTGAGCCAGGCCCTCAGCCGTGCCGAGCTCTCGCCGGGCGATCTCGTGGTGCAGGACGGCGCGCCGCCGGCGGCGATGCCGCCCAGGGCCGGCCATTTCCTGGATCGCGCGCTATGAGCATCGAGGTGAAGGCCGCCAACAAGACCCAGCTCGCCGTCGCCTTGCACTATGACAAGGGCCAGGGCGCGCCGCGCGTCGTCGCCAAGGGCAAGGGCACGATCGGCGCCAAGATCATCGAGGTCGCGAAGGCGCACGACATCCCGATCGAGGAGAACGAGGTGCTGGCCGGCGCGCTCTCCAATGTCGAGCTCGGCGACGAGATCCCGGAGGAGCTCTACAAGGCCGTCGCCGAGGTGCTGGTGTTCGTGCTCAACCTGTCGCGGCCGATGCGCTGAGCGCGCCGCATTTGTGATCTCCGTCATGCGTCGGTCGTCACCGCCCTGTGATAGGGAGGAGCCGACGACGACGGAGAAATTCGCGATGCCCATGATGAGCCGCCGCCACGTGCTCGCCCTGATGACCGGCGCCAGCCTGCTGCCCGGACGTTCATTCGCGCATGTCGCGCCGCCGCGCAACGATATCCGCAGCGATCTCGCCAAGCGCTTCACCGACGAAGGCACCAAGGGGACTTTTCTGGCCTACAAGGTCGAGGAATATCTCGTCATCGCCAGCGACACCGATCGCTCCGGCGAGGCAAGGCTGCCGGCCTCGACCTTCAAGATCGCGAACTCGCTGATCGCGCTGGAGACGGGCGTCGTCGAGGATCCCGACAAGGACGTGTTCAAATGGGATGGCGTCACGAGATCTATCGAGGCCTGGAACAAGGATCACACCTTGCGCAGCGCGATCGCGGTCTCCGCCGTGCCGGTCTATCAGGAGATCGCGCGCCGCATCGGCGCTGAGCGGATGCAGACATATCTCGAGGAGCTCGACTACGGCAATCACGACATCGGCGGCGGCATCGACCAGTTCTGGCTGACCGGCGCGCTTCGCATCGATCCCGTCGAGCAGGTCGATTTCATCGATCGCCTCAGGCGTGGCGCGCTTCAGGTCTCCAAGCGCAGCCAGGATCTGACCCGCGACATCATCCCCGTGACCAAGGTCGGCGATGCCGTCATTCACTTCAAGTCCGGACTGCTCGGCAAGGAGCAGGGGGCGCTTGGCTGGATGGTCGGCTGGGTCGACAAGGGCGATCAGCCGACCGTGTTCGCGCTCAACATGGACTGCCCTGAGCCGCGCCACGTCGAGGCTCGGATGACGCTGACGCAGGCTTGCCTGAAAGACATCGGCGCGGTGTGAATCGAACTGCCGTGATGTCGTGGCGTAGCCCGGATGGGCGCAGCGATATCCGGGACCAGCGAACGTGAGTTCCTCGAAGACCAGGACACTGTCGTCATTGCGAAGAGCGAAGCGACGAAGCAATCCAGAGTCATCGAGGGACTCGGGATCGCTTCGCTTCGCCGCTTCGCGCGCAATGACGCGGAAATGTTGGTGGCCTATCTCCGCGCCAGCTCCAGGTCGACGCCCCTGATCTCCGTGCCCGCCGGGCGGATCGACACGGTCTGCCGGCGTCCCTGCGTCGTCAGCGACAGCCCGGCGGAAAACGTCTGCCCGCGCGCCTGGGCTTCGATGCGGTTGCCGACCGCGCGGCCCTCGATCGTGCCGGATGCGTTGTGGCTCGATTCGCTCCATTGCCCCGAGATCTCGCCGCCGCGATAGGCGACGTCGCTGGAGAGGTCGATGTTGTAGCTGTCGCTCGCGCAGCGGATGTTGAGCCGGAGCTGCTCGCCGGCGCCGCCGACGTCATAGGCCGCGCGGCAGCGCAGCCGCTCCTGGTTGCCGTCGGACATGCTGATCACGCCGCCGCCGGTCCAGGAGCCCTCCAGCCCCCGGAACGGCGCGGCAGGCGCCGCATGGGCCGCGCCGCCCAAGGCGAGGGCGGTCAGCAAAGTTGGGATCGCAAGGCGAGAGGCGCGCATCATCGGGCTCCGTTTCATCGTCGAAAAGTGAGCGACAACGCAGCAAGACCCGATGCGTTCGACCTGTCACCTCAAGAATTGATCCAAATCGTTCTATTTTTGCTCACGACAGTTTGAACAGTGCGCGCAGGAAATCCGTCACCGCCTGGCGGGCGGCCTCCGCGGTGGCGGGGTTGCCACCGACATGCGGATCGAACTCGACGCAGGCGTCCTGATAGGTGAAGGGCTGCTGCGTGTCGGCATTGATCAGCATCCCGCCGTCGCTCTCCTTGATGTGGCAGTTGCGCACGGTCTGCGCCTTCGGCGCGACGGCGAGCATGTTGGCGCCGAGCAGGCCGAGATCGAAGCCGTGCGGCGAGTCCGGATATTCGGTCAGCGCGACGTCGCGGCCCGCTGCCTTCAGCCGCTCGACATAGGCCTTGCAGGTCCGCACCGGATTGTAGTCGTCCGGTCCGCCGTGAAAGATCCGGATCGGCCGCGCCACGACGTCGGTCTCACCGAGATAGGTCGTCGAGCAGTCCGGATAGAACGGGATGTAGGCGGCAAATTGCAGCCCGGAATTGTTCCAGCGCTTGTGGAAGCGCTGGAGGCTCGCATACAGCGCCGCCTGTCCGCCGCGTGAAAAGCCCATCAGCACGATGCGCTCGGGATCGACGCGCGGATGCTTCGCCAGCACGTCCAGCGCACGATAGATGTCCATGATCAGGTTCAGCCGGCCGAGCTGGGCCTGGTTGGTGCTGGTCGCGGTGATGCCGCGCCCGGTGAAGCCGTCGATCACGAAGGTCGAGATGCCCATCGCGTTGAACGTGCGGCCCCACGCCGCGATGTTGGCGCCGACGCCGCCCGAGCCGTGCATCAGCACCACGACCGGCAGCCTGCCGCTGCCCTGCGCCACGCGCATTTCGCCGACCACTGTAACCGGCTTGCCGCCGTCGTCGCCGGAGAGGAACTGCCGGTCGGACAGGGTCAGCGAGGGGATCGGGTACATCTCGACCCGGGCGGGCACGTCCTTGGTGATGCCTTGCGCGCTAGCGCTGCCGCCGAGCCCAGGACCGAGTGCAGCGAGCAGCATCATGACCATCGCCGTTGCTCCCGAACGCCGCGCTGGTCCAGCGGTGGTCTGCGATACGCGTCTGAGACAGAAACAGGCGCGCGCGGCAAGCGCCAACGGCGCGCTACCATGGTGTCGCTCCATGACCGTCCTCCTGGCTCGCCGCTTGTGGCGCGGCTTTGCAACCAAGTAGAACGAGCGATCATGGCGCTGTCAAACCATCCCGTGAGATGCATGGTGGACAACGGATCGAGGGGGCATGTGCGTTGCTCGGGCGGGCAGCCCGGCGGAGAGCGGTATGCTGATCACGCGGCGCTCGTGCGACCGTTTGGCGATCGCGGCCTCTGCGCCCGGTAACGTGATCAGGACGAGGCGATCATCGACCGTCAGCGTCGCGTGATCCGACTTGTGGGTGATCCATTATCCTTTCGGTGTCGTTGCGGATTCTTCGTGCCTTTCGGACTCCGCATCAACGCCCGGGAAGCAAAGCGCGACATATCGCCCAGCATCCTTGCAGACGTCTGCGATGATACATGGTGCGCAGTTGTCGCAGTCGCCGCATGTTGCGGAAAAATTCTGGATTGCAGCTATCAGTTCGCCTATGAGGAGCGCACGAACGTTCGCCGGCTCGCGACGGTGGCATACGACGCGCCGAGTTGGTGAGCGACGATCTGGAAGACGGGCGGCGGATCCTCGGCGATCCGATGTCCTCGATAATCGTCCAGCATCCATGCGCGCCGGCGACGTAACAAGATGGACTTCATGCTGAGAGAGCAATTGATCCGTTCGGCCGGCGCGACGATCTGTGCGGTCTCGTTTCTCACGCTTGCAGCGTGCAGCGACCGTGACGGCTCCGGTGCCTCCCAAGCGTCGAGCCCGCCCGAGGTCGGCGTGATCACGGTCGAAGCGGCGCCGGTGACGTTGACCAAGAACCTGCCGGGGCGGATCACGTCGATGCGGATCGCCGAGGTGCGGCCGCGCGTCAGCGGCATCGTGGTCGAGCGCAGCTTCCAGCAGGGCGCGCTCGTCGAGGCAGGCGCCGTGCTGTACCGGATCGATCCGGCGCCGTTCCAGGTCGAGCTCGACAAGGCTCGCGCTGCGCTCGCCAAGGCGGAGGCCGTGCTCTATCAGGCCGATCGCCAGGAAGACCGCCTCAAGACCTTGTTGACCGGCCAGGCCACGTCCCAGGCGCAGTACGAGCTCGCGGTTGCCTCCGAGCGCCAGGCCGAGGCCGACGTTGCGGCCCAGAAGGCCGCGGTCGCGCAGGCGCAGCTCAATCTTGATTGGGCGACGGTGCGCGCGCCGATCAGCGGCCGCATCGGCCGTGCGCTGGTCACCGAAGGCGCGCTGGTCAATCCCAACGAGACGACTCATCTCGCCACCATCCAGCAGCTCGATCCGGTCTATGCCGACTTCACCCAGTCGGTTGCCGAGCTGAACGAACTGCGGCGCGATCTCGCGGAAGGGCGGCTGAAGAGCGTTGCGCCCGACGCGGCGCGCGTCCGCCTCGTGTTGGACGACGGCTCAATCTACAAGCATGCAGGGCGCCTGCTGTTCTCCGACGTCAGCGTCGATCCGGGCACCGCCAAGGTGACGTTGCGCGGCGAGTTTCCGAATCCCGAAGGCGAGCTGCTGCCCGGTATGTATGTCCGGGTGCAGATCGAGGAGGCGATCGATACCAACGGCATCGTGGTCCCGGCGCAGGCTGTGCAGCGCACGACGTCGGGCAGCAGCGCCGTCTATGTCGTCAATGACGAAGGCCGCGCCACCCTTCAGCCGGTACGTTCCGGGCGCACGCTCGCCTCCGGCGTCCTGATCGAGGATGGCCTCAAGCCCGGCTGGCGCGTCGTCGTCGACGGCGTCCAGAAGGTGGCGCCCGGCAGTGCCGTCACAGCCGTGCCCTGGAAGGTTTCCGGCTCCGACAAGCCGTCCGCCTCGAACTGACGCAGTCACGGCCCGGAGGTTGTCATGTCGCGCTTCTTCATCGCACGTCCGATCTTTGCTTGGGTCGTGGCGATCTTCATCTGCCTGGCCGGCGTGCTGTCGATTCCGTTCCTGCCCGTCGCGCAGTATCCGATCATCGCGCCGCCCTCGATCTCGATCTCGACCGCCTATCCCGGCGCGTCGACCGAGAACCTGTATTACAGCGTCACGCGCCTGATCGAGGAGGAGCTGAACGGCGCCGCCGGCATCCTGAACTACGAATCGACCAGCGACACCACCGGCGAGGTCGAGATCCTCGCTTCGTTCAAGCCGGGCACCGACATCGACCTCGCCTCCGTCGACGTCCAGAACCGCATCAAGCGCATCGAGCCGCGCCTGCCCGAGGCGGTGCGGCAGCAGGGCATCGTCATTCTCGAGGCGAGCAGCGCCATCCTGCAATTCGTCACCTTGACCTCGACCGACGGCAGTCTCGACGAGATCGGGCTCGGCGACGTCGCGACGCGCTACGTGCTGCCCGAGCTGCGCCGGCTGCCCGGCGTCGGCCGTGCGCGGCTGTTCGCCACCGAGCGCGCGATGCGCATCTGGCTCGATCCCGACAAGCTGCTCGGCCTCGGCCTCACGCCGCAGGACGTCGATCAGGCGATCGCGGCGCAGAACGCGCAGGTCGCCTCCGGCCAGCTCGGCGTGCAGCCGTCGCCGACCCGCCAGCGGGTGCAGAACACCGTGCTGGTGAAGGGCCAGCTCGAGTCGCCGGAGGAGTTCGGCAACATTGTGCTGCGCGCCAACCTGAATGGCTCGGCCGTGCGGCTTGCGGACGTCGCGCGCATCGAGGTCGGCGGTCTCTCTTATGCGTTCTCGTCCTGGCTCAACGGGAAGCCCGCCGCCTCGGTCGCGGTGCAACTGGCGCCGGCCGGCAATGCGCTCGCCACCTCCAAGGCAGTCAAGGCGCGGATGGAGGAGCTTGCCGCGTTCTTTCCCCCGGGCGTGAAGTACGAAGTCTCCTACGACGTGACCCCGGTGATCGCGGCCTCCGTCAAGAAGGTGCTGATGACGCTGGGCGAGGCCGTCGTGCTGGTTTTCCTGGTGATGTTCCTGTTCCTGCAGAACATCCGCTACACGTTGATCCCGACCATCGTGGTGCCGATCGCACTGCTCGGAACCTGCGGCGTGCTGCTCGCGCTCGGGTTCTCCATCAACGTGCTGACGATGTTCGGCATGGTGCTCGCGATCGGCATCCTCGTGGACGACGCCATCGTCGTGGTCGAGAACGTCGAACGCATCATGGCGGAAGAGGGGCTGCCGCCGCGCGAGGCGACCGACAAGGCGATGGATCAGATCACCGGCGCGGTGATCGGCATCACGCTGGTGCTGATGGCCGTGTTCGTGCCGATGGCCTTCTTCCCGGGCTCGGTCGGCATCATGTATCAGCAGTTCTCCGCCGCCATGGTGGTGTCGATCGGCTTTTCGGCGTTCCTCGCGCTGTCGCTGACGCCCGCGCTGTGCGCGACCCTGCTGAAGCCGATCGAGAAGGGGCACGGCCACGCCGCACGCGGCTTCTTCGGCTGGTTCAACCGCCGCTTTGCCGCGGCGACCAACCGCTACAGCCAGGCGACGCGCTGGATCGTGGCGCGCGCCGGACGCTTCATGATCGTTTATGCACTGATCCTGGCGGGGCTCGGCTATTCGTTCTGGCGCATGCCCGGCGGCTTCCTGCCGGTGGACGACCAGGGCTTCGTCATGGTCGACGTGCTGGCGCCCGCCGATGCCAGCGCCAACCGGACCCTCGACATCTTGCAGGAGGTCAACGAGAAGCTGGTCGCGACGCCCGGCATCGACACGGTGTCGTTCGTCGCCGGCTTCAGCTTCTACGGCCAGGGCGCCAACACCGCGCAGGCCTTCGTGACGCTGAAGGACTGGTCGGAGCGCAACAAGGCCCAGAGCGCGGACGCCCTGATCGCCAAGCTCAATCCGGAGTTCGCGAAAATCCGTGATGCCGAGGTGTCGGTGCTGGCGCCGCCGCCGATCGACAATCTCGGCAACACCTCCGGCTTCAGTTTCCGCCTGCAGGATCGCTCGCAGCGCGGCTACGATGCGCTGATGGCGGCCAAGGATACGCTGTTTGCGGCCGCGGCGAACTCGCCCGTGCTCGGCAAGCTGAGCGTCGAGGGGCTGCCGCCGGCGCCCTCGGTCCGTCTCGAGATCGACCGTGCCAAGGCGGCCGCGCTCGGCGTCACCTTCGCGGCCATCAACGGCGCGCTGTCGACGAGCCTCGGCTCGAGCTACATCAACGACTTCCTCAATCTCGGCCGCATGCAGCGCGTGATCGTGCAAGCCAATGAGGACAAGCGCCTCAAGCCGGAGGACCTGCTGACCTACAGCGTGCGCAACACGGCCGGCGAGATGGTGCCGTTCTCCTCCTTCGCCCGCCTGTCATGGGTGGTCGGGCCGACCCAGGTCGTCGGCTTCGACGGCTACCCGTCGGTCCGCATCACCGGCAATCCCAAGCCGGGCTACACCTCCGGCGACGCGATCGCCGAGATGGAGCGGCTGATGGGCACCTTGCCGAAGGGCTTCGGCTACGCCTGGACCGGCCAGTCGCTGCAGGAGAAGCTTGCGGGATCGCAGGCCGCGTTCCTGCTCGGGCTGTCGATCCTGTTCGTCTTCCTCTGCCTCGCCGCGCTGTACGAGAGCTGGGCGATCCCGTTCGCGGTCATGCTCGCCGTGCCGCTCGGCCTGATCGGCTCGGTCGCCGCGGCCTGGCTGCGCGGCCTGCCGAACGACGTCTATTTCACCGTCGGCGTCATCACCATCATCGGCCTGTCGGCGAAGAACGCGATCCTGATCATCGAGTTCGCCAAGGACCTGCGGGCGCGCGGGATGCCGCTGATCGAGGCCACCGTCACCGCCTGCGAGCTGCGTTTCCGGCCGATCATCATGACGTCGCTGGCCTTCATCCTCGGTGTCGTGCCGCTGGTGATCGCCACGGGGGCGAGTGGCGCGAGCCAGCAGGCGCTGGGCACGGGCGTGCTCGGCGGCATGATCACGGCGACCTTCCTCGCGGTGCTCTGGGTACCGGTGTTCTTCGTCGTGGTGATCCGGTTCTTCACCCGCGACAAGCCGGCCGCGGCGACGCCGAACCGGGAGCTGCCGTCGGCCGCGCCCTGATCCGGGGCGTGCAGGGGACGCGCCGTCCGATCCGGCCGAGATGGGTGAAGCCGAAGCCGTCGGCGTATTTCAAACCGTAGCCGGCGAGGCGGTCGACGCCGACATGGGCAAGCCAGACGGTCGCGATCGCCGTGACCAGCGGTTGTCCGGCCAGGAGTCCGAGGGCGAGCAGGGCGGCGGGCGCCAGCGTGCTGTGGACGGCATTGTAGACGACCGCGCCGACGCGCGGTCCGCCGAGATAGGCCGCGAAGCTGGTGTCCGGGGCCAGAAACAGCGCCGCGAACAGCCACCACGACCCGCCCTGGTGGGCATAGAAGGCGGCTGCGCCGGCGGCCAGCGCCAGCCCTTCGAGCCGCAGCAGCAGGCGCGGGCCGCCATGGACGGCGCCATGGGATGTGCCGGAAGGCTCAGTGACCAGATCCGGTTGAGCGGCCATATCCATGATTCTGCTTCCAATTCCGAACTGTGGGAGGAGGGGCGGCACGGCCGAAAGCGGCTTTCCGGCTCCGAAATAGCCGTGATAGAAGGCCGCCAACAGTCACGACATCGGGAACGGGCGGGAAGCGCATGAAGGACATCCTGGACACCCTCGAGGAGCGGCGCAAAGGCGCCAAGCTCGGCGGCGGCGAGAAGCGCATCGAGGCGCAGCACGCACGCGGCAAGCTGACGGCGCGGGAGCGCATCGAGCTGCTGCTCGACAAGGGCTCGTTCGAGGAGTTCGACATGTTCGTCGAGCACCGTTCGACCGAGTTCGGGATGGAGAAGACCAAGGTCCCGGGCGATGGCGTCGTCACCGGCTGGGGCACCGTCAACGGCCGCAAGACTTTTGTGTTCGCCAAGGACTTCACGGTGTTCGGCGGCTCTTTGTCCGAGACCCACGCGCTGAAGATCACCAAGCTGCAGGACATGGCGATGAAGGCGAGGGCGCCGATCATCGGCCTCTATGACGCCGGCGGCGCCCGCATCCAGGAGGGCGTCGCGGCGCTCGCGGGCTATTCCTACGTGTTCCGCCGCAACGTGCTGGCGTCCGGCGTGATCCCGCAGATCTCGGTGATCATGGGCCCGTGCGCCGGGGGCGACGTGTATTCGCCGGCGATGACCGACTTCATCTTCATGGTGAAGAACACCAGCTACATGTTCGTGACCGGCCCGGATGTCGTGAAGACCGTCACCAACGAGGTCGTGACCGCGGAGGAGCTCGGCGGCGCCTCGGTGCATGCGACGCGCTCCTCGATCGCCGACGGCGCCTTCGACAACGACGTCGAGACCCTGCTGCAAATGCGGCGCCTCATCGACTTCCTGCCGTCGAACAACTCCGACGGCGTGCCGGAATGGCCGAGCTTCGACGACATCGAGCGCGTCGACATGTCGCTCGACACGCTGATCCCGGACAATCCGAACAAGCCCTACGACATGAAGGAGCTGATCCTGAAGGTCGTCGACGAGGGCGACTTCTTCGAGATCGCGGAAGGCTTCGCCAAGAACATCGTGACCGGCTTCGGCCGCATTGCCGGCCGCACCGTGGGCTTCGTCGCCAACCAGCCGATGGTGCTGGCCGGCGTGCTCGACAGCGACGCCTCGCGCAAGGCCGCGCGCTTCGTCCGCTTCTGCGACGCCTTCAACATCCCGATCGTCACCTTCGTCGACGTGCCGGGCTTCCTGCCGGGTACCGCGCAGGAATATGGCGGCCTGATCAAGCATGGCGCCAAGCTGTTGTTCGCGTACTCGCAATGCACGGTGCCGCTCGTCACCGTGATCACCCGCAAGGCCTATGGCGGCGCCTTCGACGTCATGGCGTCCAAGGAGATCGGCGCCGACATGAACTACGCCTGGCCGACGGCGCAGATTGCGGTGATGGGCGCCAAGGGCGCCGTCGAGATCATCTTCCGCGCCGACATGGCGGATCCGGAGAAGATCGCCGCGCGCACCAAGGAATACGAGGACCGCTTCCTGTCGCCGTTCATCGCTGCCGAGCGTGGCTACATCGACGACGTCATCATGCCCCACTCCACCCGCCGCCGCATCGCCCGTGCGCTCGCCATGCTGCGTGACAAGAAGATGGAGATGCCGGCCAAGAAGCACGACAATCTGCCGCTGTGAGCGGCGGTTGAAGAGCAGGGAGGGCGGCGCACGGCGGGTCGCCGTCGTATTTGACGAAGTCTGGCGGCCGCCGCGCGCTGCCGCCGGATCGGCGCGGCAATCTGCGCCGTTTTCGCCCCTGGCGTTAAGCTTACGGCTTAACTAACCTTTAACGAAGGGTTTGCGGGAACTGGGCCGCTGGCCTAGCCTTTGTCGATCGCTGATGGGTCAGAAGAGTAGGGTCGCGTATCATGGCTGTTAGAACATCGGCATATCGGAATTCCAGAGTTCTGGTCGTCTGCGCGGCCGCCGCCGCGCTGGTGTTCTCCTCCGAGGCCGCGTCGGCCCGGTCTGGCGTTGCCGTGGCTGCGCCCGTGGCCGCCGGTCAGGCGGGGGCAAGCCAAGTCGTCCCGCCGGCGCCTGGCGTGCGGCCCTTCGTCCGTCACCACCACCGCGGCTATCGTTCCTATCTGCCGGCTGCCGGCGCGTTCGCCTATGGCGGCTATGGCGAGCCCGTGCCGCAGCAGATCCCCGAGCACACATCGGCCGATGTGCGCTACACCTATACCTACGACGTCCCGTGGGACTGGGTCCACCGCTTTCCGCCGAACGTCGTGCCGTCGGATCGCCCCTATGTGTCGAGCTGCCCGATGCAGACCGTGACGGTGCCGGGACGCCGCGGCGGCGATCACTCCGTCACGATCACCCGCTGCTACTGACGTTTTGAGCCAGCTCAATGCGACCCGTGTGAACCGGCGCTAGATTTCATCAAATACCGACCGGCCTCGCTCGCGCGAGGTCGCGAGGTGACGAGGCCCGGACTCCTAGGCACTCCGGGCCTCGTTGATTCTGATAGTCTCCCGTCATCGCGCGAGTCGGCGCGGGGGAGGCTCCAATGATCGAGACGACGGCGAGGTCGCGTTTTTTCATCGTGCGCATCTGCATGGCGCTGATGATATCGGCCGCCGCCGCTCAAGCCGCCGGCGCCGATGAGACCGTGACGATCGGCGGCTCCCGCGTCGCCCTGATCAGGCCGGCCTTGGTGCGCGCCAGCGTGATCCTGCTGCCCGGCGGCGACGGCGCCATCAATGTCGGCGATCGCGGCGACATTCACGGCCTGCTCGGCAACCAGCTGGTGCGCACGCGCAACGCCTATGCCGCCCGCGGGCTCGCCGTCATGGTCGCGGACGCCAGCACCGATTTGAAGGCCGCGGTGGACTACATGGCCGCGATCAAGCGGCCGGTGACGGTGATCGGGACCAGCCGAGGCACGTTGCGCGCCGCGGAAGGCATTGCCCGCGGTGCCCGGCCGGATGCGCTGGTGCTGACTTCGGGCTTCCTCAGCTCGGAGTCCGGCAGCTCCTCGAACGTGATGTCGATCCTGGGCTCGCCCTCCGCCTTGCCGCGGACGCTGGTCATTCATCACACCAGTGACGGCTGCAAGTTCACGCTGCCGGCGGGCGTCGATCCATTCATCAGATGGTCGGGCGGCCGCGCGCGGGTGAAGTGGCTGTCGGGCGGCGCGGAGGCGGGGGATCCCTGTCAGGCGCGCGGCCATCACGGCTTCAACGGGCTCGACGGGCAGGTGGTCGGCCTGGCCGCAGGGTTTCGCTGAGCGGCCGATTGCAGGTAGACTCCGCGGCAACACCAACATGGTCCGGAGGAAACTCGATGCCGTCAGCCATTTTCGTCGTTCGCGCGACCCTGCCTGATCCCGCCCGGCGCGATGAGTTCGATCGCTGGTATCGCGACGTTCATCTGCCCGACGCGATCAGGAGTTTTGGCGTGCGCAAGGCGTGGCGGGTCTGGAGCCTCGCTGACCCGGCGGTGCATCAGGCGATGTATCAGTTCGATGCCATCGATGCGATGGAGCGCGCCGTCGGCGGCGACGAGATGAAGCGCCTGATCGCCGACTTCAATCGCGACTGGCCCGACGTGACGCGGACGCGCGAAATCTTCGTACTGGCGCAGGCGGTCGAGGAGTGATCGGCCGGCGGCGCGTACCAAGATCGGCGAAGGTGGCAGAGCCATGGTTGTGCCGCAGGCACGCGCCAGTTCAGCTCACGTTCAGGTGATCGGTCGAATACTCCCTTCATGCCCTGGCTCGTGCATCATGGAGGCGTGCGATGGAACGACGGAACTTCCTCAAGCTGGCATTGGGGGTCGGCTGCGCGGCGGCGGCCGGCGCCGTGCTCCGCACCACCGATGCAGTCGCTGCGCCGCTCGCGCCATTGCCGCTGAACGAGGCGGCGCCTTCAGCCAGGGATCAGCACGTCGAGCCCGCGGTCGGTTCGCAGGATGAGGCCGACCGGCTCGCGCCGGAGCAGGTTCGCTGGGGGCATCACGGTCATCATCACGGACACCATGGTCACGGACACCATTGGGGCTGGCGCCGGCGGCATTGGGGTTGGCGGCGCCGTCATTGGGGCTGGCGCCACCATCATCGGCACTGGCACCGCCATTGGCATCGCCGCCACCATTGGTGATCGGCGCAGCCGCATTGCGAGAAAGCGCAGTTTCAGACGTGTGACCGCAACACGGCAGGGGTCGGCGTGGCGCGATCCCTGTCGCTCATTGTTTGCTTTCACCTGCCGAGGAAGCCCAGCAGCAGTGCGTCGTATTTGTCCGGCGCATCGAGGAAGACGAGGTGGCCGGCATTGGCGACCACCTCGGCGCGCGCATCGCCCATCCGGCTTGCCAGGCCCTTTGCCAGCTCGGCGTTCTGGCCCATCTTCGCTCTCAAGGCCTCGGGCGCGTTGGGCCGCCCCGGCGCGTTGTGATCGTCCGCGCCCATGATGAACAGCGTCGGCTGCGTCAGCAGCGGGATCTCGTGCACCACCGGCTCGCGGTAGATCATCTGATAGGAGCTGACGAAGCTCTTCAGCCAGCGCGAATAGTCGGCGCTTTGCTTCAGGTTGAAGCGTGCATCGATGAACGGCGTGACCTGCTCCGGCGGCAGCTTCAGCGCGTAGTTGGTCTCCAGCTGCTTGCGATAGCCGTCCGCCGTCAGCCGGTCCTCACTCTCGATGATCTTTTCCGACGGGATCGGCGGCACGTAGACGCGATAGTCCTCGAGCCCGATCGGCGCGGTCAGCACGAGATGCGCGACGCGGTCGGGATAGGCGCGGGCGATGCGCACGGCCAGCATGCCGCCCATCGAATGCGCGACGATATCCGCCTTGGCGATGCCGAGGTGATCGAGCAGCGTCATGGTGTTGCGCGCCAGCGTGTCGAAATGCAGCTCGCCTGCAGGCTTGGATGATTTGCCGAAGCCGACCTGGTCGGGCACCACGACGCGGAAGCCGGCGTCGGTCAGTGTCTTGATCACGGGCGCCCAGTAGCTCGAGGGGAAGTTGCGGCCGTGCAGCAGCAGGGCAACGCGGCCGTTCGGCTGCGCCGGCGCCACATCCATATAGGCCATGCGCAGCTGCTCGCCGTCATTGACCAGGGGCAGCAGGCTGACCGGATACGGATAGGGGAAACCTTCGAGATTGATGCCATAGGGCTCGCGCGGTGCCTCCGCCGCCGGGGCGACAGTCGGGGCGAGGGCGAGCAGGGCGGCACAGAAGGCGACAGCGAAACGGGACATGAAGACTCCACGACGGACGTCACGAGATGGTCGTCAACCGTCACGCCGTGCCCCGCGTTCGCCTTGGCCGCAAGGCACGAGGGCCGCGCTGCGATAAAGAGCGCGTGATCGTCAGTCTTCGGCCGGACCGAACAGCGCCGCGAAATGCTTTTCGCCGGCGCGGCTGAAATTGACCACGCGACTGCCTGGGGTGGCATCGCGCGCCGCCCATTTCAGCTCGGTGAAGCGCTTCATCAACGCTGCGCCGAGCGTGCCGGCGAGATGATGCCGCCGCGCGCTCCAGTCGAGGCAGGCCTTGCACACGGGCCGGCGCGGATGCGCCAGCATTTCCGGCGAGATCCGCAAATGCTGCGACAGGAAATGTTTGCCGTCCTCGGTCAGCACGATCTCCTGCTTGCGCCGGCGGACCAGCTTCTGCCTCGTCATGCTGTCGAGCATCTGCACGCCGAGATCGCCGGCGAGATGGTCGTAGCAGATGCGTGCTCGCCGCAGCTCCGGCTCCTTCGGCCCGGTGCGCACCCGCATGTGGCCGGCGCGCGCGGCAAGGCCGGCGAGCTTCTCCAGCACGTCGGCGACATCGGGATCGGCGAGCCGGTAGTAGCGGTGGCGGCCCTGCTTCTCCGGCTCGACCAGGCCGCCGCCTTCGAGCTTGGCAAGATGCGAGCTCGCCGTCTGCGGCGTCACGCCCGCTTCCTGGGCGAGCTCGGTCGCGGTCAGCGCACGGCCCGAGAGCAGCGCAGTCAGCATGTTGGCGCGGGCGGGATCGCCGACCAGCGCCGCCACCATCGCAATGTCCGGACCTGATTTCATACTTCGATGCTAGCCGAAGCATTCTCGCCCGGCAAGCGGATAGTGTCGACGATACAGAACTCACCGGAGGTTGTCATGACCATCACCGTCTTCATCCGCTATCGCATCGATCCGTTCAAGCGCGACGTGTTCGAGGCCTATGCCAGGCGCTGGCTGTCGATCATCCCCCGTTGCGGCGGCGACCTGATCGGCTATTTCATGCCTCATGAAGGCACCAACGACATCGCCTACGGCCTGATTTCATTCGACAGTCTCGCAGCTTACGAGCGCTATCGTACAGCCTTGCGCGGCGATGCCGAGGGCCGGGCGAACTTTGCGCTGGCCGAGGAGCACAAGCTCATTCTGGGCGAAGAGCGAACATTCTTGCGCAACGTCGTGGCGGCGCAATGATCGCGGCTCTATGCTGCCGCAACGCGAGGATGCATGGGAGGATGACATGACGTTGATCAACACGGCGGACAAGCGCGCGGCCTTTCGCAAGCTGCACGAGGCCGGCTGCTTCGTGCTGCCGAACCCGTTCGATGCCGGCACGGCCAAAATGCTGCAACATCTCGGCTTCAACGCGGTCGCCTCGACCAGCGCCGGCTTCGCGTGGTCGATCGGCAAGGCGGACACCGGCACGACGCTCGACGAGATGCTCGCGCATCTGGAGGCGCTGTCCGCGGCGGTCGACATTCCCGTCAACGCCGATTTCGAGGGCGGCTTCGCCGATGCCCCCGAGGGCGTGGCCGCCAACGTCACGCGCGCGGTCGCCACCGGCGTCGCCGGTCTGTCGATCGAGGACTCCACGGGTGACAAGGATGATCCGCTCTACGCGCGCGAACTGGCGGTTACGCGCATCCGCGCCGCACGTCAGGCGATCGATGCAAGCGGTGGGGACGTGCTGCTGACCGGCCGCTGCGAGGCGTTTCTCTGGGGCAAGCCCGACCTCAAGCTCGTGACCGATCGCCTCGCGGCCTATGCCGAGGCCGGCGCGGATTGTCTGTACGCTCCGGGGATCAAGACGGTCGAGGAGATCACGGCTGTCGTCAAAGCGGTGGCGCCCAAGCCTGTGAACCTGCTGATCGGCGCGTCGGGTCTGTCATTGAGCCAGGCCGCCGAGCTCGGCGTGCGCCGCATCAGCGTCGGCGGTTCGCTGGCGCGGGTGGCCTGGGCCGGCTTCGTCCGGGCGGCCAAGGAGATGGCCGAGCAGGGCACCTTCACCGAACTGGCCAACGGCTATCCCGGGGGCGAGCTGAACAAGCTCTTCGGTTGAGATCAGGCTGCGCGCCCGTCCTCCCGCAGATTCTGATCTCATCCGCCTGTAGAAAAGCCGCGGACTCTGCCGCGGCTTTTCAGTCTGATTTGCTGAAATCGCTTAGTAGCGATCCGTTCCGATGCCGACGCTGACGCCCGGGGCGCGGAAGCCGATGCCGCCGCGGTCTTCGTAGCCGCGCCGCTCGATGTAGCGCTCACGCGGAGCGTACGCGTAGGAATCGCGATCTTCGCCTTGAATGATGACGCGGCGTTCACTGCGCTCGCGCCAACAGCGGCCTTCCTCGTTACAGACCATCCGGACGTTCTGGATGTCTCGTTGCGGGACCGCCGAGGCTGCGGGAGAGATCGGTGCCGCCGAAGCGGCGGTCACGGCCAGCGTGCTTGCCGCGGCTGCGATAGCTATGGAGAGAGCTTTCATTACGTATCTCCTGGGTGAGAGTGTCAATGAGCCAACCGGTTCGCGCTGCTATGGTTCCATGGCGGCCCTCGCACGCTTCGCGTAATTTGTTGGAGGACTCGCCAAAAAACGGCGGCGGGTGATTGCTCACCCGCCGCCCAGGAGTGGGACCGCTGATTGCCGTCCGCGAGATTATTTGACGGCGTTGGGCTTGTCGCTCGGGGCCGCCGGCGGCGGTGTGGTGCGATCTCCCGCGGCGCCGGTCGTCACGCCGGGCGAGGTGTTATCTTTGGTGGTCGAGGCGGATTGCGAGGCCGGCGTGGTGCTCGCCTGATCGTTGCGCATCGACATGTTGTTCAGCCCGTAGAACACGGCGCCGAGCAGGATCGCGATGCCCAGGGCGTACGCTGCGATCCGGCCGGTCGAGGCGGAGCCTTCCCTCAACTCGGGATCGGGCTGCAGCTGGCTGTCCGTCCGCGCCGCGCGCTCGTAGTCGGCGCCGGTCATGTCGGCACCGGGCATGCCGGGCCGCGTCGTCATGTCCGGCCGGTTCATGCCGTCGGGATAGCGTTCGTTCGGGAGCCGTTCGTTGGCCATGATGTCCTCCTTGCGATTGTCACCCGACAACCAGTCGGGCCCCGGCTCTGTTCCGCGAAACCTTACGAAATCCCCAGTCGATCCGTTGCACCGCGCGCTAAGGTGCCTCGCGTGCACTGCGATTCTCCGTCCTTTTGTTGGAGCCTTCGATGTGGAACCTGCCGCCCGGTGACAGCGTGTTGCATCTGTTGACCTGGGTGGCGCTGGCGGCGCAGGCGATGACGGCCGCGCTGGCGGCGGGACGCCGCAGCATGGACTGGATGGGCGTCTGCTTGTTGGGGGCGATCACCGCGCTCGGCGGCGGCACCTTGCGCGACGTGCTGCTCGGCCACTATCCGCTTGCCTGGGTCGAGCAGCCGTCCTTGCTGCTGCTGACCGTGCTGGCGCCGTTCGTGACGATCGCCATGGCGCGCCTGGTTCACAGGCTGACCATGGCGTTCCTCGTTCTCGATGCGGTCGGCCTCGTCGTGTTCACGATGACGGGCTGCGACATCGCCTGGCAGATGAACGTGCCGATCGGCATCGTCATCGTCGCCGGGATGATCACGGGCTGCGCCGGCGGCGTGCTGCGCGACATCCTGTGCAATGACGTGCCATTGCTGTTTCGCGCCGAGCTCTACGCCAGCGTGTCCCTCGTCACGGGCCTGGTCTATGCGACCGGCTTGTCGCTCGGCATCGCCAGCGGATGGTGGACGGCGCTGACCTTCGCGCTCGGACTGTCGTTCCGGCTGCTCGCGATCCGCTACAAATGGAACATGCCGCGCTTCGTATTTGCGGGCGACGATCGGGGCTGAACGAAGGCGATCTTATCGCATCGCACAATTCGTTCGGGCCGGAATCGCGCCGGCCACAACGGTTCAGTCACCATCCGCCGAGCCGCCAAAGCCATGGTGCGCATCATCCCATTTCGCGGCAGTGGCCGTTTTCGACACAAACCGCAAAAGCCGCAGCCGGCTCCCGCCACGAAATTGCGATTTCGGCTGGCTGCCCTGCGCACACGAGATTTGTGATGCGCATTCTTCAAAAGCAGACATAAATGATTGGCAGAACGCGCGCTTCCGCCGGCCGGCGGCAGTCGCGCCCCCCGGTAAAGCACGGCAAGAGGGCGGAATGGGACTCAACGAGAGCGAGATCAATCTCGACCAGAAATACACCGCAAGCTCCGGCCATATCTTCCTGACCGGCATCCAGGCGCTGGTGCGGCTGCCGATGGCCCAGATCCGGCGCGACCGCGCCGCCGGGCTGAATACCGCCGGCTTCATTTCCGGCTATCGCGGCTCGCCGCTCGGCGGCTACGACCAGCAGCTGTTCTCCGCCCGCAAGCATCTCGAGCAGTACAACATCAAGTTCCAGCCCGGCGTGAACGAGGACCTCGCAGCGACCGCGATCTGGGGCTCGCAGCAACTCGCACTGTCGCCCGGCGGCAGGTATGACGGCGTCGTCGGCATCTGGTACGGCAAGGGCCCCGGCGTCGACCGCTGCGGCGACGTGTTTCGCCACGGCAATGCGGCCGGCTCCGCCAAGAACGGCGGCGTGCTCTGTCTCGCCGGCGACGACCACGGCGCCAAATCCTCGACCGTGCCGCATCAGTCCGACCATGCCTTCATCTCGGCGCTGATGCCCTATCTCTATCCGTCCTCGATCCACGAGATGATCGAGATGGGCCTGCTCGGCATCGCGATGTCGCGCTATTCCGGCTGCTGGGTCGGAATGAAGGTGATCACCGAGACGGTGGAGACGACCGCCGAGATCAACCTCAACGACGAGATGACGCCGTTCGTCATCCCCGCCGATTTCGAGATGCCGCCGGGCGGCCTCAATCTGCGCTGGCCGGATGACCGCTTCGAGCAGGACCGGCGGCTGCAGGACTACAAGGGCTTTGCCGCGATCGCCTTTGCCCGCGCCAACAAGGTCAACCGCATCACGATGGACTCACCGAACGCCCGCTACGGCATCATGGCGTCGGGCAAGAGCTATGAGGACATCCGCCAGGCGCTACGCGAACTCGGGATCACCGAGGAGGTCGCCGCCAGGATCGGGCTTCGCCTCTACAAGATCGGCATGCCCTGGCCACTGGAACCGGAAGGCGTGCGGCAGTTCGCGGTCGGCCTCGAGGAGATCTTCATCATCGAGGAGCGTCGCGAGATCGTCGAGAACCAGGTCAAGCAGGAGCTGTTCAACTGGCGCGACGACGTCCGCCCGCGCATCGTCGGCAAGATGGACGACCACGACAAGCGCTTCCTGCCGTTTGCCACCGAGCTCTCCGTCGCCTCGCTCGCGACATCGCTCACCGAGCGTCTTCTCCGCCTCGACCTCAACCCCGAGATCAAGGCGATGCTGCGCGCCAAGGCCGACTGGTTCAACGGCCGCGACGCCTCGCAGATGCAACTGGTCTCGCCGGTGGCGCGCACGCCGTATTTCTGCTCGGGCTGCCCGCACAACACCTCGACCAAGGTGCCCGAGGGCAGCCGCGCACTGGCCGGCATCGGCTGCCACTTCATGTCGTTGTGGATGAACCGCAACACCGAGACCTTCACCCATATGGGCGGCGAGGGCGTGCCGTGGGTCGGCATCGCGCCGTTCACCGACGAGAAGCACATCTTCGCCAATCTCGGCGACGGCACCTATTTCCATTCCGGCAGCCTCGCGATCCGCCAGTCGATCGCCTCCAAGGCCAACATCACCTACAAGATCCTCTACAACGACGCGGTCGCGATGACCGGCGGCCAGCGCCATGACGGCGATTTGTCGCCGCAGCAGATCACCTTCCAGCTCCATGCCGAGGGCATCCGCGAGATCTACCTGGTCTCGGAGAATCCAGACGCCTATCCGGCCGAAACGATCGCGCCCGGCGTCAAGCTCGCGCACCGCGACGAGCTCGAAAACGTCATGAAGACGCTGCGCGAGACCAAGGGCGCCTCGGCCATCGTGTTCGTGCAGACCTGCGCCGCCGAGAAGCGCCGCCGCCGCAAGCGCGGCACGATGGAGGATCCGCAGCGCCGCGTCTTCATCAATCCGGCCGTCTGCGAAGGCTGCGGTGACTGCTCGGTGCAGTCGAACTGCATCTCGGTCGAGCCGCTGGAGACCGAGCTCGGCCGCAAGCGCGTCATCAACCAGTCGTCCTGCAACAAGGACTATTCCTGCGTGAAGGGCTTCTGCCCGTCCTTCGTCACCATCGATGGCGGCAAGCCGCGCAGCCGCGCGCCAGCTGAGCTCGGCGACATCGGCGAGATGCCGGAACCGCTGACCAAGCCGTCACTGGAGCGGCCCTACAACGTCGCCGTCGGCGGCGTCGGCGGCACCGGCGTGCTGACGATCGGCGCGCTGCTCGGCATGGCCGCGCACATCGAGGGCAAGGCCTCGATGATCCTCGACATGTCGGGCCTCGCGCAGAAAGGCGGCGCGGTGCTCAGCCATGTGCGCCTCTCCGAGAATACGGCTGACGTGACCTGCTCGCGCATCGTCACGGGGACCGCCGACCTCGTCATCGCCGCCGACGAGGTGGTGGCGGGTGCCAAGGAGACGATCACGCTGTGCGATGCCGAGCGCACCCATGGCGTCATCAACAGCCATCTGATTCCGACCGCCGATTTCGTGCTCAACCGCGACTTCAATTTCCAGAACCGCAAGGTGACGAGCCTGCTGGAAACGGCGCTGCACAAGGACTCGACCTTCCTCGATTTCACCAAGCCGGCCGAGGCGCTGCTTGGCGACAGCATCGCCACCAACATGATGATGATGGGCTACGCCTACCAGAAGGGCCTGCTGCCGCTGTCGGCCGAGGCGATCGAGAAGGCGATCGCGATCAACGGCGTCGCGGTCAAGATGAACACCGAGGCGTTCCGGCTCGGCCGCCTCGCGGTGGTCAACCCGGAGCGGCTCGCCGACATGATGACCGGCAAGGACGAGGCGGTGCCGCCGAAATCGCTTGAGGCGATGACGCTCGACGAGATCATCGCCCACCGCATGGCGTACCTTACCGGCTATCAGAATGCGCGGCTCGCCAAGCGCTACCGCAAGCTGGTCGATCAGGTGCGCGAAGCCGCCGACAAGGGCGGCTACGGCGAGGCGCTGCCGCGCGCAGTGGCGATCAACTATGCCAAGCTGCTCGCCTACAAGGATGAGTACGAGGTGGCGCGGTTGTTCTCCGACGGCAGCTTCGAGAAGCAGCTCCATGACGCGTTCGAGGGCGACTACAAGATCAGCTTCAACCTCGCACCGCCCATCCTCAATTCCGGCCTCGATCCGCAAGGGAGGCCGAAGAAGCGCAGCTTCGGGCCGGGCATGATGAAGATGTTCCGCCTGCTGGCAAAACTGAAGGGCCTGCGCGGCACACCACTGGACGTCTTCGGCTACGCGGCCGAACGCAAGATGGAGCGCGACCTGATCGCCGGCTATGAGAAAGACGTCGCCACCGTGCTGAACCTGCTGTCGCCTGCCAACGTCGACATCGCCGTCGAATTCCTGTCGCTGCCGGACAAGATCCGCGGCTACGGCCCGGTCAAGGAGAAGGCGGTGCAGGACGCCAAGGCGCGCTACGCCCAGCTCGCCGCCGACCTCGCCAATCCACCGCCCGCGCCAAGGCAGATGGCGGCGGAGTAAGGCTTGGCCTCTCCGTCATTGCGAGGAGCGGAGCGACGAAGCAATCCAGAGTCCGCGTGATGCCTTGGATTGCTTCGCTTCGCTCGCAATGCCGGCGCTCACGGACAGCTCGCAGGATGGAATCGTCTGGACGAACGTAAGAGGCACAACCGATGCACACTGCGCTCGATGCTGATCCGGAGAAGCTTGACGAGCATGAGCGGAAGTTCGTCGCCAATATTCGTGAGCACGGCTGGTTCGCGGTTCGTGTCGGAGCCGACGCTGAAGGGCCTGGCTTCGCCTACACAACCGGCTTCTGGTTGAAGTTTGGCCATCCCGAGTTGATTGTCTTCTCGCTGCGGGGACAAATCGCTCAGGATGTCTTCTGGCATCTGTATCATGAACTCGAAGCGGGACGGCGTATCCCCATCGGCAGTGAGTCCGGCGATGTGTTCAAGAACATCCCCGCCGTGTTGCTACCCGTCGCGCAACAGCACTATCGCAATCATCTCGGCTGGAGCCGCTGGTTCTACGGCGGTAACGGTTTCGAATGTCTGCAATTGGTCTATCCCGATCGCGACGGACACTTTCCATGGTCGTCGGACGCGCCGGTCGACATCCGGGCAGCCCAGCCCGATCTCACGGAAGGCAATTGGTCCGGCCTCTGCGCACGCTAGTCCGGCGGCCATCGTAAAGGCACGCAATCGCCGTGCCCACCATCATGCGATCGGTGCCAGCTTCCGCCTCCGCCGTTTCAATTCGCCATCCGCTCCCGGCTCATGCGCAGCGTCACGACCAGGCCTTCGGCGGACCAGTCGAAGGCGATGGTGCCGCCGAG